>CAYGLT010000069.1:0-3241 GCA_964350875.1 uncultured Phycisphaeraceae bacterium | reverse complement strand
CGTAGTGCCCGGCGACGACCATCGCCACGCCGATCATTCCGGGAAAGGTGACATCGACCATCCACCGGTGGCGCCACAGATAGAGCGGCATCAGGCACACCGCGAACACGAGCGCCGCCATTTTGGGCTTGGGTGCGGCGAAAGTTGCTGCTTGGAACAACAGAAACGCCACGACGAACGACTTGACCAGTCCGCCGCTCCACGACAGCAACAGTACGACGGTCAAGAGCACCGCGCAGAGCGCCGTGAGCAGTACCGCGTGCTTCTCCGTGAACGCGCGGCGTCTCGCGATCACTTCAGCAGGAGAGCGTGCTGTTCTTTCGCGGGCCACGCCCTCAGTGTAGAGATCTCGCGCGGCCGCGCACGCGCGGCGCGATGGTGCAACAATCCCCGCTATGGACTGGACCGGCCTGGCGATCATCCTGCTTCAAGGGCTCGCGGTGGCGATCGCGCTGACCTCGTGGTGGACGGCGCGCCGGATCCGCAGGCCGCCGCGCCGGACCTACGCCTCCGCCGTCGCGCGGGGGCAGCCCGGCGATCCGGGCGAACTGCCCGCGCCGCGCGAGTTCACCGAGTGGTCGCTCGAATGGCGCGGCGTGTCGCTCCCGGTCTGGGACATCCCGGGGGATGATCCCGAGGGCCCGACGATCGTGTGCACGCCCGGGTGGGCGGATTCGCGGATCGGCGCCCTTGCGCGGCTGCCCGCCGTGGTCCCGTTCGCGTCGCGCATCGTCGCGTGGGATCCGCCCGGTCTGGGTGAGGCGCCGAACTGGCCGCGCGGCATCTTCGGCGGGTGGCCCATGGGCACGGCGGATGTTGATGCGCTCCGGTCGCTTGTTGAACGAGTCGGCGATGAACGAATCGTCCTGTTCGGATGGTCCGCCGGCGCGGGGACAAGCGTTGTCGCGGCGGGGGGGAGGAGCGATGTCGTCGGCGTGATCGCCGAGGCGCCGTACCGCTTGCCGTGGACCCCTGCGCGGAATGTGCTGAGGCTGATGCGCATGCCGTGGGGAATCGTCGGCCCGCTCGCCTTCGCCGCGCTGGGCGTGCGGTTCGGGATGGGCCCGATGTGGAAGGGCAGGGGCGGGTTCGACCGCGCCGCGCACGCGAAGAAGGTCAACTGCCCGCTGCTCGTACTCCACGGCAGCGACGACGAGGTCTGCCCGCGCGCCGACGGCGAAACGATCGCGGCCGCGGCCCCGCGCGGCGAGATCGCGGTCATCGAAGGCGGCCATCACAACGACCTGTGGACCGACGAGCGGCTCGCGGAGGAATGCACGCGCGCTGTTGCAGGATTTCTTACATCCGTTCGAGCACGGTGATCCCGAGCAGCGAGAACCCGTCCTCGAGGATCTTGCCGGTCAGCGAGCACAGACGCAGGCGCGAGGCGCGCAGGTCGTCGGTCTCGGCCTGAAGCACGGGGCACGCGGTGAAGAAACTGCTGAACGCGCCGGCGAGTTCGTACAGGTAGCCGCACAGGCGGTGGGGTTCGAGCGCCTCGCCCGCGCTCTCGACGATAGAGGGATAGCGCAGCACGGCCAGCGCGAGCCGCTTCTCCTCGGGCGTGTCGATGCGCAGCGCGGCGTCGCTCCAGTCGGGAATTCCCTGCTCGCGCGCCTTGCGCTGGATGCTCTTGATGCGCACCAGCGCGTACTGAAGGTACGGCCCGGTATCGCCCTCGAACGCGAGCATCCGGTCGAACGCGAAGACATAGTCTTTCACGCGATCGCCAGACAGATCCGCGTACTTGATCGCGCCGATGCCCACGGCCCGCGCGATCTCCAGCATCTCGGCGCTGTCGAGGTCGGGGTTGCGCTCGGCGACGGCGCGCGCGGCGCGCTCGACCGCCTCGTCGAGCAGCGCGGAGAGTTTCACATTCTCGCCCGAGCGCGTCTTGAAGGGCTTGCCGTCCTCGCCCAGGATCGTGCCGAACGCGGCGTGTTCGAGCCGCGCGACCGAGCCGTCCTGCTTCGTCGCGTACCCCGCCTTGCGCGCGCCCTCGAACACCTGCTTGAAGTGCAGGCCCTGGCGCGCATCGACGCAGTACACCACCTCGTCGGCGCCGAGTTTCTGGACGCGCCGGCGGATGCCCGCGAGGTCGGTCGTGGCGTACAGGAACCCGCCGTCGGACTTGCGGATCAGCAAGGGCTCAGCGATGCCGACATCCGTGAGTTCGACGACCAGCGCGCCCTTGGACTCGGTCGCGACGCCGCGCGATTCGAGATCGGCGACGATCCCCGCGAGTTCGTCGCGGTACGACGACTCGCCCGCGGTGTGCTCGGGGAGCACGGTCACGCCCATGCGCGCGCAGACACGCACGCACTCGTCCACCGTGATCTGCGCGAGTCGCTCCCAGATCGCGACCGTCTCGGGATCGCCCGACTGGAGTTTGATGAGCGTCTGCTTGGCCTGCGCGAGCGCGTCCTCTGCGCTGGCGACCTGCTCTTCGAGTTCGGCGCGCGCCTTGGGTCCGAGGTCGAACTTGTTGACGACGGCCAGCCCGCGCACATCGGCCTTGCACGCGCGCTGCGCGGCCCGGTAGTGCGTGTCGAGGTCGTCGAGCGTCAGCGTGTCGAGATCGATGCGCCCGGCGTTCGCCTCGCGCATCACGCGATCGGTGACCATCGCGATGGGCAGACCCCAGTCGCCCAGGTGGTTCTGGCGGATCACGGTGTGGCCCATGCGCTCGAAGATCCGCGCGACGGCGTCGCCGATGATCGTCGAGCGGATGTGCCCGACATGCATCTGCTTGGCGAGGTTGACGCCGCACAGGTCGACGACGATGGTCCTCGCGGGCGACGCGGGCGCGATGCCCAGCGCTTTCGAGTCCATCGCCTCGAGCGCGCCCGAGAGGGCGTCCTTCGAGAGGAACAGGTTGATGAAGCCCGGCCCGGCGATGTTCTGCTCGCCGACCGGCTCGGCCACGCCCGAGACATCGAGGTTCTTCACGATCGCCGCCGCGAGTTCGCGCGGGTTCTTCCCGGCGATCTTCGAGAGCGGCATGGCGGCGTTGGATTGGAAATCGCCCAGTTTCGGCTGGCGCGACGGCGTGAGGATGGGATCGACGCCCCCGCTCGGGGGCTCGACGCCCATCTCGGCGAGGGCGGCGAGGATGGCGTCCGTGAGGCGTTCACGCAGGATGGCCGCGGGGTCGTGGTTCATTGCGGGCGATGGTAGGGGAGGGGAAGGGATGCGGTGGTCCGCGGCAGGACGATCTCTCGGGAGGCTTCCCCGCCGTCGT
>CAYGLT010000068.1:1585-13233 GCA_964350875.1 uncultured Phycisphaeraceae bacterium | reverse complement strand
TCGCCCAGCATGTCGACATTCCACTGGAGGAACTCGCGGAGGCGGCCGCGCTGGGGGCGCTCGGCGCGGAAGTAGGGCCCGACGCTGAACCACTTGATGGGCTTGGGGAGCGCGTTGGCCTTGGCCGCGGCCATGCGCGCGAGGGTGGGCGTGAACTCGGGGCGCAGGGCGAACTCGGTCTCGCCGCCCGCGCGGGTGAAGGAGAACAACTCGCTGACGATGCCCTCGCCCGATTTGACGGTGTAGGTGTCGAGGTGCTCGAAGCGGGGGCCGTCGATCTCCTCGAAGCCGAAGCGTGTGGCGACCTTGCGCCAGCGCTGCTCGATCCAGCGGCGTTTGGCCATCTCGAGGGGGTAGAAGTCGCGCGTGCCGCGCGGCCCCTGCTGGTAGCGGGACGGGTCGGGGGCGCGGGAAACGCGGGCGGGAGCGGGATTCGTGTTCTCGTCGGCGGGCATGGGTGGTAGGGTAGGAGGAACGGCAATAGGCAGTCGGCAATGGGCAATGGGCCTGAGGCGGCATGAAGCATCAGTGGGTCATCCGGATCTCGGCGTTGGCGGCGGTGATCGCCGCGGGCGTCGTGTTCGCGCGGTGGGAACCGCCCGATCGGAGCCGGTTCGGGCAGGGCCGCTCCAGGGGGATGGTGAGCGAGGAGGCCACCGCGCTAGGGATGGCCCGGTCGCGGCTTCGGGCCGCGCGATACGACGAGGCGATCGAGCGGGCGCGCGAGGCGCTCAAGGACGAGCGGGTGGATCGCTCGCTCGCGCTGCGCGTGCTGGGCGATGCCCACTGGCGCCGTGACGCGCCGGGCGATCGGGAGGAAGCGATCGCGGCGCTGCGCGAGGTGGACGAGATCGAGACGCGCGCGTCGTCGAGGTACCGCTTCGCGACGGACTTCTACCGGCTTGGGATGATCCGCGCGCGGATCGGCGAGGCGGAGTCTGCGCGTGAGGCGTTCGCGCGCGGCGCCGCGCTCCAGCGCGCGTTCATCGAGAATCTCGAGGAGGGCGAGCGCGTGCGGTCGAAGTGGCTCTACGACCTGGCGTGCTACGAAGCGCTGGCGGGGGAGCGCGAGGCGGCGCTCGCGTCGTGGGAGCGCGCCGTCGAGGAGGGGTACGACAACCTTCCCCACGCGATGGTCGATCCGGATCTGTTCTCGATCCGCGACGAGCCGCGGTTCATCGAGGCGGGGAACCGGGTCATCGAGCGGATGGAGGCCGCGCAGCGGCGCGAGCCGAATCAGTAGTCGGTGTCAGGGCTTTCCTCGTCGCGCGCGAGGACGATGAGCGCTTCGAGCATGCGGTCGGCGGCCTTGCTGTTCTGCTTCGGCACGCCGATGGCCTGCGGCGCGTCGACGCCGTCGAGCGCGACGCGGAAGACGCGGCGCTGGCCGGTCTCGGTGACGCGCATGGTGGCGGTGGGCGTCTCGGCGATGACGACGGGGCCCCTGCGCGTCCCGACGCGCGCGTCGAGCACGATCACGCGCAGATCGGTCAGCACGATGAAGCGGTGCTTGGGCGAGGCGAGCAGCGCGACCACGATCGGCCCGATGAAGGGCGTCATCCCCAGCCCGAGTTCGATGCTCTTGGCCGGGCCCACGGCGGCGCGTTCGACCGAGCCCCACCCGACGACGATCTCCCCCGGGAGGAGTTTGGCGCGGAGCATCGTCCGGAGGGCGAAGGGGCCGAAGGCGCAATGGGGGAAGCGTCGGGGCACGGCAGAGGATTGTTCGGCCGCATGGGGGGCCGGGATCGCGCCGGGAGTGTGAGGTCGGCGCGAAAAAAAAGCCGGGCCGCGTGGATGGGGAGCAAACGCGGACCGGCTGCCGAGCGACGCGCTCGACGGAAGACACGATGGCGGGTTGGGATGAAGCGAAACGCGGGGTGATCGTGAAACGGGTTTCATGCCGCCCGAGAGGCGTCGCCTTGCCCGTCGGCGGTCCCGGCTCTACCCTCGGACTCGTGCGCCGGCGTTTCTCCCGTTCATCCGGATGAACGGTGGAAAGGCGCGGCCCCGCCCGATTCGACCCTCACGCGGAGAGCGTTCCCTATGGCCCGTCGTCTGTTCACTTCCGAGTCCGTCTCGATGGGTCACCCCGACAAGGTGGCCGACCAGATCTCCGACGCCATTCTGGACGCGATGCTCGCGGAGGACCCGATGGCCCGCGTGGCGTGCGAGACGCTGGTCTCGACGGGCATGGCGGTCATCGCGGGCGAGGTGACGGTCGACGGCTGGGTGGATGTCGACACGATCGTGCGCGACACGGTCCGCGAGATCGGCTACATCGACCCGACGATGGCGTTCGACGCCGACTCGATGGCGGTGCTCCAGGCGATCAAGAAGCAGTCCGCGGACATCGCGATGGGCGTGGACAAGGACGGCGCGGGCGATCAGGGCATGATGTTCGGCTTCGCCTGCCGCGAAACGCCCCAGATGATGCCCCTGCCGATCGAACTCGCGCACCAGTTGGTCGCGCGCCAGGCGAAGGTGCGCGTGGACGGGACGATCCCCGGCCTGCGTCCCGACGCCAAGAGCCAGGTGACGGTCGAGTACCCCTCCCACGACAACACGGCCCATCCCGACCGGGTGAACACCGTGGTGCTCTCGACCCAGCACGACAAGCGCTGGAACGACAAGCAGGCCCAACTCAAGAGCGAGATCGTCGAGCATGTCATCAAGCCCGTCCTGGGCGAGTGGTGGCACGACGGCGTGACCGTGCATGTGAACCCCACGGGCCGCTTCGAGATCGGCGGGCCTCACGGCGATGTGGGCCTGACCGGCCGCAAGATCATCGTGGACACCTACGGCGGCCGCGGGCGTCACGGCGGCGGGGCGTTCAGCGGGAAGGACCCGACGAAGGTCGACCGCTCGGCGGCGTACATGGCGCGGTACATCGCGAAGAACATCGTGGCGGCGGACCTCGCGGATGTGTGCGAGGTGCAGTTGTCGTACGCGATCGGCGTGGCCGAGCCGACCAGCGTGCTGGTGGATTGCCAGGGCACGAACAAGCACGACGAGGACAAGATCGCCGCGGCGGTCCGTGAAGTCTTCTCGCTGACCCCTCGCGGGATCATCGATTCGCTGGGCCTGCGGGCGCCGATCTACGCCCCGACGGCGCGGCACGGGCACTTCGGTCGCGATCCGAAAGCCCTTGCGAATGGGAAGGATGCGTTCAATTGGGAGCGCACGGACAAGGCCGACGCGCTGCGCAAGGCGGTCGGCTGAGCACGCGACGCGGATTCCGGGTTCGGTGATCGTTTGTCGGTTTTTCCCTCCCGATTCCCCCGGATGGGTGGCGTCGTGCGCCGCGGTCGCTACGCTGGTTCCCCGCGCCGGCCGGGCGTGCCGGCGCGCCGCACATCGCAGGAGCAACCCTTTATGCCTCGCCCGATCGTTCTTTGCGCCCTCTCCGGCGCGTTCATGACTCTTGCAGCCCCGGGCGCCTTCGCCGCGCTCGAGGATGTGAACAGCAACCTCAACTTCAACGCGTCGGAGATCGCTCTCCAGGACGCGGCGCCCCCCGCCGAGGGCGAAGAAGCCGTGCCCGAGCCCGAGGAGCCCAAGGGCTTCTTCCAGGGCTGGGACTTCCAGATCGAAGCGGGTCTCAACGGCAGTTCGGGCAACACGGACAACCTGTCGCTCCGCGCCGGGTTCTCCGCCGAGCGCCTCACCAAGGAGATGGAGACGCGCCTGCGCTTCGTCTACAAGTACTCCGAGGACAACGGCGAGACCTCCGAGAATCGCACCGAGGTCGACGGGCGCAACGACTGGCTCTTCCCGGATTCCCCGTGGCGCTGGTTCGCGCAGTTGCGCTACGAGTACGACGAGTTCCAGGACTGGGACTCGCGGCTCTCCGGTTTCACCGGCCCGGGCTACGACCTGATCAAGAACGACGAGACCACCCTCGTCCTCCGGGCGGGCATCGGCGGCAACCAGCGCTGGGGCGGCGACGACGACGGGTTCACCCCCGAAGCGCTCGCGGGCCTCGACTTCACCCACAAGTTCTCCGAGCGCCAGAGCATCTACTTCACGGGCGAGGTCTACCCGAACCTTGAGGACGGCGGCGAGTTCCGCGCGTACGCCCGCGCCGGCTGGGAGATCCTCATCGACGCCGAGACGCAACTCACGCTCAAACTCGGCGTGGAAGACCAGTACGACTCCGACCCGGGCAACGCCAAAGAGAACGACTTCGATTACTTCATGGTGCTCGTCTACAAGTTCTGATCGAACGAACCTTCACTGCGCGGCGGGATGATCCCCGGCGCGCGGATTTCCCCGACCCATGATTCCCCCGACCCGGAGAGAGTGACATGCTCGCCGCGCTCACGACGCTCGCGCAGACCGCCGCCCCCTCGCAGGCCGCCCCGGCCACGGAAGAAACCGTGAAGGCGATGGAGGACGCGGTGCAGAAGTTCGCCGATGCCGCGCAGGCCGCCGCCGATGTCGCCAACGCGGCCGTCGCGCAGACGCAGCCGCCCCCGCCCGAGGAGTCGTCGGGGATCGACTGGAGCAGTCTCGACTTCGAGACGGTCATGCTGCTCGTCGAGCAGTACGGCATCCCGGTGGTCAAAGCCCTCGTCATTCTCTTTATCGCGTTCATGCTCGCCTCGTGGGCGCGCCGCGTCGTGCTCAAGGGGCTGACCCGCGCGAAGATGGACATCACGCTCGCCAAGTTCATCTCGAACGCGGCGAAGTGGGGCATCCTCATCCTCTCGGTGCTGATGATCCTTTCGATCTTCGGCATCCAGACCGCGTCGTTCGCCGTCGTGATCGGCGCCCTGGGTCTGGCGATCGGCCTCGCGTTCCAGGGAACGCTGTCGAACATCGCCGCGGGCATCATGTTGCTCATCTTCCGCCCGTTCAAGGTCGCGGATGTGGTGAACCTCGCGGGCGTGGTGTGCAAGGTCGACGAGATCCAACTGTTCTTCACGACGGTCGACACCTTCGACAACCGCCGCCTGATCATCCCCAACAGCAAGATCTTCGGGGAGACGATCGAGAACATCACCTTCCACGAGAAGCGCCGCGCGGATGTTGTGGTGGGCGTTGCCTACGACGCGAACATCGACGAGACCCGCGCCGCGTTCGAGCGCGCCATCGAGCGTGTGACCAAGAAGATCGAAGGCGAGGCGCACCAGGTGTGGCTCGACTCGCTGGGCGATTCCGCCGTCGTGTGGCACCTGCGCGTGTGGTGCAAGACCGCCGAGTGGGGCGATTGCAAGCAGGAAGTCATCCAGCGCGCCAAGGAATCGCTGGACGAGGCCGGCATCGGCATCCCGTTCCCCCAGATGGATGTGCACATGATCCGCGCGAAGTAAGGGCTGGACGCGGGCTTGACACAGAATTGTGTTTCGGTGCGCGTCACGAAGGAATCGCGTTGACGCGCCGCGCGGATGCTCTATCTTGGGAACGCGGCGGGTGTTCCGCGCGTCATTCCCGGAGAGCAATCCATGCGTCCGCGTCCTGTGACCATCATCGCCGCAGTTGTGTGTCTGGTCGGCGTCGGCGTCGGTGTGCGCGCGCTGCTTCCGGAGCGTGATCCGCCCAAGCCGGTGTACACACCCGAGGGGCTCACGCCCTACAAGAAAATGCGCTTCGGGCGGGGAGACAACCCCGCGCGACTCACCGACGCCGCCATCGACGGGTTCATCCGCGAAGGGTTGTCGTCGGTCGAGCCGTCCAGGCCGCTGACGGATTCCGACATCGCGCTGATCGTTGATCGGAGCCGCGCGCGCCTGCGCATGACCGTGGGTCCGAGCGGCCCCACACTGGAAGAGGTGCGCGTCGCGGACGGCTCGCCCCCGGAAGGCAACGGCGGCGAGATCCCCGCGCGGTACGCGCGGTGGGCGGAACTCTGGAGCGGCGCGCCCGTCTCACTCTCGCACTCCGTCGTGCGGGTCATCCCGGACAACGACGGAAATCATCGCCTGGGAACGAGCGGCCGTTCGCCCGTGCGCGGCGTGTATCCGAAGTGGCAGTTCGACGGCGAGGTCCTCGAAGTGTGCTTCGCGGCGAATCCGAAGACCCCGGACAGCAACAAACGAGTGGGGGTGTACCTTGCGTTCGTCTATGCCTTCGACACCGAATCAGAAGCGTGGCGGTTTGTTGATTGCTCGGTCTACTACCCGAGAGGCCCCGTTGTCCCGCCGGCGTTCTGAGCGCAGGGGCGTCTCGCTCGTCGAGGTCCTGGTCGCGCTGGGCGTGATCGGGCTGCTCATCGGCATCCTCGTGCCGCTGCTCGGGCGTGCGCGGGGGCAGACGCTGGAAGTTGTATCGCTCAGCAACAACCGCGAGGTCGTGAAGACGCTGCTTTCGTACCCGGCGAGCCACAACGACCGTTTCCCCTTCCCGCCGCGCGCGGAGCGGGAAGAGCCAGGGGTGTGGCTCGGCCCGATCATCTGGACGCCCGATGGACAGCCATCCGAAGCGTCGGGGCATCACTTCTACGGGAACGAGAGTTACATCTTCATGAGCGAGTACTGGCCCGCGTTCGTGCGCGATGTGGCGCCGTGGACCGAGCACTACCAGTCGTGGCTCTCGCCTGGTCATCCGTCGCTCGCCGACAAGAACGACACGCGGCCGCTCTGGGCGCGCGGCAGATCGATCAGCGCCGTCTCGTACCACTACTCGCTCGCGTTCATGGTTTCGCCGAAGTTGCTCGAAGAGAACGCGCCGGCTGACTGGTCGCTGATCCAGCCGACGCGCACCTCGATGCTCGCGTACCCGTCGTCGAAGGTGCTCGCGTTCGACGCCGACCGGTCGTACCTGACCGCAGAAACCAAGGGAACGGCAAAGTGGCCCACGGGTTTCGCGGACGGTTCCGCTTCACTGCGCGATCGTTCAAAGGCGATGAGGATCCGCAACCCCCTCGCGGGCGGCGGGGCCTACCACGACACCCCCGGGGGCGTGACGGGCCGGGACTTCTGAGCGGCCCGCGGGCGTGGGGCCGGGGTCCGCGTTGACCCGACCCATCGGGGCGGGAAGATACTCCATGGCGGACCGAACGATTCCCTCTCTCGCGACCGACCCCGCGACCCTCCTCAATTCCAAGATCGTCGCCGAAGGGCTCACCTTCGACGATGTCCTGCTGATCCCCCGGCATTCCACGATGCTCCCGGGCGATTCGGACACCTCCACGCGGCTCACGCGCGGCATCCGGCTCAACATCCCCCTCGTGTCCGCCCCCATGGACACCGTCACCGAGGCCCGGCTGGCGATCGCCCTCGCGCAGGAGGGCGGCATCGGGATCATCCACAAGAACATCTCCCCCGAGACCCAGGCCCGCGAGGTCGCCAAGGTGAAGCGGACGGCCAACGGCGTCATCACCGACCCGGTGACGCTCGGCCCCGAGGACACGGTGGCGGACGCTCGCCGCGCAATGGCGAGGTTCGGGCTCTCGGGCTTCCCGGTGACGGCGGACGGCTCGCTCGGTGCGCGCACCAAGGGCAAACTGCTGGGCATCCTCACCCGGCGCGATCTCAAGTTCATCGAGAACGAAGAGACGCCCGTCAAAGAGGTGATGACCAAGACCAACCTCGTGACCGCGCCCGTGGGCGCGACGCTCGAGCAGGCGTACACCATCCTGAACCGTGGGAAGGTCGAGAAACTCCCGCTCCTCGACAAGGACGGGAACCTCGCCGGGCTGATCACGATGCGCGACATCGAGCGGCAGGAGCAGTTCCCCCGCGCGTGCCTTGATGAGCGCGGGCGGTTGCGTTGCGGCGCCGCAGTCGGCGTGCGCCAGTTCGATCGCGTTGAAGCGCTGCTCGAGGCGGGCGTGGATGTGATCACCGTCGATACGGCGCACGGGCACAGCGAGAATGTGATCCAGACCGTGCGCGAGATCAAGAAGATGCACGACATCCAGATCATCGCGGGCAACATCGCGACGGCCGAGGCCGCCGAGGCGCTCATGGACGCCGGCGCTGATGCGGTGAAGGTGGGCATCGGCCCGGGTTCGATCTGCACGACGCGCATCGTGACGGGCGTGGGCGTTCCCCAGGTGACGGCGATCTGCAACGCTGTCGCGGTCGCCGAGAAGCGCGGCATCCCGGTCATCGCCGACGGCGGCGTGCGTTCGTCGGGCGACATCGCCAAGGCGCTCGCGTGCGGCGCCAGCGCGGTGATGATGGGCTCGCTCTTCGCGGGCCTCGAAGAGTCGCCGGGCGAGGTCGTGATCTCCCACGGCCGCCGCTACAAGACGTATCGCGGCATGGGCTCCGAGGGCGCGATGTTCGCGGGCTCGGCGGACCGTTACGGCCAGGCGGACAAGATGACCGAGTCGCGCAATGGAACGGCCGCGGCGCCGAAGTTCGTGCCCGAGGGCGTCGAGGGCATGGTGCCGTACCGCGGCACGCTGGCCGAGTTCGTGTATCAGATGGTGGGCGGTGTGCGGAGTTCGATGGGGTATCTCGGCTGCCGCACGGTCGACGAGTTCCGCGAGCACGCGCGGTTCGTACGCACGACGAGCGCGGGCATGGTCGAGAGCCACCCCCACGACATCACGATCACGAAGGAATCGCCGAACTACTCGGCCGAGCGGATGCGCTGACGGGTTCAAGTCCGGGGGAGCGGCGGCCGATAACTCCGGGATGCCGACCGCTATCCAATCGTCGCCCGCCGAGGCCACCGATGTCCGCCGCGCCTTCCGCGACGAGCACTATCTCGAACTCAACGCGCGGCGTCTCGAGCACCTCGCATCGCTCGGGCTGCCGCTCGAGGGCAAGTCGGTGCTCGAACTGGGCGCGGGGATCGGCGACCTGACAGGCTTCTTCGCGAGCCGCGGATGCGAAGTGACCTGCACAGAAGGTCGCGAGGACAACATTGAATTCCTGCGCATGCGGTTCGCGAAGGCGAAAGATGTCCGCGTCGTGCCGTTCGACCTCGATCCACCGGCCGTGCCGAGCGAACTCCGCGCGCGGCGCTTCGATGTCGTGTTCTGCTACGGGTTGCTCTACCACCTGTCCGACCCGGGCGCGGCGATCGACGCGATCGCGCCCTTGTGCGACGGGACGCTCCTGCTCTCGACCTGCGTGTCGCGCGGCGATCGCGCGGAGATCCACCCGACGCCCGAACCCGCGCACAGCCATTCGCAGGCGCTGACCGGGAAGGGCTGCCGCCCGACGCGCGCCTGGGTGTGGGAAGCGCTGAAGCGCCGCTTCGCGCATGTGTACACGGTGCGCACCCAGCCGGCGCACCGCGAGTTCCCGGTGGACTGGACCGAGTCGGGTCGCGCGAACGATGCGGCGCTGACGCGCTGCGTGTTCATCGCGTCGCGCAGTGCGATCGAGAACCCGCTGCTCGCGCCGGAATTGCTGGTTCACCAGCGCCGACAGCCGTGAGCGTGATCGAAAAACGGAAACGCCCCGGCGACAAGGCCGGGGCGATCCCGTTGCTTCATTGATCTGGAGAAATCGAATCAGCGACGGCGGCGGAGACCGATGAGGCCCGCGGCGCCGAGAAGCGTCACCGCGCCCGGGGTGGGGACGGCGTTGAGCGTGATGTTGTCGAGCAGCAGGTCGTGATCGGTGAACCCGAAGAAGAAGCCGGGCTGCAGGGTGGTGATCGCGATCTCGTCGTAGGTCCCCATGATGTCGGTGAACGAGCGGTTCGCGGGGAGGATGGGCTCGAAAGTGTTGGGGTCTTCGGCGCCGTAGCCGTTCCACCCGGCCGGGAGCGCGGTGGAAGTGGCGTCGAAGGTCACGGAGAAGGTGGTCCACTCGCTGTTGTTGGCCTGCGAGAGTTCCGGAGTCAGCAGGTACCAGACGGAGTCCCAGGGGTAGAAGGGGTCGGTGCTGTCGAAATCGCGGAACTCGACGAGCCACGGCCGGCTGACTTCCTGCGAGAAGAAGAAGATGCTGTTGACGCGGACATCGACGGAGAAGGTCACTTGGTTGTAGGACGAGAGGTCGCGCACGAAGTCGGTGTTGGTGTTGTTGCGGAAGGTGACGCCGAAGTCGTTGAAGACGGTGCGCAGCGCGTTGCCCGGGTTGCCTCCGGGCTGGATGCTGGTGGCGCCGCCGCCTCCGCTGGGGCCGACCCAGCCCTCGAGACCGTTCTCGAAGGTGGTGGTGGCGCCGAAGGTGGTGGCGGCGAGCGCGAGCGCGCCGACGACGGAAACGGAACGGATGGTGTTCATGATCTTCCCTCTACTGCTGCCTTAGGTGTGTGCCGAGGCGCCCACGGAGCGGGCTGATCGGCGGGTACGAATGTGCTCCTGAGAGCATCATGCCAGATCAGACGCCCGAACGCAAGGTTTCCGGGAAACTTCTTGGAAACTTTTTGAGAAAGGGGCTAGCGGCAGGCCCCTCCCTCCGTCATGATGTGGCAGGCGCAAGGCCAGCCCCGTCAAGCCCTTCTCAGGACCCCCCATGCCCGATTCGGCGTCCCAATCCGCTCCCGCCCCCGCAGGCAGAATCGTCCAGACCGACGATCCACAGCCCCTGGAGGTGGTCATCGCGCGAACGGGAGACGGCCTGCACACCTCCCTGTCGGGGGTGCTCGACTCCCTTCCCGGGCCCGCGTCCGCCCCGGGACCCCAGGCGTTGGCCACCCGGCTGGGCATCGACAAGGTCCTCGCGAGCCGCCTGCTCAAGGCGCTCCGCGCGACGGACCCGCTCTCCGTCGTCAACCGCGCGCCGGGACCGGAGCCCCTGCGCCGCGTGCTCGACGCCGCCGAGTCGCTGGGCGTGGACGGCGAGCGCATCCAGGCCGCGCGCGACGCGGTCGATCGCTTCGAGCACCTGATCCGCGAGGAGATCGGCGACCGTTCGTCGCTCGATTCGATCCTCGCCGCGTGGGTTCCCGAAGCGCGCCGCGAGTTCGAACTGCGCCGCAAGCAGGCGGCGTCAAAGGCGATGAGCCAGTTGAAAGGCGTCTACGCCGACGCGCTGTACGCGTCGGTCTTCCTCGCGCCGTCGCCCACCGATCCCGACTTGCTCGATGTCGTGTGGATCAACGGGTTGCAAGGGCTTCGCCGACTTGTTCCGGGCGCCGCGGTGAAGTTCGCGACGCGCCGCGTCGGGCAGAACGCGAGCGGTCTCGCCGGGCGCACGCCGCGCACGCTCGAAGGCGAACCCGTCGAGCATGTTGATGGTCTTCTGCTCCCCGAGTACTGCTCGAAACCCACGCCCGCTCTCGATGTCCACCGCGCGGGCGAGGTGGTGCACTACACGCTCGCGGGCAACCGCTTCGGCCCCGGCGCGGGCGTCGATGTCGTGATGGGCGAGGTGAACCGCTCGGAACTCAAGCGCGGGCCGCGTCCGAAGGGTCGCAAGATGTATGTCTTCGCGGAGGTCTCGCAGCCCGCGCGGCTGCTGCACTTCGACGCGTTCCTGCATTCGAGCATCGCGCCCGCCGCGCAACCATCGCTCTTCGTGTACGACACCGCGTTCGAGGGCATCGCCGATCCGAACAACCCCGAGCGCGACATCGACCGTCTCGACACGCTCGAAGCGCTCACGCCGCTCTCGCGCGGCGTGGACGGCGCGCGCACCAGCGAGATCCGGCGCTACGCCGAACTGCTCCGCGAGGTCTGCGCCCGCATGGACTGGGACCCCGGGGCGTTCGTGGGCTCGCGGTGCCGCATCGATTACCCGATCTACGGCACGCAGGCGACGATGACCTTCGATGAGCCGGCGCAGGGCTGAGCG
>CAYGLT010000068.1:0-1485 GCA_964350875.1 uncultured Phycisphaeraceae bacterium | reverse complement strand
GAGCCCGGCACGCCGCTGATCGTGCGCGGCAAGGTGCGCGATTCGCGCAACACTCCCGTCGAAGGCGTCGTCGTGTACGCGTACCAGACCGATGACTCCGGGCTCTACCCGATCGATCCCGACCTGCGCAACACTTCCGCCGCGCGGCACGGCCACCTTCGCGCCTGGGCGAAGACCGACAGGAACGGCGCGTACGAGTTCGCCACCATCCGTCCGGGCGGTTATCCCGGTCGTCCCGATCCCGAACACATCCACCTGCACATCATCGAGCCCGGGCGGTGCACTTACTACATTGACGATGTGGTGTTCACGGACGATGCGCGACTGACCGATGCGCAGGCCGCGTCGTTCCCGAAGCGCGCCGGGCCGGGCGTGACGACGCCGAGTCGGAATGATGCAAGCGTGCTGGAAGTGACGCGTGACATCACGCTCGGGCTGAACATCCCGGGCTACCCGGCGCGGTGAGCGTTGCTCCCTCCCCCATCGTCAGATGGGGGAGGTCAGGAGGGGGCTACTTCTTTTTCCAATCTCCCCCTCCCCAACCCTCCCCCGTCTTCGACAGGGGAGGGAGCGGAAACGGTGATCTCTTCACTCACACATTGAACAGGAAGTGGCACACATCCGCGTCGCGCATGATGTAGCCCTTCCCTTCGACGCGCAGGCGGCCCTTCTCGCGGATCGCCTTCTCGTTCTTCAGATCAACCAGGTCGCTCACCGAGTAGATCTCCGCGCGGATGAAGCCCTTCTGAAAGTCAGTATGGATCACACCCGCGGCCTCGGGCGCGCTGGCGCCCTGCTTCACCGTCCACGCGCGGATCTCTTTCGGGCCCGCCGTGTAGAACGATTGGAGCCCGAGCAGGTGGTACGCCGAACGCGCGACCGAGTGCAGCGCCGGCTCGGTCAGCCCGATCGATTCGAGCATCTCCTGCTTGTCGGCCTCGTCGAGTTCCGAGAGTTCGCTCTCGATCTTCGCGCACACCGGCACGGCTTCCATGCCCTCGCGCTCGGCGTGCTCGCGCACCTTCATCGCCAGCGGGCCCTTGCCCTCGACATCGTCCTCGCTCACATTCATCACATAGAGCACACGCTTCGCGCTCAGCATGCCCAGGCGCTTCGCGGCCTCCAGCATCTCGGGATCGTCCACCAGCGCCTTGCGCGCGGGGATCCCCTCAGCAAGCGGCGGCTGGAGCTTCTTCAGCACTTCGAGCCGCTCGATCGCGTCGGCGTCCTTGCTCCGCGCGGCGCGTTCGGCCTTGGGCAGCGCGCTCTCGATGGTCTCGAGGTCCGCGAGGATCAGTTCCATCTCGATCGTCTCGATGTCGCGCATCGGGTCGATCGTGCCGTCCACATGGGTGATGTCGTCGCCCGCGACCTTCTCGAAGCAGCGCACGACATGCAGGATCGCGTCCACCTCGCGGATGTGCGACAGGAACTTGTTGCCCAGCCCCTCGCCCTTGCTGGCGCCCTTCACGATGCCCGCGATGT
>CAYGLT010000067.1:0-13553 GCA_964350875.1 uncultured Phycisphaeraceae bacterium | reverse complement strand
GCCGAGGCGCTCATCAACGACAAGCCGCTGCCCGATCCGTACGACTCACTCCCCGAACACATCAAAGAGATGATCGTCGATCGCTGATCACAACCGCTCCGTCGCCAGCGACGCAAGGTCCGAACGCTCGCTCTTCGCCAGCGTCACATGCCCGACCACGCCCAGCCCCTTCATCCGTTCCACGGCGTAACTCAAGCCGTTGCTGCTCGCGTCGAGGTACGGGTTGTCGATCTGCCCGACATCGCCCGTCAGGATCAATCGCGTCCCCTCGCCCACGCGTGAGATGATCGTCTTCACCTCGTGCGGCGTGAGGTTCTGCGCCTCGTCCACGATCATGAACTGGTGAGGGATCGACCGGCCGCGGATGTAGGTCAGCGGCTCGAGCACCAGGCGCCCGTCCGCGATGAGTTTCTTGATGCGCATGTCCGCCGAGTAACTCTCTGGGAGTTGCATGTGCGACCCGCGCGTGCTGAGCAGGTACTCGAGGTTGTCGAAGATCGGCTGCATCCACGCGAAGAGTTTCTCGTCCTTGTCTCCGGGCAGGTAGCCGATGTCCTTTCCGAGCGGCATGATCGGCCGCGCGACGAGCAGCCGCTCGTACCGCTCTTCCTGGAACACCTTGGTCATGCCCGCCGCCAGCGCGAGGAGCGTCTTGCCCGTGCCCGCCGAGCCGAGCAGGGTGATGAGTTTGATGTCGTCGTCGAGCAGCAGGTCGAGCCCCATCGTCTGCTGGACATTGCGCGCCATGATCCCGAAGACCGGCTTGCGCGGCGCCGAGACGGGCACGATGTGATCCGTGTCCGCGAGGCGCCTGCCCAGCCCGGTGTGCGACTCGTCCTCCCCCGCCTTCATGATCACGAACTGGTTGCTCGCGAGTCGCTTGTCCCACGCCGGCTCGTCGTCGTCCTCGTCGGGATCGGCGAACGCGAACGCGCCGGAGTCATCGCTGAGCGACGCGCTGCCCTCGAGTTTGTTGATCGGGAGCATCCGCTCTCGGTACAACTCGTCGATGATGCTCGCCGGGACATC
This sequence comes from uncultured Phycisphaeraceae bacterium, assembly GCA_964350875.1. Classification (GTDB taxonomy): domain Bacteria; phylum Planctomycetota; class Phycisphaerae; order Phycisphaerales; family UBA1924; genus JAHBXC01. The sequence goes on along the minus strand of CAYGLT010000067.1, from coordinate 12,524 downwards.
GAGCGCGATGTACCCGGTGTAGAGCCGGTCAGCGTCGACCTTCTGGTTCTCGAAGTCCTCGGCGCCGATGTCCAGCGCGTCGGCCTTGAGTCGCGCGTTGATGTCCTTGCTCACGAACACGGCGCGCTCGCCGCGCTGCTTGCACGCGTAGGCCACGGCGATGATGCGGTTGTCCGCCGTCTCGGTGCGCAGGGGCGCGGGCCGATCCAGCGGCGCGGTCTCGACGCGCACCATGCCCGTCTGCCCCACGCTCGGGTACACCGTGTCCCACGGCACGCCCGAGGTCAGGCGGCCGTTCTGGCGCAGCGCGTCGAGGTGCCGGATGCACTGGCGCGCGTTGCGCCCAAGGTCGTTGTTCTCGCCCTTGAAAGTGTCGAGTTCTTCGAGCACCGCGAACGGAACGACCACCGTGTTCTCCTCGAACACGAAGAGCGCCGTGGGGTTGTGGAGCAGCACATTGGTGTCGAGGATGTAGGTCTTGATGCCCGTCCCCTTGTCGGCGCTGGGGGCGGACTTCCGCAGCCGCTGCTCGTCCGTGCGTGTCGTCTTCTTCGGCGTGTCTCGCTTCTCCTTGGCGGCGCCGGCGGTGCGAACGGATTCCTTTCCGGTGGTGCGCTTCGACATATCGCCCGAGTCTACAGAAACCCCCGCCCGCGCGTTCGCCGAGCGTGAAGAATCCGCTAGAGTCAGGCCCTCAAAAGGAGGTTCGGATGAAAGTCGGGGACCTGACCGCCGCGCTCGACACGATCGCCCCCCTGTCGCTCGCCGAGCCCTGGGACAATGTCGGCCTGCTCGCCGGTGACCCCGAGCGGGACATCGAGGGCCCGACGCTCGTCACCATCGACCTGACCCCCTCGGTGCTGGCCGAGGCGCTCTCGATCGAGGCGGGCGCCATCGTCGCCTACCACCCGGCGCTGTTCTCGCCCATCAAGCGCATCACGCCCGAGACCTCGCGCGGCCGCACGATCATGCGCTGCCTCGAAGCGGGCATCTCCATCCACTCCCCCCATACCGCGATCGACGCCGTCGAAGGAGGCGTCGCCGACTGGCTCGCCGACGGGCTGGGAACGGGCGGCGACCGCCGCGCCCTCATCCCCGCGACCGTCAAGGCGCCCGGCCAGACCCACAAGTTCGTCACCTTCGTCCCGCGCGACGCGGTCGAACGCATCCGCATGGCCCTCGCCAGCGCGGGCGCCGGGAACATCGGCGAGTACGAACTCTGTTCCTTCGAATCCGAGGGCTTCGGCACCTTTCAGGGCAACGAGAACTCCAACCCCGCCGTCGGCAAACGCGGCAGGCTCGAACGCGTCAACGAAGTGCGCCTCGAGATGGTCTGCGCCGGGCGCGCCGTGCCCCTGCTCGTCGAGACGCTCCGCGCGTTCCACCCGTACGAAGAGCCGGCGTACGACGTGTACGAACTCGCTGGGAAGGCCGATCGCAGCGTCGGCGCCGGCCGGCGCATCACCCTCGACCAGGCGCGCACCGCCGAGGACATCGCCGCCAGCGTGCGCGATTATCTGGCCGTGAGTTCCGTGCGCCTCGCCGAAGCGCCGGCCAACGCGGGCGCGAACGAGAAGATCAGCCGCGTGGGCGTCTGCCCGGGCTCGGGCGCCGAACTCGTGGACGCCGCCATCGCGGAGGGATGCCAGTTGTTCGTCACGGGCGAGATGAAACACCACGACCTGCTCTCGACGCTCTCACGAGGGTGCTCGGTGATCCTCGCGGGGCACACGAACACCGAGCGCGGGTTCATGCCGCGCCTCGCGGAGTTGCTGAATCAGACGCTTCCCGGGATCGACGCGCGGGTCAGCAAGGCCGACCGCCTCGTGTGGCGCCCGATCTGACGCGCACGCTTCACGCCCCTATATGGACCTGCTCGACAACCTCGAGCCCGAACGCGTCGAGTCCGGGCATCGCCTTGGGGTGATTCGTCAGCAGACGCAGTTTGCGCAGGCCCAGGTCGCGCAGGATCTGGCTCCCCACGCCGTACTCACGGTTGTGCATCGGCATCGCCGCGCCCGCGGGCGAGTCGGGGTGTGTGAGGTCCGCGCTGTCCGGGTCGTAGGCGCCTCTTCGGATGCGCTGGAGCCGCTGGCTGAGCGAGCCGTCGCCGGGGAGTTCGTCCGGCGCGCCCTCGGGACGCAGGTACACGATCGCGCCGCGCCCTTCCTGCTGGATCATGCGCATCGACTCGCGGAGCGTCGCGCTCGTCGATTCTCCGCCGCCCGAGACCAGCCCGAAGATGTCGCCCAGCAGATCGCGCCGGTGCATGCGCACGAGCGTCGGTTCGTCCGACTCGACCGGATTCCCCTTCCCGTCCAGCGCGCCGACGCCGCCCAGCGTGAGCGCGATGTGCGGCAGAGCATCAACAACACTGTCATACGCGATGAGGTTGAACTCGCCGAACTCGGTCTTGATGGGCACGCCCGCGCGGGGCTCGATGCGCTTCACGAGACTCTCGCGCGCCAGGCGCCACTCGATGATCTGCGCGACAGTGCACATCTTCAGGCCGTGCTCCCTGCACAGCGTGATCAGGTCGGGAACACGGGCCATCTCCCCGTCGTCGCGCATGATCTCGATGATGATTGCGCTTGGATGAAGCCCGGCGAGGCGGCACAGGTCGAGCGAACCCTCGGTCTGCCCGGTGCGCACCAGCACGCCGCCCTCGCGCGCACGGAGCGGGTTGATGTGCCCCGGACGCACGAAGTCCTCAGGGCCGTACTTCCCGTCGATCATCATGCGGATCGTCCTGGCCCGCTCGGCGGCGCTCACGCCGGTCGTGAACCCGTGCCTCGGGTGGCCATCGACGCTCACCGTGAACGGGGTCCCGCGCACCGAGGTGTTCACGACGCTCTGAGGGTGCAGGTCCAAGCGGTCGCAATCGGCGTCCGTCAGTGAGAGACACAGATACCCCCGCGCGACGCGCAGCGCGAAGTTCACCGATTCGGGCGTGACGAACTGCGCCGGGAGCACCAGATCCCCCTCGTTCTCACGGTTCTCGTCGTCGGTGAGCACGACCATGCGCCCCGCGCGAAGGTCGTCGAGGATGTCGGGAATCGGCGAAAAGGGAGAGCGTTCGTCCATGGGCTGGCATCGTAGGTCGCCCGGCCGCCGCCCCTCGCCTTTGATCCGTCATGCATGCCAACGACCAGAAGCGGCTCGACACCCTGCTCGCCCTGACGGGCATCCCCACCGCCACCGGGAAGGAGCACCGGGTCGTCGACTTCATCGAATCGTGGACGAAGGACCGCTCGCCGCGCTTCACGCTCGACCGCGACACCCACGGCAACCTGCTGCTCCGCCCGACATCGCTCGACACCGCGACCACGCCCAGCGTGCTGCTCACCGCGCACCTCGATCACCCCGCGTTCGTCGTGGAGCGCGTGACGGGCGAGGGCCTCGAAGCAGGCCACATCGAACTCTCGTTCCGCGGCGGGGTGCGTCAGGAGTACTTCGACAACCGCCCTCCGCTGACGATCCACACCGAGCGCGGCCCGGTCCCGGCGCGGATCGTTTCCGCCGAACCCGCAGGCGAGACGACAGGCCAGCGTGCGTGCATCGCGTCCTGCGAGCGAATCGGCGATGCGCAGGCAGGCGACCTGGGCGTGTGGGAACTCCCCGCGCCTTCGATCGACGACGAAGGAATCGCCAACACGCCCGCGTGCGATGACCTCGCGGCCCTCGCGGCGGCGCTCTGCGCGCTGGACGAAGCGCCCGCCGACGCGCCCTTCGGCATCCTGATGACCCGCGCTGAAGAGACCGGCTTCGTCGGCGCCATCGGCGCGTGCCGCGACGGGTTCATCCCGACGAACGCGAAACTGCTCGCGCTCGAGAACTCTCGGAGTTTCGCGCACGACTCGCCCATCGGCGCAGGCCCGATCGTGCGCGTGGGCGACCGGATGAGCACCTTCAGCCCCACGCTCACCGCCGCCGTCGCCAAGGTGTGCGAGTCGCTGACCAAAGAGCACGCCGAGCGCGAACGGCCGTTCAGATGGCAACGCAAACTCATGCCGGGCGGCGCGTGCGAAGCGACCTGCTACTGCGCGTACGGGTACGACGCCACCTGCGTGTGCCTGCCGCTGGGGAACTACCACAACATGGGCGATCTCGACCTCGTCGAGAAGGGCGACGCGGGCAAGGCGATCATCGCGCCCGAGCGCATATCGAAGGACGATTACCTCAACCTTGTCGACATGCTCGTCGCCTGCGCGACTGGGCTCGAGGCGAGCGAACCCATCCGCGACCGGCTGGAGAAGATGTTCGAGCAGCGCAGGGGCGTGCTCACTTCGTGAGCGCCAGCGACCGTCGCAGACCGCTTCCTCCCAGCACCGACGCGAGCCACGACGGAGGTTCGGGCTCCACCAGCGCCCACGACCGTGCTTTGCCCAGCACCGCCGCGGCAGCGAGGTTGCCGCTCCGCACGGCGCCCTCCATCGTCGCGGGCCAGCCGGTCCGGGTGTAATCACCCGCGAGAATCAGCGAGGACGCGTCGCTCGTCGCGCCCGGGCGTGCTCGCTCGAACGAAGGCGTCGCCGCGAAGGTTGCTCGTCGTTCTTTGACCGCCCGTGCGTGCGTCACCCTCGCGTCGTGCACGAGCGGAAAGCACGCAACGATGTCGCGCATCACACGGTCGACAATGACCCGCTCCCCGAGCGCCATCCACTCGTCGGCCGCGCTGATCACCGCGTGCAGGCGCTGCCCCCCATCGGGTGTTTTCCCCTTGTTGAACACCCATTGCGTTCCTCGCGACACGAGCACGGCGTGGGGCTGACGCATGACCTCGCGATCGAGCGTGATGTGCACGCCGAGGATCGGACTGTGCTCGACGGCGCTGATTGCCGTGAACCGGGCGTCCCGCGCGGCGAGTGATTCCGACGCCAACGACCCCGCCCGCTCCGGCGGAACCGCGAGCACCACCCGCGCGGCGTCGATCACTTCGCCGGACGCCAGAAACACACGGCGCTCCTCGACGCACGACACACTCACGCCCAGACGCACCTCGCCGCCCGAAGCGGCGATCGCGCGTTCGGCCGGGTCGTACAACTCGACGAGGGGGACCGCGGCGAGCGCGATCCGCGACGCGCCCGCGTTGACGAGGAAGCCCTCCTGAAAGACCTGCAACGCCGCGCCGGCCGCGACGCGATCCACTCCAAGATTGCACGCGCTCACCACCACCGGCGCCCAGAACTTCTCGACGGCCCCCGCCGGTTGTCGGTGCGCTTCGAGCCACGCCGCGAAAGTTCGATCGCGCCACCCGTCCCGATCCGTGCGCAGCGCGGCGAGCATGCCAGAGCCGATCGCTCGCTTCTCGCCCGTGGATAGGAATTTCGCGGCCATGAATGAACCCGAACTGTGCAACGGGGCGGGCAGAACTCCGGGCCTGATCACGCTCTCGCGGCCGCCCTCCTCCACGAAATGGAGGGTTTCGGTCCAGCGGAGTTTGTCTCCCGCGCCGAGGCGCGAGCAGAATCGCAGGTAGTTCGCGCAGCATCCCATCGCGACATGCTGGCAGTTGTCGAGCGTTTCGCCCGTGCGAGGGTCGGTGAAAGATGTTGCGCGCCCGCCGAGCCGTTTGCGTGTTTCGAGGAGGAGCACGCGTGTCCCTTCCTCCGCGAGACGCATCGCGCAGGAGAGCCCGGCGATCCCGCCGCCCACGACGATGACATCGGGCGCGGTCATCGCGACGCCCGGCGCAAGCGTGACGACGCCGCCCGCCCCATGATCGCGATTTTGGTGGGGATCGAGAGCGACGCGCGGGGATCGCACGCGACGAGGATCGGGTCGCGCTCGATCAGCGTGAGCACGCCCGCGTAAATCTCGGTCATCGCCGCCATCGATGGGGCGCACGAGGGGTCGATCATCCCTTCAAGGCCGTCCGACACGGCGAACTCGCGCCTCGCCCACGCGCACATCGCCCCCACGAGCGCCGCGTTCGCGTCAGGGCTCTTCCACTCGGCGACATCCCTCGCCTCCACACCGAACTGCGCCAGTGTCTCCCTCGGCAGATACACGCGTCCCGCGGCGAAGTCGCGGCGGACATCACGCAGGATGTTCACCAATTGGAACGCCACGCCGCGCGCGGTCGCTTTCTCGCGGACGATTGCGGATTCAGCGCCGTCGCGGACTCCCCAGATCGACACGCACACGCGTCCCACGGTGCTTGCGACACGCTCGCAATATCCTCGCAGGTCGTCGCGTGTCTCGAATCCTGCGTGATTCGCGTCGTTCTCGAGCCCGTCGAGGAGCGAGTACAGATCCGCCGGGTCGATGCCGTACTCGCGCAGCGCCCACGCCAGCCCGACCCAGGAATGGTGCGCGGTTTCAAGCCTGTCATGCTCGATGAGCGACCGCAGCCGCGCGCGGCGGCGTTCGATGCGCGCGAGCGCAACCTCCGTCGAAGGAATCGCGCGGTCGTCGCCGTCTGCGTCGTCGTCCGCGTCCCGCATCCACGCGTACACCGCGTACAGCGCGGACCGCTTCGGTTCCGGAGTCAGCCGGAGCCCGTAGTAGAAGTTCCGCGCCTCGCGGCGTGTCGTCCTCGCGCAGGATCGCAAGGCGTGCTCGATGAATGGTGACGCGCCCCTCACCCGGCCCTTCGGGCCACCTTCTCCCGCGGCGAAACGAGCGCGGAGGATCAGTGCGGCTTTGTCGGCCTTGCTCAGCGACGGGCGCGACCAGAGCGTGGCGCAGCCGATCGCTTCGATCTTGTCGAGCGTGCGTTCGCCGCCCATGATGAAGAGAGAGACGACGCGACCAAGATCGCGATCCGGGATCATCGCGGGCAGGGCGTGGCCCTGCGCAAAGAGTTCCCGCGTGCGTTGAACGAGCGGATGCATCGCGCGGATGTAGGGCACACGGGCGGCGGGGTCATTCGGGGTATCCACCCAGCGGCGCAGCGCCTCGGCGTCGATGCCCGTGTCCTTGCTCGGGAGATACACGCGGTCGCGGTCGAGCAGGTCTCGACGAACATCCTGCCAGAAGTTCGCGAGTTGGAGAGCCGTGCAGACCGCGTCGGACATGAGGAGCATCGCGGCGCGATCGCGGAGCGCGCCACCCGCTTCCGAGCGAGAAGACTCTGAATGAATCATCGCCAGCACGATGCGGCCCACGGGGTTCGCGCTGCGCGCGCAGTAGTCGAGCAACTGCTCCCATGTCTCATAGCGTGTCACGCGCTGGTCCTGCTCGAACGCGCTCAGCAGGTCGTGGAACGGCTGCGCCGCGAGCGATCGCCGCCGCATCGTGTGTGCGAGCGGCGCGAACACGGCGTGCTCCGGAGGCGATTCCCGCTCGCCGCGCGCGAACGACGCGGCCTCGTCCACCAGCGCCCCCCACTCCGCGAGTTGCGTCAACGCCCGCTCGCGGCTCTCTTCCGAGCCGTCGTGCTCGTCGGCGATGTCGTCGGCGCCCCGGCAGAACGCGTAAACTGCGCCGAAATCATCGCGCAGCGCCTCCGGGACGAAACGCGACAACACATGGAAGTTCTCGTCGTGCTGCTTCGCGAGCGCACGGTCGGTCCGGGGCGGGTGTTCGAGCGTGATGGAGGTCGGGTCGGCGGCCACGGTTTCCCTTGCTTCGCCCACTGTACCCGGAGGGATTCGCGCCCGTCAGAGCAGGCTGAGTTGCCCCGGCTCGATCGCGTCGAGCACATGCGGGTGATCGATGTCCACGCGGTACTCGCCCGACCAGCACGCGGTGCAGTATTGCGACGCGGGGACCTCGGGAGTTCCGGCGACCTTGAGCATCCCCTCGATCGAGAGGAACGCGAGGGAATCGACGCCCAGCATGGCGCGGATGTCCTCGACGGTGCGCTCGTGGGCGACGAGTTGCTCGCGCGAGGGAAAGTCGACGCCGAAGAAGCACGGGTGACGGATGGGCGGGCACGAGATGCGCAGGTGGATCTCGCGCGCGCCGGCCTGTCGGAGTTGTTCCATCTTCGCGCGCGTCGTCGTGCCGCGCACGATGGAGTCGTCGACGACGACGAGCGACTTGCCGCGCACGATCTCGGCGATGACATTCAGTTTGAGACGCACGGCGGCGGCGCGTTCGCGCTGGGTCGGCTTGATGAAGGTGCGCCCGACATAGCGGTTGGGCACGATGCCCTCGCGGTACGGGATGCCCGACGCGCGGGAGTACCCGCTCGCGGCGGAGCGGCCCGAGTCGGGCATGGGCATGATGTAGTCGGGTTTGCCCGGCGCAGGCGCCTCGCGCGCCAGTTGCTCGCCGAAGCGTTCGCGGACAAGTTGCACGGTCTGCCCGAACACGACGCTGGCCGTGCTGGCGAAATAGACATGCTCGAACACGCAATGCGCGAGGCGCTCGGCGGGTTCGGAGAACCGGCGCGACGACACACCCTCGTCGGAGAGTGTGACGATCTCGCCCGGCTCGACCTCGCGGATGAACTTCGCGCCGATGGCGTCGAGCGCGACGGTCTCGCTGGCGACGACCGGCTTGCCGTTCGCGGTCTCGCCGAGCACGAGCGGGCGCCACCCGTGGGGATCGCGTGCGGCCTCGATGCGGTCGTTGAAGAGGAAGAGCACGCTGAACGCGCCCTGCACGCGGCGGAGCGTCGCGGCGACGGGATCGGCGGTCTTCTGCTGGCGGGGCGACGCGAGCAGGTGGACCAGCACCTCGGTGTCGCTCTGCGTGTGGAAGATGTGCCCGGCCTCTTCGTAGAAGCGGCGCATCGCGGACGCGTTGGTCAGATTGCCGTTGTGCGCGAGGGCGACCTGCCCCCCGACGAAGTTCTCGAGGATGGGCTGCGCGTTGCACGCGAGCGATCCGCCCGCGGTGGAATAGCGGTTGTGGCCGATGCCGCCTCGAACGGTCGGCCCGGCCAACTCGCGGAGCAGCCGCGGGGTGAATACCTCGGGCACGAGGCCCATCCCGGTGTGGGCGCGGAGGCCTTCGTCGTCGGCGATGGCGATGCCCGCGGATTCCTGGCCGCGGTGCTGGAGGGCGTAGAGCCCGACATAAACAAGGTTCGCGGGATCGGGCTCGCCCCAGACGCCGAAGACGCCGCACTTCTCCTTCTTCTCGGAGTCCTCGAGGAGGGCCCGTTCGGCGGCGAAGCGGCGGCCGGTGTCGAGCACCGGGAGGCGCGCGAGCACACCCTTCGGCATCGGATCGCCGGAAGGATGGTGTTCGGGTTCGGCGGCGGGTTGGGCGGGACCGGGGAGGCGGCGGTCGGGCATCGCGGGCATCATAGAGGGTCGGCGGGTCGGGTGAATCGTCGGGCGGGCCAGATCGTGGAGGTTTCGACGCTCGACCTTGCCGGGGCGCGCGGGCTATGCTCCCGACCGTCGCTCCCGGCTCGGCCGGACCGAGTTGACGGCTCTACGACCCGATTCACCCCCCTGCCGCCCCGAGCCGCGCACAGCCGCGGAGCCGATCCCATGCCGAAGAACAAGACGCACAAAGGCCTGCTGAAGCGCATCCGGTTGACCAAGACCGGCAAGGTCAAGCACAAGACCTGCGGCGGCAGCCACCTCAAGAGCAACAAGTCGGGCGAGCAGATCCGCGACTTCCGCAAGAGCAAGACGATGTCTCGCGGCGAAGCGAAGCGCGTTGAACTGCTGCTCCACACCCGCACGCGCGGCGCCAACCAGCCGCGCCTGTCGATCAAGCGCAGCCCGTCGCCCGCCGAGCGCAAGGCCATGCAGGCCGAGCGCAAAGCCGCCGCGTCCGCGAACTGATCGCCGTCACGAATCACGCACCGCTGTCCGGGTCACCAAGACCGGCCTGACTGTTCGGCCGCCCCGTCCGGCACTGTTTCTGGAGTTCTCCTATGCCTCGCGTTCGCAAGGGCTCTGCCCGTAAGCGTCAGCACAACCGCGTGCTCCGTGAAGCCCGCGGCTACTTCGGCACGAAGTCGCGTCACTACCAGCAGGCCAAGGTCGCGCTCATGCGCGCCGGCCGTTTCGCCTGGCGTGACCGCCGCGCCCTCAAGCGCAACATGCGCGCCCTCTGGATCACCCGCATCACCGCGGCATGCCGGATGCGCGGCACGCGCTACTCGCTGTTCATGAACGGCCTCAAGCACTCGGGCATCATGCTCAACCGCAAGATGCTCTCCGAGATCGCGATCCACGACCCGGCCGCGTTCGACACCATCGTCGAGAAGGCCGTGAAGGCGTCCAAGGCGGTCCCGCAAGCCGCCGCGAAGGCCTGAGCAGCCCGATATCCCCTGACTTCACGAACCCCTCGCACACCCGCGAGGGGTTTTTCGTTCCGGCCCTGAACCGGCTCGAACACTCCCCGAATCACCGGTGTTGTATCATCTGATGCGCCGGGCCGATGGCGAATGCTCTCGGCGATGTCGTGTCTGAGCCGACGGATGGAAGTAGCGAGGACGCGTGGCGGACGAACGGACCGACGAACAACTGCTTGAGGACTATCGCACGGGCGACGCCGCCGCGCTGCGCACGATCATCGACCGCCACCACGACGCGCTCATGCGGTTCCTGACACGCTTCCTCGGTGACCGTCAGGCCGCGGAGGATGTCTTCCAGGACGCGTTTCTGCAGGTCCATCTCTCGGCCGACTCGTTCGATGTGAGCAGGCGGTTCAAGCCGTGGCTGTTCACGATCGCGGCCAACAAGGCGCGCGACTCTCTTCGCAAGAGCCGGCGCAGCCGCACCTATGACCTGTCGGCCCCGATCGGGGGCGCGGGCGCCGAGGGCGGGCGCACCTTCATGGACCTCATGGAAGTGGATGTCCCCCCTCCCGGGGCGGCGTCCGACGATCGGGACCGCGACCGGCTCGTGCAGGAGTGCGTGGACTCGCTGCCCCCCCACCTGCGCGAGATCCTGCTGCTCGCGTACTTCCAGCGGATGAGTTACGCGAACATCGCCGAATCGCTGGAAGTGCCGCTCGGAACGGTGAAGAGCCGCCTCCACGCCGCCGTGGCCGCCTTCGGCCGAGCATGGGCCATCAAGTACGACCCGGATCGTGAGAGGGGCGCCTCCACGGGCGGGGGCGCCGGGGGAGGGTCCGGGAATCAGGACGCGAGCGAGGATTCGACCGTCGATCGCAAGTCGAAGAAAAAACGCGCCGGGAACGGCTGAACCCTGCCGATCCGGCGGGCGTAGGACCGATTCGTCAACCCCCCGCGCGTCCCGCGACCCGTATCCCCCGGGTCGATCCGGGACACCACCCCTGCGAGGCCAGCGTGACAGAAGCATCGGACAACCCCCCGTCGCTCTCAGGTCTTGACGCGTCCGCGCTCGACGCCCTGATCGACGCCGACTGGCGCCCCGAAGCGACGCCGTCGGACCTCCAGGCGAGAGCCGGACGCGCCCTCGCCCTGCTGAACCAACTCGACGCGGGCCTCTCCGACCTTTCCGAACCCGGCCGTCGCGAACTGCTGAAGACCGTGACGCTCGCGCGAATCTCCCGCACACCGTCCGCGGCCACTTCCGACCTCTCCACCGAAGACGCCGCCTCGCTCGACGCACTCGTTGACGCGGGGTGGGATGTCTCGCGGGTTTCCGCGCCGCTTGCCCCTCGCGCCGCACGCGCGGCCAACCTCGTGGGGTCGATCGACGGGGCCGCGGCGTACACCGCCGAGGAGCGCGCCGAACGCGTCGAGCGCACGCTCCAGATGATCCAGTCGCGCATCGACGCCGACGAGCGATCGCGCCGTTTCGCCATCGCCGACCGCTACGAAACACCCCTCGCGCGGTTCTCGTTCCGCGACGCGGTCTCCGTGGCCGCGGCGATCATGCTCGGCTTCGCCGTGCTCTGGCCCATCGTGTCGAGCACACGCGAAGACATGAAGATGATGGCGTGCCAGAACACGATGCAGAACGCGGGCGTCGGCTTCGGGCTCTACGCGCAGGACTACGGCGGGCGACTTCCTCTCGCGACGGCGGGCTTCAACGGCTCGTGGTGGAATGTGGGCACCCCCAAGCAATCCAACAGCGCGAACCTCTTCGAACTCGCGCGCACCGGTCACGCGAAACTCGCGGACCTCGCGTGCTCCGGTCGCCCCGGCGCGCCGGTGCACATGCACGCCCCCGACCAGACCGACTGGCGCCACTTCGACGAGGTGTCGTACTCCTACCAGTTGCCCACGCGGCCCCGTCCCTCGTGGACCGGCTCGGCGCGCACCGTCGTGATGGCGGACAAGAGCCCGATCGTCGAGCGGGCACGCTTCGGCGAGCGGTTCGACCCCAACGCGCAGTCGCGCAACCACTCCGGTCGCGGCCAGAATGTGCTGTTCAACGACGGATCGGTCGCGTTCCTCGACTCGCCCGTTCTGCCCAACGGCGACAACATCTGGCTCCCCCACCGCCTGACGCGCCTCGACCGCCCGTCGCTCACCGGGACCGAGCGTCCCGACCACGACGCCGACGCGTTCGTGGGGCCGTAACAACCACAGAATGAACAGAGCCGCGTTCGGAAGAACGCGGCGCAGCCGATCTCGGCGCGTCCGCGCCCGGTGCTTGCGCCCCGGGCTCTGATCAGGTCGTGAATACGCGAAAGGGCGCTCTGCCCTCACCCGGCGACTCCGTCGCCACCCTCTC
>CAYGLT010000066.1:0-13580 GCA_964350875.1 uncultured Phycisphaeraceae bacterium | reverse complement strand
GCACTCGCCGGCGCGATGATCCCGCGGCACTCGCCCAGACCGATCCTGCGTGCGCCTTCCTTCAGGCAATAGCCGCGCACGATGACCTCGTCGCCGTCGGCGAGGAACTTGCGCTCTTCGCCCGTGGGGAGTTTCATCGGCTCGGTGCCCCGCCAGGTTCGCTCGAGCAGGCAGCCGCGCGAGTCGGGCTCGGGGCCGCTGATCGTGCCCGACGCCAGCAGGTCGCCCGCGCGCATGTTGCACCCGTTGCTCGCGTGGTGGGTGAGCATCTGGGTGATCGTCCAGAACATGTGCTTGAACGAGCCGCGGCTGACGAGCATCTCGGGCACGCCCTCCTCGCGCATCTTCGCGCTGCGCAGCCACACCTCGACCGTGATGTCCAGCCCCCACGCGGCCGAGGGATCGCTCGGGCGCAGGTACGCGAGCGGCTGGGGATCGCCCTCGAAACGCATCGGCCCCGCGACGCGGAACGGCGCCAGCGCGTCGAGCGACACGACCCACGGCGCAACCGTCGTCGCGAAACTCTTCGCGAGGAACGGGCCGAGCGGCTGGTACTCCCACTTCTGCATGTCGCGCGCCGACCAGTCGTTCACCAGCGCGAGCCCGAAGATGCGCTCCTGCGCCTGGTCGATCGGGATCGTCGTCCCGATGTCGTTGCCCTTGCCCACGAAGAAGCCCATCTCCAGTTCGTAGTCGAGCAGTCGCGAAGGCCCGTACACCGGGTCGCTCGCTTCGTCGGCCTTCGTCTGGCCGCTCGGACGCTTCACGGGCGCGCCGCTGGGGACGAGCGAACTCGCGCGGCCGTGGTACCCGATGGGCACATGCTTGTAGTTCGGGAGCAGCGGGTTGTCGGGGCGGAACATCGATCCGACGTTCGTCGCGTGGTGAACGCTCGCGTAGAAGTCGGTGTAGTCGCCGACCTTCGCGGGCATCAGCATCTCGACCTTGCTCATCGGAACGAGCGCCTTGGCAAGCAACTCAGTGTTCGAGCGGATGGCGGTGTTGTCTTCGGTGAGCAGTTCGCTCACACGCTCGCGGGTCGCGCGCCACGCGGGGCGGCCGAGTTCCATGAAGTCGTTGAGCGCGTCGCGCGCAAAGACATTCTCGTCGCCGACCGGGGTGGCCGAGAACATCTTGGCGTCGTGGAGGGCGGCCAGGTCGAGCACGGAATCGCCGATCGCCACGCCGACGCGCGCGTCCTCGTTCGATCCCTTGCGCCGGAAGACGCCGAAGGGCAGGTTCTGGATGGGGAACTCGCCGCGTGGGTCGTTCGCGCTCTCGACCCACGAACGCAGGTCAGGGTTGGTGGTCGGGTCGCTGGCCGGGAAGGGTGTGCTCATACCGGAGGGTAGAGGCGAACGGCCCCGCCGTCCCCCCGCTCACGCGGGCGAACGGTCAGATCGCGACATCGAGCAGGCCCATCGCCTTGAGGTCGTCGGTGGGCTCGTCGATCGAGCACGACCCGATGGAGACGAAGAACCGCTCGCGGGTCCGCTCCAACTGGTCGAGCGAGACCTTCGCGTCGCGCCACGAGATCGCCTCGTCGCTGAACACGAACGCCTTGGCGTCGGTCTCTTCGAGCACCCTCGTGAGCGTCGCCTCGTCGGCGCGCTGGGTGAGCGCGAGCGCCGAGGCCATGATCACATTCACGAACCCGTGCATGGTGACCTTCTGGCCCTCGTTGAAGTGCCGGATCGGGTGGTGAAGCCCGGCGGTCGCCTTCATCGGGATCTCCGCCATCGCGCACGCGCGGATGAAGCGCGCCAGCGCTTCGCTCGGCGGGAAAAGGTCGGGCGACATGCCGCCGGTGCGCACCTTCGCGCCCAGACCCTCGCCCGCGACGGCGGCGACCATGCCGCGGATGTCGGGCACGCTCCACGGCATCTCGAAGAACGCCTGATAGTCGGGCGGGATCGCCTCGACCGCGCGCTCGATGCTCGCGGCGGAGTCGCCCTTGAGTTCGATCGCGTCAACCACGGCGAGCCCGTTCTCCGGGTCGGAGTGCTCGTCGTTGAACCGCGCGATGCGGTCGAGGTCGGCGTCGAGCCCATCGTCGCCCGCGGGCTTGGTGAGCGCGGTGATCCGCCACGGATCGACGAGCAGTTCGCCCTCGTCGGCGTCGTCGTCCGTTGCGGCGCCGAGATCGCGCGGGAGCAGCGACTCTGCTTCACGCTCGAACTCATCGAGGCGCGCGACGGGGATGACCAGCCTCGAGAGCAGTTCACCCTGCCACGCGTCGCGGTACGCCGCGTAGTTGCGCACCGTCGGCGCCATATCGAGCGAAGCGGGCGGGAAGAGCCCCGCGTAGTCGAACAAGCCTCGCATCATCGCGTGGACGGTCTGCACGGGCGATCCTCCGGTCGAAAGCGAAATGGCCGTGGCGCGATCTCCCGCGCCGCGGCCGCGATTCATGGAACGATCAGGCCTTGCTCGCGAGCACGGCGCCGAGCTTCTCGTTGAAGCGGCGCTCGGGGCGGCCCTCCCACTTGCGGCGGTGCAGCGCGTCGCTCGCGATGATCGGGAAGGTGGTGGTGGCCTCGCCGAACACCATCTGCTCGTGCACGGTGTCGACCTTGCCCCACGAGCAGGCCTCGCGGAGCGTGGAGCCCGACAGCGCGCCGTCGCGCGAGTCGGCGACGGTCAACTGGACGGCGTACTTGTGCATCGGCGCGTCGTTGCCGAGCAGTTCGGCCGCGACGACGATGTCCTGCGCGAAGTTCTTGGGCACGCCGCCGCCGAGCATGAACAGGCCCGTCGAGGGGTTGATGAGTTTGATCTGCGTGAGTTCGCGGAAGTCCTTGCCCGAATCGAACTGCACATGCGGCTGGTCGAGGCGCGCCATCTGGTGCATGACGATGCCGAAGCCGGCGGAGCAGTCGCTGAACGCGGGGCAGAAGATCGGCACGCGCTTGCGGTGCGCGGAAAGCACCACGCCCTCGATATCGGGCTTCTTCTCGGCGAGGTAGGCGCCCATGGCGTCGATGAGTTCGCGCGAGGAGTACGCGCCGGGGGGCATCGAGTCGAAGATCTCGCGGGTCGCGTCGTCGCAGGTTCGCAGATCGTCCTCGTTGATCAGTGTGTCGTAAATGCGGTCGATGCTGAAGTCGCGGAGTTGCTCATCGCTCACCAGCGGGTTCTCGGGGGACCACTGCGCCATGTAGTGGCGGAAGCCCAGGCCCTCGAAGAAGTCCTGATCCACGATGTTGGCGCCGGTCGAGACGATGGCGTCGACCATGTTGTTCTCGATGAGCGCGACGATCGCCTTCTTGAGCCCGGCCGACACCATCGACCCGGCGAGGGTCAGGATGACGGCGCAGTCCTTGTCGGCGAGCATCATGTTGTAGATGTCCGCCGCGCGGGCGACATTGCGCGCCTGGAACGCGGTCTGGCGGAACCCGTCCACGATCGGGCGCGCGTCGAAGGACGCGACATCGATGTGCTCGACGGGCTTGGAGAGCAACTGTTCTTTGGTGATCTTGGACATGGGCTTCGCCCTCGAGTCGGGTGGTGCGGACCCGGCGAGTGTGCGCCGGAACGGAAAGGAACAACACGGCGCCGCGCGTCGCGGCGGAGATTCGGATCAGTCCTCGAGGTAGGTGTACCCGGAAAGACCGTCTTCGTAGAAGCGCAGGAGCGAGGTCGATTCCATGACCGACATGTCGCCGCGTTTGACGGCGCGTTCAACATCGCGGCGGACGGCGCGCTTCAGGTCGTCCTGCTCGAACTGGACATACGACAGCGCCTTCGAGACTGTGTCGCCGCGCACGATCTCGTCGATCGACATATCCCCGTCGTCATCGACGGAGACATGCACGGCGTGCGTGTCGGCAAGGAGGTTGTGCAGGTCGCCCAGGATCTCCTGGTATGCGCCCACGAGGAAGGTCGCGAGGTAGTACGGCTCGTCGGGCCTGAGTTCGTGGAGTTCGAGCGTCTTCTTCGCGTCGCGTTTATCCACGAAATGGTCGATTTTGCCGTCCGAGTCGCAGGTGATGTCCGCGAGGATGCCGCGTCGAGTGGGCATCTCGTTCAGTCGGTGGATCGGGAGGATCGGGAACAACTGGTCGATCGCCCACGAGTCGGGCATCGACTGGAAGATCGACATGTTGCAGAAGTAGATGTCGCTCAGGATGTCGGGCAGGTCCTGGAGTTCGTCGGGGAGTTCGGCCTTGGCGCCGCCCGCCTTCTGAAGGATCTTGCGGCCGATCGACCAGAACAGCCGCTCGGCGATGGCGCGCATCGGGAGCGAGATGTAGCCGAGCCCGAACAGACTCATCGCCTCGTCGCGCGCCTGGAGCGCGTCGTGGTAGGCTTCGAGCAGGTTCTTCTCGGAGATGTCCTGCGACGCCTGGATCAGATCGATGATCGGCTGCGGGACCTCTTCCTCGGCGGCTGTGGCGGCATCGAGTTCGTCGGGCTCGGGGTCCTTGTCGAACCGCGACGAGCCGCGCACATCGAACACCAGCACGCTGCTGTGCGCGACGAGCGAGCGGCCGGACTCGCTGATGATCATCGGGTGGGGCGCGCCGGCGTCGTCGCACACGCTCTTGATGCGGTACACGACATCCGAGGCGTACTCCTCGATGGTGTAGTTCATCGAAGAATCGGACGAACTCTGGGAGCCGTCGTAGTCGACGCCCAGGCCGCCGCCGATGTCGATGATGTCGAGCGAGGTGGCGCCGAGCCTGCGCATCTCGGTGTAGATGTGCGCGAGTTCGTTCAGCGCGTTCTTCAGGTTGCGGATGTCGCAGATCTGGCTCCCCATGTGGAAGTGGATCATGCGCAGGCAGCCGAGCATGTCGTGCTGCTTGAGATACTCCATCCCTCGGAGGATCTCGCTGATGAACAGGCCGAACTTCGAGCGCGAGCCGGCGGACTCGCCCCATCGGCCCACGCCGCGCGAGTCGATCTTCACGCGGATGCCGATCTTGGGCTTCACGCCGTAACGCTTCGCGTGCTTCACGAGCAGTTCGAGTTCGCTGAACTTCTCGACGACGGGGATGATGTTGCGCCCGAGTTTGGCGGCGAGCACAACGGTCTCGATGTACTCGTCGTCCTTGAAGCCGTTGCACACCACGGGCATGGTCGGGCGATTCTCGGTCAGCGCGAGCACGGCGAGCAGTTCGGGCTTGCTGCCCGCTTCCAGACCGAAGCCGAGCGGCTCGCCCACATCGCGCACGAGTTCGACGACATGGCGCTGCTGGTTGACCTTGATCGGATAGACGCAGGAGTAGTTGCCGCGGTATTCCTGGTCGGCCATCGCGCGCTTGAACGCCGACTGGAGGCGCTGGGCGCGGTCCTTGATGATGTCGGCGAAGCGGATGAGGACGGGCGCGTGCACGCCGCGCTGGGCGAGGCCCTCGACGAGCGCGTGCAGGTCGATGGAGGCGCCGCGATCGCGCATCGGGTTCACGACGACTGTCCCGCGCTTGCTCACCCCGAAATAGCCCAGACCCCAGTCCGGCAACCCGTAGAGTTGCGCGGCGTCTTCAACGCTCCACTCGGGAGTGGACGCGGGGGCGGGCTGCTCGGTCTTCTTCGGACGGAGCGGCGCAGGGATCGTCGTCATCGATGGGGCACTCGCTCTGCTCTTCGCAAAAAGGGCGCGGTTCGGGTCGAAGGGAACTATACGCGCCTCCGACCCTTCATCACGCCCGGCGGGACGCCCGGGGCGAGGGCTTTTTGCGCGGCTTCTTGGGCACCCCCGGTGGGCGGTCGTCGCCCTCGTCCGTCGAGTCTGCGTCGTCCTTCAGCGCCGAAGCGGTGAAGGTCTTGCCGGTCGTGTCGGGGTCCCAGGTCCACGCCGGGCCGCGCTTGGCCTCGTAGAACTCCCAGAGTTCGAACCAGTAGCGGCGGAACTTGTGGCGGCCGAACGGGGCGTAGTGGGCCTCGACCAGTTTGTGAAGTTTCGCGTCCGTGCCTTCCATGCCCAGCACGGTTCGGGCGTGTCGGTAGGTCTCGGTGTCGATCGGGAGCCGCTCGTACCGCCCGATGAGTTGCATCACATTCGCCGCGGAGTACGGGCCGAGCCCGGGGAGCCCCACGAGGAACTTGAAGACCTCGGCGTCCGGCACGGCCGGGTCGGCGAGCCATTGCTCATCGACCTTGCCGGCGGCGAAGAGCCGCGCGAGTTCGACCATCCGCTTGTCGCGATACCCGACCGAGCACCGCGCCCGGAGGGTGCTTGGTCTGCGGCGAGCCATCTGCGGCGCTGACGGGAACGCGGGGTGGACGACCTCGCACAGCCGCTGGTTCATGCGGATCGTGCTCGTCCACGCGACATTACAACTGGTCACCGTCTTGATGACATCTTCAAAGAGCGTGGGACTGCGGAAGAGTCGGCCGTGCCCGGTCGCGCGAGCCCGCTTGTCGAGGGCGTGGAATTCGTGGAGGTTGTCCCCGTCGAGCGCGAGCATGCGAGCGATCTGGCGTTTGGCTTCGGACGCCTCGCCGCGCGACAGTTTGCGATCGGCCATCACCTCGATGGGTTCGCCCGCGCACGCCCAGCGATAGCCGCCGTGGCGCGCACGCTTCGGGTCATCCATGGCGCCGCGCTGCGAGATCGTGACCGTCGCGACTCCGCCTTCGAGGTCGAGCGGACGGGTCAGCGTTCGGTTCGTCGGATTCCAGCGGTTGGGAGCGAGCAGAAAGTACCCGTACGAGCACACATCGCGCGGGAGCACATAGTCATCCGGGGGCAGGATGGTCAGCCGTGAGCCCACGCCTCGACCTCGACGAATCCGCTCAGGAGTACGCGCGGGGCGCCATCTCGAGGGTGAAGATGTACGCGGCGAGATTCACGCACAGCCGGTCGCCCAGCCGCGCGAACATCGGATAGTCGCGGTCCGCCTGCTTGCTGACATCGTCGAAGGTCAGGCCCGCGTCGTAGAACGACTGCTTGCCCTCGCGCACGAAGCGGGCGATGTCCTCGCGGTCCAGTTCGAAGTGGTACTGGAACCCATAGGTGCGCATGCCGGCCTTGAACGCCTGAATCTTGCACTTCGAGGACGACGCGAGCACGACCGCGCCGGGGGGCGCTTTCGTGACTTCGTAGCCATGCGTTTCGAACTGGGGCGAGTCCCACGCGATGCCCGCGAAGACCTCGTCGGTGTGCGCCGGGGGCGTGAGCCAGACCTTCACGAAGCCCGCCTCGGGCTTGTCGCACTTGGCGACCTCGCCGCCCAGGGCCGCGGCGATCATCTGGTGGCCCAGGCAGATACCTACGACGGGGAGCGAGGCGTCGTGGGCCATGCGCAGGAACGCGAGTTCGGCGTCGATCCACGGGTGGTCGTCGCGCGAGTCATCGACATTCGGCTTACCCCCGAGCGAGATCACGCCGTCGACATCGTTGAGATCGTCGGGGACGGGGTCGCCGCGGTGGAGTTTGCGGATGTCGAGTTTGAAACCGTGGTCGCGAAGGGTCAGACCCAGGCGGCCCGCGGTGTTCCGGTCGTCGTGCTGAAGAACGATGATCGCCATAGCGCGAAGAGCATAGCGTGCGCGCGGCCCGGATGGCGGGCGACGCCCGGCTCAGTCCCGCTTGTCGCGGGTGATCTGGGCGTAGGCGTTGTGGCTGTGGATCGACTCGTAGTTCTCGCTGTTGATCGAGTACCAGGTGATCCGGTCGTCCTGATCCAGCGCGAGGGCCAGATCGCGGACGATGTCCTCCACGAACTTGGGGTTGTCGTACGCCTTCTCGGTCACATGCTTCTCGTCGGGACGCTTGAGGACCGCGTAGACCTGCTCGCTGGCGGCCAGTTCGATCATCTTCGCCAGATCCTCGATCCAGAGCGTGCCCTTGAAGCGGACCTTCGCCTCGATCTCACAGCGCTGGTTGTGCGCGCCGTACTCGCTGATCTCTTTCGAGCACGGGCACAGACTCGTGGCGGGCGCCTTGACGCCGATCACGAAGTCCTCGTGGCTGTTGGCGGTGCACTCGAAGGTGACCTTGTAGTCCATGAGCCCGGGCATCTTGGTCACGGGCGCCAACTTCTTGATGAAGTAGGTGAACGCCAGTTCGATATGGGCCTGCTCAGCCTCGAGCCGCTCCTTCACGCGACGAGCCACCAGAGGGATCTCCTCGGGCTTGATCGGCGCCGAGTTGTGCTCGTTGAGCACCTCGAGGAACCGGCTCATATGCGTGCCCTTCTGGTGATGGGGAAGGGCCACATACATGTTGATCGAGGCGACCGTGGGCTGCTCGCCCCCTTCGGGCGTGTGAAGCACGAAGGGATAGGTCACATTTTTGACGCCCACGCGGTCGATCGCGATCTGCCGCGCGTCGTGCTTGCTCTGAACATCGGGGATGGCCGAACCGGCTGGTGTCGTGCTGCTCATCTGGGTGGACTCTAGGTGCACGGCGCCGCCAACGGAACGATCCCGCCGGCTGGGGGCATCCACGGCTTCGGATCGTCGATCGGGCCGGATTCAGGCCGCCGCCGGCCCGACGCGCTTCTCCGCCCGCTTCTCGAGCACCGAGAGCGACCACGAGAGCCCGAGCGGCATGCCGAGCATCGCGCCGGTGATCCAGTCGATGGGCGTGGGTGTCGAGATCGCCGGGAGACGCTGCTCGTACGCCGCCGCCAGCGCGCCGCTCCCCGCGAGGACATACCCCAGAACCGGTCCCACAACGCCGAGCAGCAGCACGCCGAGCACGACCGCAGGGATCGGCGCACGGGGCGCGATGATCCGCGCGACGCCCATTCCGGCGGCGCCCGCGGCGAACCCGGCCGCGAGCATCTGACCCTTCAACGGTTCACGGGCAAGCACCCAGCCCGCGATCGCGCCCACGCTGACCGCGGCCGCGAGACCGATGAGACCTTCGTTCAGGTGACCCCTCGATCGCTCCTGGCGCTCTGCGGGCGACATCGGATCGTCGCGCAGCGCCACGCGGACCATCAGCAGCGCGCCGACGAATCCCAGCGCAGCCAGGATCGCGCCTTCCACCGCGAGGGTCGCGAAGATCCCCGGAGCGTTCGTCCAGCGCAGGACTTCGACAATCGTCCCGCCCTGAATCGCGGGCGCGACGAGCGTCATGCCCACCGCGCCGAGCCCGGCCCTGAGGCCGAGGAACTTCGAGGCCGCGATTCCGCACACCATCGCGATTGAAACAGTCACGAGGAGAACCACGCCGCCCAGAGCCGGCGCGTCGCTCGCGAGGAATGTCCAACCCGGGCCGCCGTCCCCGCCCGCGAGGCGCGGCGACAGCCACACCAGCGCCGGGCCGACGGCGAACAGGCAGGCGGCCAAGACCGTCCACATCAAGGCGGATCGCACCATGCGTGGGTGATACCCGCACGAGGCCCCGGAAGCAAACGGAATCGGTCTGTCCGCTTGCCAAACGGCCCTGCAGCCCGAACACTGCGCCATGCCCACCACGGTCGCCGTTTCCACCGCCCCACTTACCCCCGAGCAGGTCGAGGCGGTCGCCCGCGGCCACGCCCCGCTCGAACTCTCTGAGGCCGCCCTCAAAGCGATCTCCGCCTCCCGGAGCATCCTCGAAGCAGCGACACGAACCGGCGATCCGATCTACGGCGTGAACACCGGATTCGGGAAGTTCGCCCACAAGCGCATCGACACGACCGGCCTGCAGGAACTCCAGCGCAACCTCGTGCGGAGCCACGCGAGCGGCGTGGGCGATCCGCTTCCCGAAGAGACGGTCCGCGCCATGCTCACCGTGCTCGTGGGCTCGCTCAGCCGCGGCCGCTCGGGCGTGCGCGTCGAGACTGTCCAGCGCATCGTGCAGGCGCTCAACGCGGGCATCACCCCCGTCGTCCCCTCGATCGGTTCGGTCGGCGCTTCGGGCGATCTCGCCCCCCTCGCCCACGCGATCCTCTCACTCATGGGTGAGGGCGACGCCTTCGTAAACGGCAAGCGCGTCCCCGCCGCGGACGCGCTGCGCGACGCCGGCGTGCAGTCGCTTGATCTCGAAGCCAAAGAAGGGCTTGGTCTGCTCAACGGCACGCACCTGATGACCGCCGAGGGCGCGCTGCTCATCCGCGACATCGACCGACTTCTCGACGCCGCACTCTGCGCCAACGCGATGGCCAACGACGGCGCGAAAGCCACCGACGCCTTCCTCGACCCGCGCGTGTATGTGGCGCGCAACCAGCCGGGCCCGGCGCTCGTCGCCGAGCGCCTGCGCGACCTGCTCGCCGGAAGCCAGATCGTCACCAGCCATCGCGAGAACGACCCTCGCGTGCAGGACCCCTACTCCTTCCGCTGTGCGCCGATCGTCCTCGGCGCGGCCGTCGACCTCATCGACTTCGCGCGCGGCGCCATCGAGCGCGAACTCGGCGCCGTCACAGACAACCCGCTCGTCTTCGAGACCGCGGGCGACCCGAGCCGGGGCGAAGCCTCGACCTCGATCGTCTCGGCCGGCTGCTTCCACGGCATGCCCATCGCGATCCCCCTCGACACACTCGCGATCGCGCTCGCGCACCTCTCGGGCATCTCCGAGCGGCGCGTCTACTTCATCACCGGCGCATCGGACGACCAGAACCCCCTGCCCATGTTCCTCAGTCCCAAGCCGGGCCTGCACAGCGGGTTGATGATCCCCCAGTACGCCGCCGCCGCGTGCGTGAACGAACTCGCCGGGCTCGCGAACCCGGCAAGCGTGGTGAATGTTCCCACCTGCGCAGGGACCGAGGACTACAACTCGTACGGCCCGCGCTCGGCCGCCAAGGCGCGACGCGCCGTCGAACTCGCCGAGCATGTGGTCTCCGTCGAACTCCTCACCGCCACCGAGGCGATCGACCACCACCGCCCCCTGCGCTCGGGCAAGGGCGTCGAACGCGCGTTCTCGATCGTGCGCGAGGTCTCCCCCCCCATCACCGCCGACCGCACCTTCTCGCCCGACCTCGCGGCCATCCGGACCCTGATCCGCAATGGCCGCTTCGCTGATGCGTTCACGGAATAACCGCGACCCGCTCCCGCGTTGTCAGAGACATGCCCGCGATCGCGGGCGATAGCCACGCAATCCCCTCAGGAGTTCGCCTTATGTCTCTCAAGCGCCTCACCTCGGTCGCGGCGGGCGTCGCGATATCGTTCGCCGCGTTCGGCAGCCCCGTGAACGACAAGAACCTCGATCCCAAGACCGACAAGCCCGGCCTCGCCGTCGGCGATCACGCGCCCGCCAACCTCACCGTGCGCACGGCGACCAACGAGGCCGTTTCCCTCGAATCGCTCTGGGCCGACGGCCCCGTCGTCGTCACCTTCTACCGCGGCGGTTGGTGCCCGTACTGCACCAAGGAACTCGCGAAGTGGGAGCCCAAACTCAGCGAGGTCGACTCGCTCGGCGCCACCTTCGTCGCCCTGACGATGGAAAAGCCCGAGGCGGCCAAGACCACCTCCATGAAGCACTCGCCCAACCTGCGCGTGCTCTCCGACACCACGGGCGATGTCAGCCGCGCCTTCAAGGTCGCGTTCTCGCTCGACGAGAAAACGACGAAGAAGTACAAGGGCTACGGCATCGACCTTGAGACAAACAACGCCAACGGCGAGTGGGACCTCCCCGCCCCGGCCACCTTCATCATCGACTCCAACGGCGTCATCCAGTACGCCTGGGCCGACTGGGACTACAAGCAGCGCGCCCCCATCCCGGAAGTGCTCAAGTCGCTCCGCGAAGTGTCCGACTCCGGCCACTGATTTCTCCCGAACGCGCCGCGTCCCGGGGCGCGAAACCCATCCCACACACTCGATCCACCGACGACGCGCCGCGCCGTCGGTGCTTTCGTGCGCACAAACTCCCCGATGTTCCGGTTGTGCTTTGCCGATAGACGGCATAGTTTGTTGGAATCAGTGAGCAGTCCCGTCCGGCCGTGTGTTCCGCCGAGGGGCGACCGCAAGACCGAAGGAGTGCGCATGAGCCCGGCAGTTCTCGACGCCCCGTCCCTCGCCGCCGCCAGCCACCGCGAGATCCGCGCGCCGCGCGGCCCCAAGCGCACCTGCAAGTCATGGCAGGCCGAAGCCGCCATGCGCATGCTCATGAACAACCTCGACCCCGAGGTCGCCGAGGACCCCGCGCGCCTCGTCGTCTACGGCGGTCGCGGTCAGGCCGCACGCTCGTGGCCCGCGTTCGACGCCATTGTCGAAACGCTCCAGCGCCTCGAACCCGACGAGACGCTCCTCGTTCAGTCGGGCAAGCCCGTCGGCGTGATCCGCACCCACGAAGACGCCCCGCGCGTGCTCATCGCCAACTCCAACCTCGTCCCCCACTGGGCGACCCAGGAGCACTTCGATGACCTCGCCCGCAAGGGCCTCATGATGTACGGCCAGATGACCGCCGGCTCGTGGATCTACATCGGAACGCAGGGCATCCTCCAGGGCACCTACGAGACCTACGCCGAGTGCGCGCGCCAGAAGTTCAAGGGAACCCTCAAAGGCACGCTCAATGTCACCGCGGGTTGCGGCGGCATGGGCGGCGCGCAGCCCCTCGCCGTCACCATGAACGGGGGCGTCTGCCTCATCGCCGACATCGACCGCTCCAAACTCGAGCGGCGCTGCCATGACAACTACCTCGACGAGATCATCGACGATGTGGACGCCGCCATCGACGCCGCCGTCGAAGCGTGCGAGCACCACCGCGCCGTCTCCATCGGCGTGCCCGTGAACGCCGTCGAACTCCTCGCCCAGATGCTCCAGCGCGAGATCGTCCCCGACACGCTCACCGACCAGACCAGCGCGCACGACCCGATGAGTTATGTGCCCGCGACGCTCACCATGCACGAGGCCGAGGAACTCCGCGCCGCATACCCCGACGACTACCAGCGACTCTCGATGCAGACCATGCGCACGCATGTCGAACTCATGGTCGAACTGCAGCAGCGCGGCGCCGTCACCTTCGACTACGGCAACAACATCCGCCAGCGCGCCCTCGACGAGGGCTTCGAGGACGCCTTCGCCTTCCCGGGGTTCGTCCCCGCGTACATCCGCCCGCAGTTCTGCGAAGGCCGCGGCCCGTTCCGTTGGGCCGCCCTCTCGGGCGACCCGCGCGACATCTATGTCACCGATCACGAACTGCTCAAACTCTTCCCCGACCACGAAGGCCTCCGCCGCTGGATCCACGGCTGCCACGCGAATGTCGACGCCCTCCTCGCGGGCGACTTCGACAACTGCGCGCCGCGCTTCGGGTTCCAGGGCCTCCCCGCGCGCATCTGCTGGCTCGGTTACGGCGAGCGCGACAAGGCGGGCCTGCTCTTCAACCGCCTCGTCGCCGAGGGACGCGTCAGCGCGCCGATCGTCATCGGCCGCGACCATCTCGATTGCGGCAGCGTCGCCTCGCCCAACCGCGAGACCGAAGCCATGAAGGACGGCACCGACGCCGTCTCCGACTGGGCCATCCTCAACGCGATGGTCAATGTCGCCAGCGGCGCCTCGTGGGTCTCGTTCCACCACGGCGGCGGCGTGGGCATCGGGTTCTCCCAGCACGCCGGGCAGGTCGTCGTCGCCGACGGCACCGCCGAGGCCGGCCGCCGCCTCAACCGCGTGCTGACCAACGACCCCGCGATGGGCGTCTTCCGCCACGCCGACGCCGGGTACGAGAAGGCGTGGGAAACCGCCGACGGACGCGGCGTGGACATCCC
>CAYGLT010000065.1:0-14044 GCA_964350875.1 uncultured Phycisphaeraceae bacterium | reverse complement strand
TAAACAAGCCGGGAGACTTGGTCTCCCGGCTTGCGTTCACCTCTGGAGAGGGAGCAGCGTTCGTACGCGATCAGCGGGCCATGCGGTCGGCGGCCTTGTCGGTCGCCTTCTTCACGGACTCCTTGGCGTCGCCGACGGCCTCCTGGTACTTGCCTTTGGCCTGATCGGCTTTGCCCTTGGCCTGCATCTCCTTGTTGTCGACGGCCTTACCGACCGACTCTTTCACCTGGCCTTTGGCCTGGTTGGCGTTGCCCTTCATCTGTTCTTTGTTCGGCATGACTGTGTCCTTTCAGAGGAGGCGGCGGGGTCGGCCTTTCCGTGGCCGTGCCCACGCCGCGGGTGCGGGTGTCTCACCCGAATACCTTCGCCTCCCCGCCCCAAACCCCCGTGAATCCGCGGTGAATCGGGCCTCATTCCGGGGGATTCCCGACGCTCCGATCCAAAAATTCGCGGATCGGCTCACTTGACATCCGTATTCATACCGATGCATAATCATGCAATGGTCGCCCAGAAGGCCCGCCGTGGCCGCATCATCTCGGACCTCATCGCCAACGGCGAGATCCACAGCCAGGAGCAACTCCGCGAGTTGCTCCTCGCCGAGGGCGTGGATGTGACCCAGGCAACCCTCTCGCGCGACCTCCGCGAGCTCGGCGTCGTCAAGACCAACGAGGGCTATGTCCTCCCCGAGCCCGGTTCCGAGCGTTTCGCACGCGGCGACCGCCAGCACCAGGTCGAGCGCGGCATCCGCGCCCACCTCATCGAGGCCGACACCGCGGGCAACCTCGCGGTTCTCAAGACCGCTCCCGGCCACGCGCAGGCGCTCGCCGTCGTGCTCGACGGCTCGTCCGTGGACGGAGTCGTCGGCACCCTCGCGGGCGACGACACGCTGTTCCTCGCGTGCAAGTCGGGCGAGCGAGCCAGATCGATCGTCCATCGTTTCCGCACCTTGGCCGGGCTGGCCTGAGCCGCCCCGCCGCCGATGCGAAACCCCGCCGGCGATCCCCCAAATCACTGTGTTCGCTCCCGCTCGCTCGCCGACGCGTCCTCCCCGACGCGGCACATGACCCGACTGCACGATGACCAACCCCTCCAAGACAATCCGCGTCGCCGTCGTCGGCGCCTCCGGCTATTCCGGACGGGAGTTGGTGCGCATCCTCCTCGGCCACCCCGCCGTTGAACTCGTCGGGCTCTTCGGCTCCGACAAACGCGGCACGGCCTCCGCGGGCGATGCCCAGCACTACCACGAACTCTTCCAGCAGTTCCGCGGCGTCATCGACCTGCCCATCCTCGCCGGCACGCCCGAGGCCATCCTCGCCAGCAAGCCCGATGTGGTCTTCCTCGCGACGCCCGTCCCCGCGAGTCTCGCGCTCGCCCCGGCCCTCCTCGACGCACCCTCGGCGCCCGTCGTCATCGACATCGCCGCCGCGTTCCGCCTCAAAGACCCCGCTGTCTTTGAGGCACATTACGGCCAGCCCCACCCCGCCCTCGGGTGGAACGACAAGGCCGTCTACGGCCTGCCCGAGATCCACCGCAGCCGCCTCGCCGACGCCCAACTCGTCGCCTGCGCCGGCTGCTACCCGACCTCGACGATCATCCCCATCGCGCCCCTCGTGAAGGCCGGCGCCGTCGCGCAGGGCCGCAGGCCGATCATCGACGCCACCAGCGGCGTCAGCGGCGCAGGCCGCGCGGCTTCGCTCAAGACATCGTTCTCTGAACTCTCCCTCCAGCCCTACGCGGTGCTCTCGCACCGCCACCAGCCCGAGATCGACGCCTACACCGCTACGAAAACCATCTTCACGCCCCATCTGGGCCAGTTCGATCGCGGCATCCTCTCCACGATCCACATCGACCTCGCCGATGGCTGGACGGGCGCCAAGGCCCGCGACCTCCTCGAGTCCGCCTACGCCGATGAGCCCTTCGTCCGCACCCTCCCCGCGGGTGAATGGCCCACCATCAACGGCGTCGCACACACCAATTTCTGCGATATCTCCCTCGCATCCGACGACGAAACCAATCACCTCATCGTGGTGAGCGCGATCGACAACCTCGTCAAGGGCGCCGCCGGCCAGGCCGTGCAGTGCATGAACATCCGCATGCAATTCCCGGAGGGCGCCGGCTTGAACCCGCGCGTCAACCGCCGATGATGATCTCCTTCGACATGGAAAACCCCCTCGCACACGCCAACGGACCCCTCGTCGTCAAACTGGGCGGCGCCGCCGTCGACGATCCCGCCGCCGGTTCGGCGCTGTGGGACGCCGTCGCCGCGCTCTTCCAGTCCGAGCGCCGGGGCATCGTGCTCGTGCACGGCGGGGGAGCGGCCATCGATCGCCGCCTCGCCGCCCTGGGCATGAAGTCCGAGCGCAAGGACGGCATCCGCATCACCCCCGACGAGCACATCGGCGAGGTCGTCGCCACCCTCAACGGCGTGATCAACCCGGGCGTCGTCGCCGAACTCCAGCAGCGCGGCGTCCCCGCGGTCGGCCTCACCCTCGCCGACGGCATGTTCGCCAAGTGCGTGAAGTCCACCAAGTTCGACTTCGATCCCGGCCGCGTCGGCGAGGTCGTGGGCGGCGAGCCCCATCTCCCGCTTTCTCTCCTGCGCAGCGGCTTCATGCCCGTCTTCTCGTCGATCGGTTTCGACGACGAGGGCCACGCGCTCAATGTCAACGCCGATGAGGCCGCCGCCTCGGTCGCGTGGATCCTCGGCGCGCGCGGCATGATCCTCCTCACCGATGTCGAAGGCATCCTCGACCAGCGCGGCGCGCTGGTTCCCTCGCTCCACGCCGATCAGGTCGAAGACCTCATCAGCGCGGGCGTCATCGGCAACGGCATGATCCCCAAGGCGCACGGCGCCGTGCACGCCGCCAATTCCAGCGGCGCGCCCGTCTACATCGCCTCGTGGAGAGACCCCGCCAACCTCCGCCGCATCGCCAGCGGCGAGAGCGTCGGCACACGCGTCCTCCCGGGCGTGCGAAGAGCGACGCGCGAGACCGAAGCGCTCGGCGTCTAAGTGCCGGCGTCCTTCGCGACGCTCTTCCCCACCACATCGCACCGTTCTTACCGAACCACTCGCGCCCGCGCGCTCCATCGTGAGCGCAAGGAGGCACGCATGATCCTTTCCGCCGCCGCTATGCCCACGACCGTTTCGCCCGTCTCGATCTCCGACCTGCTCACCGGGGGCGAACTCTCGCCCGCCGAGTTGAGCGCCGTGCTCGAGACCGCCATCGCGGTCAAGAGCGAACCCCTCGCGTTCGAGGACGCGCTGAAGGGCAAGTCGCTCGTCATGCTCTTCGAGAAGCCCTCGCTCCGCACGCGCGTCTCGTTCGAGGTCGGCGCCGCCAAACTCGGCGCGAAGGTCGTCTACTTCGACCACTCCTCGTCGCGCATCGGCCAGCGCGAGCCCGTCTCCGATTACGGCAGCAACCTCTCCCTCTGGACCGATTGCGTCGTCGCGCGCGTGTTCGACCACAATGTCGTCGAGTCGCTCGCCAACCACGCGTCCGTGCCCGTCATCAACGCGCTCTCCGACCTCTACCACCCGTGCCAGGCCCTCGCCGACCTGCTCTCGCTCAAAGAGGTAGTGGGGGAGTTGAAGGGCGCGCACCTCGCATATGTCGGCGACGGCAACAATGTCTGCAACTCGCTGATGCTCGGCGCCGCCGCGCTGGGCATGAAGTTCACCGTCGTCTGCCCCGCCGGTTACGAACCCGATCCCCAGACCGTGAAGCAGGCCGGCGCGCTCATCAAGAAGACCGGCGGCGTGCTCACCATCACCGACGAGATCGACGCCGTCTACAACGCCGACGCTGTCTACACCGACACCTGGACCAGCATGGGTCAGGAGTCCGAGCAGGCCGCACGCCTCGAGACCTTCGCGCCCTACCAGGTCAACGACGCCGTCATGCACATCGCGGGCGAGAACGCGAAGTTCATGCATTGCCTCCCCGCCCACCGCGGCGAGGAGGTCACCGCGGGCATCATCGACGGCCCGCGCTCCATCGTCCTCCGCCAGGCCGAGAACCGCATGCACGCCCAGAACGCCATGCTCCTCCACCTGCTCGCTTCCTAAAGTCCCGAACCGACACGCACACCCCCGGGGGCCGGGGGCGGCCCGGTCAACGCCGCGAAAGAGAGAGATCCATGAAAGTTGCCCTCGCATACTCCGGAGGCCTCGACACCTCCGCCATCGTGCCCTGGCTCATCGAGAACTACAACTGCGAAGTCATCGCCGTCGTCGGCGATGTCGGGCAGGGCGCCGACGAACTGAACGGCGTCGAGCAGAAAGCCAAGAACAGCGGCGCCAGCGCCTGCTATGTCGTCGACCTCAAGCGCGAGTTCGTGGAGGACTACGCGCTCCCCACGATGATCGCAGGCGCGGTCTACGACGGGAAGTACCTCTTGGGCACCGCCATCGCGCGGCCCATCCTCGCCAAGGCGCAGGTCGAGGTCGCCCTTCAGACCGGTTGCGACGCGCTCTCCCACGGCTGCACGGGCAAGGGCAACGACCAGGTGCGCTTCGAGAGCGCCTTCGCCGCACTCGCGCCCGAACTGCGCGTCATTGCGCCGTGGCGCGAGTGGGACCTCCGCTCCCGCGAGTCGCTCCTCAATTACCTCGCCGAGCGCAACATCCCCTGCTCCGCCAGCCGCGAGAAGATCTACTCGCGCGACCGCAACCTGTGGCATGTCTCGCACGAGGGCGGCGCCCTCGAAGATCCGTGGAACGCGCCCCCCGAGGATTGCTGGCTCATGTCGGCCTCGCCCGCTGACGCGCCCAACACTCCCGAAGATGTCACCCTCACATTCGACGAAGGTTTCCCCGTCTCCGTCAACGGCGTCGCCATGGCCGCCGACGACCTCCTCGCCGAACTCAACACCATCGCCGGCAAGCACGGCGTCGGCCGCATCGACCTCGTCGAGAACCGTTGCGTCGGCATGAAGTCGCGCGGCTGCTACGAAACCCCGGGCGGCACCGTCATCGTCGAGGGCCTCCGCGCCCTCGAGGAACTCGTTCTCGACCGCGACACCCGTTTCTTCCGCGAGGAGATCGGCCTCAAGTTCGCGCGCGTCATCTACGACGGCAAGTGGTTCACCCCCATCCGCGAAGCGCTCTGGGCCTCCGCCGAAACCATCGGCAAGTCCCTCACGGGCGAGGTCGTCGTGCGCCTGCACAAGGGCAAGGCCGTCGCCGTCAAGCGCCGCTCGCCCAACTCGCTCTACTCCGAAGAGTTCGCGACCTTCGGCGAGGACGAGGTCTACAACCAGCAGCACGCCGAGGGATTCATCCGCCTCCACTCGCTTCCCCAGCGCATCGCGGCGCTCAAGAAGAAGGCGAAGGTCTGACGATGGCGACCCTCTGGGGAGGACGCTTCGAAGGATCGCGCGCCGAACTCTTCCGCGCGATCAACGATTCGCTCCCCTTCGATGTCGAACTGCTCGAGCAGGATGTCCGCGGCTCGATCGCGTGGGCCAACGCCCTCGCGCGCGCTGAAGTCATCACCCTCGCCGAGCGTGACACGCTCGTCTCCGGCTTGCGCGCAGTGCTCGAAGAGGGTCGGCGCGATCCCGCCGCCGTCGTCGCCAGCGGCGAGGAGGACATCCACTCCTTCGTCGAGGCGCGCCTCACCTCGCTCGTCGGCGTCGTCGGCAAGAAACTCCACACCGGCCGCAGCCGCAACGATCAGGTCGCGACCGATCTGCGGCTGTGGGTACGCGACGCGCTCGCTGCGCGCATCGACGAACTCGCCGCCGCGCAGCGCTCGATGCTCGACATCGCCGAGCGCGAAGCGTCCACCGCCTTCCCCGCCTACACGCACCTCCAGCGCGCCCAGCCCGTGACCTTCGGGCACTGGTGCATGGCCCACATCGAGGCCCTCGCCCGCGACGCGCAACGCTTCCTCGACGCCGCCGAACGCGCCAACGAATGCCCCCTCGGTTCCGCCGCCCTCGCCGGAACCGCCTACCCCATCGACCGCGAAGCTCTCGCCAAGGACCTCGGCTTCGCGCGGCCGACCGCGAATTCCCTCGACGCCGTCAGCGACCGCGATTTCGTCGTCGAAGCGCTCTCCGCCGCGTCGCTCTGCGCGGTCCACCTCTCGCGCCTCGCCGAAGACCTCATCGTCTACACCAGCGCCGAGTTCGCGTATGTCTCCCTCAGCGACGCCGTCACAAGCGGCTCGTCGCTCATGCCCCAGAAGAAGAACCCCGACGCGCTCGAACTGCTGCGCGGTAAATGCGGCCGAATCGTCGGCGCGCACACCGCCATGCTCATGACGCTCAAGGGCCTGCCCCTCGCGTACAACAAGGACCTGCAGGAAGACAAGGAGCCGCTCTTCGACGCGATGCTCCACCTCTCCATCTGTCTGCGCCTCATCCCCGAGATCTTCTCCGGTCTGACCGTCGCGCGCGAACGCGCGGCCGCCGCGTCCATCGCCGGATACGCCAACGCGACCGAACTCGCCGACCACCTCGTGCGTGCCGGGATGCCCTTCCGCGACGCGCACCACGCCGTCGGCGTGCTCGTGCGCCTCGCGATCGACGAGGGCGTGGAACTGCAGGGGCTCTCTCTCGAACAACTCCGCTCGGTCGTCCCCACGATCGACGACGGGGTGTACGAATCACTCACCGCGCAGGCCGCGCTGGCCAGGCGGGATGTTGTGGGCGGCGCGTCGCCGCGCAGGGTTCGCGAAGCGATCGAGAACGCCAAGGTGCGTCTCTCGTCGCACGAAAGGAGGTCGTGAAGGTGATCATGAGTTCGTCGCTGCACGACAACGGGATCGAAATGACCACGGTCGAGTCTTCCTCGCTGCATTGTCCCGAGGGATTCGAGGCCGCGGGCCTCGCCGTCGGTCTGCGCAAGAGCGGGCGACGCGACCTCGCGCTCTTCCTCTGCCGCGAAGGCGCCAACGCCGCCGGCGTGTTCACACAGAATGTCGTGCGCGCCGCGCCGGTCACGATCTCCGAGGACAACCTCCGCGCGAGCAACGGCAAGTGCCGCGCCGTCCTCATCAACTCGGGCATGGCCAACGCCTGCACGGGGCCCGAGGGCTACGCCCGCGCCGTGCGCACGATCGATCGCCTCGCGAACACGCTGCGCTGCGCGAACGAAGAAATCCTCATCGCCTCGACGGGTGTCATCGGGATGCAGATGCCCGATCAGAAAATGATCGACGCCTACAACCCGCTCATCGGCGCGACCTCCGCGCACGGGCTCCCCGACGCCGCCGCGGCCATCCTCACCACCGACACCTGCGAGAAGCACGCCGAAGCGATAGTCCGCCACGACGGGCGCACCGCGCGCGTTGTCGGCGTCGCCAAGGGCTCGGGCATGATCCACCCCAACATGGCCACCATGCTGGGCGTCATCATGACCGACGCCGCGATCGAGTCCGACGACCTCGGCGACATGCTCCGCCTCGCCACCAAGCGCACCTTCAACCGCGTGAGCGTCGACGGTGACACCTCGACGAACGATTGCGTCTTCGCGCTCGCGTCCGGCGCCGCGGGCGTCTTCCCCCGTGAACTCATGCAGGAAGCCATCGAGCGCGTCAGCGGCGAACTGGCCCTCCAGATCGTTCGCGACGGCGAGGGCGCCAAGAAGGTCGTCCGCGTCCGTGTCACCGAAGCCGACACCGAGGACGACGCCGAGGCCGTCGCCAAGACCGTCGCGTCGTCGCTCTTGGTGCGCACCGCCATCGCGGGCGGCGATCCCAACTGGGGTCGCATTGTCGCCGCCGTCGGCCGCGCCGGCGCGCCGTTCGACCTCGACCGCATCGAGGTCTTCGCGGGCGGCGAAAAACTCTTTCTCAACGGCGCACCGGCCGACACGCCCCGCGACATCCTCAAGAAGGCTTTCCTCGGCCCGGATGTCGAGATCGACATCCATCTCAAGACCGGCGGCGAGTCTGCGGAATTCCTCACCTGCGACCTCACCGAGGGCTACATCCGCATCAACGCCGACTACACCACCTGACTTCACCAAGTTTCTCTGCTCCGCCCGCGCCCGTGATGGCTGCGAGCGGAATCCAGGGGGCGCGACGGGGATCCTCCATCGTCGCGCCCCTTTTTTCATTCGCGGCTCTCGCATCCGGCCGATCCCACTCCGGTTCACTCCACCGTCAGTGCGAACGGAAAGGAAACGCAGGGCTTGGCGCGGCGAACCATCGAACGACTCTTCGGCGTCCGGCCCATCGAGGTCGGACCGGCGCTCCTCTGCGCACTCTGCTACTTCCTCGTGCTCTTCGCCTGGTTCATCATCAGGCCCGTCCGCGACGAGGTCGGTCTCGCGGGCGGCGTTCGCAACCTCAACTGGCTCTTTCTGGTCACCCTCGGGGTCACCCTCGCCGCGACGCCCGTCTACGGGATGCTCGCCGACAAACTCTCGCGCGGCCGGTTCATCGCCGCCGTCTACTCCATCTTCGTGTGCACGCTCGCGATCTTCGGCGCCGCCTTCTACACCGCCGACGCCGAAGCGCAGGTCTGGGTCGGCCGCGTCTTCTACATCTGGGCGTCCGTGCTGAACCTGTTCCTGATCGCGGTGTTCACCGCGCTCATGGTCGATGTCTGGTCGCTCGACGGCAGCCGCCGCGTCTTCGGGCTCATCGCGATGGGGGGGACGCTCGGCGCCGTCGCGGGATCCGCGCTCACCTCGTTCCTCGCAACGAGGGTCGCCACCACCGGCTTGCTCGGCATCTCCTGCGTGATGTTCCTCAGCGCCGCGGCGTTGATGATCACGGTCCAGCGCCGCTTCGCGCGCCAGCAGCCTCAAAACGCCGAGCGCCGACCACCGTTCTCGTTCGCAGAGGCGTGCAACGGCGCATGGCTGGTCGTGAAATCGCCCTACCTGCTCTCCGTGTGCGTCTTCATGCTGTGCCTCACGATCCTCAGTTCTTTCCTCTACTTCGAGAAGATGAGGATCGTCGATCTGGCCATCGAGTCGGGCGAACGCCGCCGCGAACTCTTCGCGCAGATCAACCTGGGTACGCAATCCCTCACGCTCTTCGCGCAGATCTTCCTCACCGCGCACTCGCTCCGCCGGCTCGGCGTGGCCGTCACGCTGCTGTTCATGCCCGTCGTGACCTTCCTCGGGTTCTTCGCCCTCGCGCTCGCGCCGATCCTTCTCACGGTGATCTCCTTCGAGATCGTCCGCGGCGCAAGCAACTACGCGTTCACAAAGCCCGCGCGAGAGACTCTTTTCACAGTCTTGAGCAAGGGCGAGAAGTACAAGGCCAAGGGCTTCATCGACACATTCGTCTACCGGAGCGGCGACGCGCTCGGGGCGCTCTCCGACAAGGCCGTCACGACATGGATTGCGCCGGGAGCGGTCCCGTGGATCGCCGTGGGAATCGCCGGGATCTGGGGCGCCGTAGCCGTTTCGCTGGGGATCCAGCAGCGCCGCATCGCGTCCCGGCAGCCCGATCTGCATCCAGACCCCGGTTCACCGGTTCAGAATCACGCGGCGCCCGTCATCGCCGCTTCTCCCGCAGGAGGTCGCCCGTGACTCATCAGACTGAATCGTCCCGCCGCGCGTTTATCAAAGCCGCCGCAGCAACCGCCGCCCTTGCCGGGCTCTCCGACTTCTCCAAGGTGCTTGCGCAGCCTCAGGGAGAAGCCGACAAGAAACTCAACATCCTCATCCTCGGCGGCACTGGGTTCCTCGGCCCGCACACTGTGCGCGCGGCGCTCGCACGCGGCCACACCATGACCTTGTTCAACCGCGGCAGAACCAACGACGATCTCTTCCCCGATCTCGAAACGCTCTACGGCGATCGCAACGGCGACCTCGAAGCGCTCAAGGGTCGCGACTGGGACGCGGTCATCGACACCTCCGCCTACTACCCGCGCGTGGTCCGTGATTCCGCCGGCCTGCTCAAAGGCCACGTCCAGCAGTATGTGCTGATCTCCACGATCTCGGTCTACGGCGTGTTCCCCACCCCGGGCATGGACGAGAACGCGCCCGTCGGGACCATTGAGGACGAGACCGTCGAAGAGGTGAACGGGCTCACCTACGGCCCGCTCAAGGCGCTGTGCGAGAAGGCCGCCGAAGAAACACTCCCGGGCATGGTCACCAACATCCGTCCCGGCCTCATCGTCGGCCCCGGCGATCCGACCGACCGCTTCACCTACTGGCCCGTCCGTGTTTCCAAGGGCGGCGAGGTTCTGGCGCCGGGCGATGGTTCGACGCAGGTCCAGCAGATCGATGTGCGCGACCTCGCGAACTTCATCATCCACACCATCGAGCGCGACATCACGGGCGTCTACAACGCCGATTCACCGATGGGCACGCGCACGATGAAAGACCTCCTCACCACCTGCAAGAAGGTCAGCGGCTCCGACGCCACCTTCGTCTGGGCGGACGCGGAGTTCCTGACCGAGCAGTCGGTGCGCCCGTGGCAGGACATGACCTGCTGGGTCCCTCAGGAAGGCGACTACGCCGCGTTCGGGCGCATCAGCAGCGCGAAGGCGATGGCCAACGGGCTCAAGTGTCGCCCGTTGGCGGACACCGTCCGCGCCACGCTCGACTGGTGGAACACGCTCCCCGAGGAACGCCGCGCACAGATCCGCGCCGGGCTGGCGCCTGAGCGCGAAGCCGAGGTGCTCGCCGCCTGGCACGCGCGGGGCTGACCGCGACGCGATCCGACAACGCCGGTATCCTCTGCCGCGATGTTCGCGTGGCTGCCGCTCTCGATCCTGGTCTGCGATTACGCGCTGCGCATCGCGCTGATCGGTCGCGTCCTCTCGCGCAAACTCACCGTCTCCACCACGCTCGCGTGGTCGTTCCTGCTCGTCTTCCTCCCGTTCGTCGGTCCGTTCCTGTACCTCCTTATCGGTGAGAACCGTTTGGGAAGCAGGCGCGTCGCGCGCCACGCGACGATCGACGCGGACCTCGAAGAACGCGCGATGGCCCGCTGGAAAGGCGGCGCCACCGACTGGACCGACGAGTGCGAGCCGTTCGATCAGGTCGCGCGTCTCTGCGGGTCCGTCACCGGCATCCCACCCCTCAGGGGGAACACGCTCAAACTGATCGGCGACAGCGACGAACTGCTCGACGCCATCGTCGCAGACATCGACGCCGCGCAGCACCATGTCCACATGTGCTACTACATCTGGTCGGTGCAGGGCGACGGCCCGCGCAGGGTCGCCGACGCGATCGTCCGCGCGGCCGAGCGCGGCGTGCAGTGCCGCGTCCTCGTCGACGCCGTGGGCAGCAAGGAGTTCCTGGGAAGCGCCGACCGTCGCCGCATGCAGAAAGCGGGCGCCAAGGTCGTCGCTGCGCTCTATGTCAACGCGTTCCGCGCGTTGCTCGTGCGTCTCGATCTGCGCAACCACCGCAAAGCAACGGTCATCGACGGGCGCGTCGCGTACATCGGGAGCCAGAACCTCAACGATTCGTCGTTCAATGTCCGTGGAACCGAGGGGCCCGGACCGTGGATCGACGCGAGCGTGCGCATCGAGGGTCCCGCCGCACAGGCGACCAGCGTGATGTTCTTGCGCGACTGGGAACTGGACACGCACGAGCGCGTCGACCCGCTCGACGAATACCTCCCAGACCTCGGAGACATCGCCGAGGGCGGCGTCGTGCAACTGACACCCTCCGGCCCGGCGTCCGGGCCGCTCGCGATCCAGCAGGCGATCCTCACGACGATCTATGCTGCGCGCGAAGAACTCATCATCACCACGCCGTACTTTGTCCCCGACGACGCGACCCGCGGCGCGCTCATCGCCGCCGCCAGCCGGGGCGTGGATGTCACGCTCGTCGTCCCGAGGAAGGTGAACTCGCCACTCGTCGCGCTCGCCGCCAAGTCCGAGTACGGCAACCTGCTGCGCTCGGGCGTCAAGATCCAGCGCCACATGAACGGCCTGCTTCACTCAAAGACGATCACCGTCGATCGCCGCTTCGCGATGATCGGTTCGGTGAACCTCGATATGCGCAGTTTCTGGCTGAACTTCGAGGCGTCGCTGTTCCTCTACGACACCGATTTCGCGAGTCAGGTCCGCTGGCTCCAGACGAAGTACATCGAGAACTCCGAGGAACTCTTGATCGGCGCGTGGGCGAAACGCTCGCCGCTCAAGAAAGCGGGAGAGCACATCGCGCGCCTCTTCGGCCCGCTGCTCTGATCATGCCTCGGGATTGTCGCCGCTGCGCCGAGCGGGCCGAGTGATCAGTTCAAAGACCTCACCGGGGGTTGCGCGCAGCACGCGGGCTTCCTGCTCTCCCGCGGCTTTGAGCAAGCGACGCATCGGTTCGTCGATCGGCTCGTCGGAGAGTTCGAAGGTCGAATGGTGGATCGGCAGCAGTGTCGAACCCCCGGAACTTTCGTCGGCGCCACCCATCGCCGTGAACATGTCCCACACCTGCTCGGGAGTCGCGTGCGCGTGCTCCCACGGGTTGTACGCGCCGATGCCGAAGATCGCGAGATCGACCGGTCCCACGCCATCGAACGCGCGGGTGTGCGCCGAGTCACCCGCGGCGAAGCACGCACCCGCGTCGGACTCCACCAGGTACGCGTTGAACCCGCGATCGCGGTCCAGCGCCCGCCGCGCGCCCCAGTGGGCGGGCTCAACAGCGCGCACCGCGAAGGTGTCCAGTTCGATCGTGTTGCCCCAGTCCAGTTCGAGCACATGCTTGAAGCCGCGCGGGATCAAGGGCGTCAGCCCCCGCGCAACGACGGCGACGCAATGATCGTTCGCGATCCGTTCCAGTGTCGGGCGATCGAGATGGTCGAAGTGCGCGTGGGTGATGAGCACCGCTTCCGCAGGTTCGAGATTGTCCGTTGTGATCGGCGCCGGGGCCAGCCGCGACGGGCCGACCGTCATCTTCCCGATCCGCGGCCCGATGCGCGAGGACAGAACAGGATCGACGAGGGCCTCATTCCCGCCCAGGCGGAGCAGCACGCTCCCGTGCCCGAGCCACGACACCGCGTTGTCGAGGTCATAGATCGCGTGGAACCCCTCGGTCACGCCGTTCTCGTCGGAGCCCTCGCCCGGTCGCAGGCCGTCGCGCAGCGAGTGCAGCAGCACGCGAGGGTACCGACGCAGACCCGACCGGGTCGCGGCGGCGGCGAGTTTCAGCGATTCGCTGATGGGGCGGCGCGGGGGCATCCCTTCACGATATCGACGCAACCCCGCCCGCGCGGGCCGACGGCCGCGCGAATACGCTGATCACCCCCACGATGCACGCCCGAATCATCGCCAACCCGAACGCGGGATCGTTCGAGGCCGCCGAGGCCGACATCCGGGCCGCCGCGGCGCGGGCCGACTGTGAACTTTGTCTCACCTCGCGGGAGGGCGACGCCGCCCGTTTGGCGCGTGAGGCCCGCGATCGGGGATACGAACGCGTCATCGCGGCCGGGGGTGACGGCACGCTCCACGAGGTCGTCAACGGTATCGGGGCAAACGCCGACATCGGGATCGGGCTCTTGCCGCTGGGCACGGGCAACGACTTCGCGCGGGCGCTCGGCATTCCGCTCCGCGATTGCGGCGCGGCCCTCGATATCGCGCTCCACGCGCAGTTCGCTTCGGTCGATCTGATCCGGTGCGCGACGCCAGAGTCAGAACACCTGATCGTCAATGCCGCCGCCGGCGGGTTGAACGAAGCCATTCACGACGAGATCGACGCGGGCGCCAAGCAGAAGTGGGGGCCTATCGCCTACTTCATCAGCGCCGCGAAGCAGGTGCTCGACGCGCCGGTTTTCACCGTGCGACTCACCGTCGGAGAGCGTTCATTCCGGGGCAAAGCCCACGCGATCGCCATCGCCAACTCGGGCCGCATCGGGGGAGGTATCCCGATCGCCCCCTCGGCCTCTCCGAGCGACGGCATGTTTGATGTATTCATCGCGCCTCAGCAGACTACGGCCGAACTCGTCGCCGGGAGCATCGAACTCATCCTCGGCGCGCACGAGAATTCGCCCGGGGTCGTGCGCTTCAGCGCGTCGAATCTCGTCGTCGAAGTCAGCCCGGCGATGCGTTTTCATCTCGACGGCGAGGGCGTGGAATCGGAGCGTTTCGTCTTCGCGGTCCTGCCGCGTGCGTTGCGCTTCGCGGCCCC
>CAYGLT010000064.1:0-14132 GCA_964350875.1 uncultured Phycisphaeraceae bacterium | reverse complement strand
AAAAAAGACAGGAGCCCCGGTGACAGTCCGGGGCTCCTGCGAATCGTCTGAGAACAAACTTGGGGAACGCCTAATTAGCGACGGCGACGCAGGCCAGCGACGCCAGCGAGGCCGAGGACAGCGGCGGCGCCGGGAGCCGGAACGAGGGGCTCGAAGGTGCCGATGCTGAGGGTGCCGCTCTCCCAGATACCGTCATCGAGCAGCGCGTCGTCGTCGAACGACTCGAAGAACTCCATGCGGAGCACGCCGTCGGCGAGGATGATGTCGGGGAGGGGGATCGAATCGAACTGGACCTGACCGCCCGAGCTGAAGGGGGTGCTGGTGCCGGGGAAGTCGGAGCCGGCGCCGGGGCGCAGGAAGATCGGGGCCGGGGCGCCGGAGGTGTCGCCGAAGCTGACCGCGATCTCGGAGAGCCACGAAGCGCCGAAGGAGGTCAGGGTGACGTCCCAGCCGACGGAGGTCATGGTGATCGAGGTGCCCGAGGCGTAGCCGAGGGCGGCGGCGAGGTCGAGGTCGACGACGGTGTTGCCGATGTCGCCCTGGCCGTTGAACGAGATGATGCCGGTGACATCGAAGGTGGTCACGGCGTTGGTGGCGGCGCGGGCGCCGACGTTGTCCATGCTCGCACCGGGGGCGAGGCTGAGGGCGGGGTTGGCCATCGCGCCAGCGGCGAGAGCGAGACCGGCAGCCGTAGCAAGAATCTTGGTCATGATTTCTTCTCTCCTGGGTTCAAACCCATGCGCACGCAGATCATGCGTGCACGAACCTACTGAAACTCCGCTCGCGCAACCCGCGCAGAACGGTTGCCCACCAGTGCTGATTCAGGGTTCGGAGGTGACGCATTCCTTCCCTGACACCAACATGGAACGCCCCTTCCTACGGAGGCGCTCCACGAGCACTCTACACGGAACCGGGCGAGATGCAAGACCCTTGTTCGGTCTGATCCAAAAAAACCCCCGGTCCGACCGAACCCCTTCGACCACGCTTTCCGGTTTCTGATCGCTGAACACCGCTGCCGCGTATGTGCATGCAAATAAGCAACTTAACCTTGACGAGCCAGCCGCGCGACATACTGGGAAATCTGGGCGCGCCGGAGAAGCAGAACCCCCACCGAGGCAAGCAGGGTGACCACCGCCAACCCGAACAGAAGCCCGCCGTCATCCAGAACCTCGATCCCGAGCGGGCCGAGGTGGCTTCCGATCGCTCCCAGCATGAGCCCCACCGCCAGGGCGGCGCCGAAGATCACCGTCCGCGGGACGAGCAACAGCACGACCGCGACCAGTTCGACACCCCCGGTGAAGTACCGGCCCCATGGTTCCACGCCCAGCGTCGAGAAGATGTGCTGCGCTTCCGGGGCCCCCGTGAACTTGAAGAACAGCGTCTGCGCCAAAATCGCTGCCGCGACGATCTGCAAGACCCACGAGACGATCGTCGCCGCCTTGTGGTGAGACCCGGTCCGAGTCCGGTTGGCGTGAAGTGCGAGTTGCTCGGTCATGGTCCGTGTACCTCGTTCCTCTCCGACCCTCGACGCCCGCGCACGGGACGCGGTCGGGCGACTCGGGGGGTGCTTGCTGTCGAGACCATGAGCGAACGCCCCGGCGGAGCGATGTATTCAGGATCGGGAAAAACGCTTGACACATCGCCGGGCGAGGTCAGAATGGGCCCGCAATGACCCGCATCTACACCGTTCTTGGCTGGTGGTGGCGCGCTCCCTAAGGAAGCGGCCTCGGGTTATCCCTCGAACATCTGATCTTCGCCGATCAGGGCCCTTCCGACCGACAATCGGGAACGGGCCCAGGCGGTTCGTGTCCCGGCAGTTCTCCCCCACACGCCGCAACTCACACGAACCTCCGATCACGCGAAGCCCTTCATGAAGCCCCCATTCGACATCGCCGCCGATCTGGACACACCCGTGTCGGCGTTCCGCAAACTCCAGGCGGCCGGGTACGAGCCATCGTTCCTGCTCGAGAGCGTCGAGGGCGGCGCCCGCCTCGCGCGGTATTCGTTCCTCGGGCTTGGACGAGCCGTGTCGCTCACGCTGACGGAGCGGACGCTCACGCTCAACGGCGAGTCGCGCGCTGCGCCTCAGTCTCGTGCCGACCTGCTCGGTGCGCTGCGCGAGGCGCTCGACCTCGCCCCCCTGCTCGCGCCGACGGACACCGGGCTCCCCTTCACGGGCGGGCTCGTAGGCGCCAGCGGATACGACATCGTGCGCCGATTCGAGCGCCTGCCGACCACGGCCCGCGCACGCGACGACGCGCTGTGGGCGTCCTATGTCGCGCCGCGATCCCTGCTGGTCTTCGACCATTTCACGCGCCGCGTCGCCCTGCTCCACTCGGGCGAGGAATGGGAACGCGAATCGCTCCGCCGCGAGATCATCCACGCCCTGCGCGGCGCCATGCCCCCCGCTCCCGTGCGCACGGGGCACGCGCCACCGACACCCTCGCTCTCGCGCGAGGAGTTCCTCACGCGCGTCGCCGCGGTCAAAGACCACATCGTCGACGGGGATGTCTTCCAACTCGTGCTGAGCGTGTGCTTCGAGGGCGAACACCGCTCCGACCCGTTCGAGGTCTACCGCGCGCTGCGCCTGCTCAACCCTTCGTCGTACATGTACTTCCTCGATCTGCCCAACGCGAACGAGCGGCCGCTGAACATCGTGGGCTCGTCCCCCGAAGCGCTGGTGAAATTGCAATCGGGCGTGGCGCACCTGCGGCCCATCGCGGGGACCCGCCCGCGCGGCGACGACGACGAGCACGACCACGCGCTCGAGGCCGAACTGCTCGCCGATCCGAAGGAGGCCGCCGAGCATGTCATGCTCGTGGACCTGGCGCGCAACGACCTCGGCCGCGTCGCGAGTCCCGGGACGATCCGCGTCGACCCGTACCGAGTGATCGAACGCTACAGCCATGTGATGCACCTTGTGTCGGGAGTGGCTGGCGAACTCGAACCCGGGAAGGACATGTTCGATCTCTTCGCGGCCGCGTTCCCCGCGGGCACGCTCGTCGGCGCGCCGAAGGTCCGCGCGATGGAGATCATCGATGCACTCGAGCCCGTTCAGCGCGGGCTCTACGGGGGCACCGTCGGCTACTTCTCGAAGTCGGGCGATATGGACCAGGCCATCTGCATCCGCACGGTTGTGTTCGACAACGGGCGCTACGCGTATCAGGCCGGCGCCGGGATCGTCGCGGACTCCGTGCCCGAGGCCGAGCACGACGAAGTCCGCGCGAAGGTGGGCGCACTCGAAGCCGCGTTGCGCCTTGCGGAGGGCGGCCTGTGAACCCTCGCGTGCTGATGATCGACAACTACGACTCGTTCACCTTCAACCTTGTGCAGATGATGCGCGAGACGGGAGCGGAATTGATCGTCGTGCGCAACGACGAACGGACCGCCGCGCAGTGTCTCGAACTCAATCCGACGCATGTGGTCATCTCGCCCGGCCCGGGCCACCCCCGAAAGGCGGGGAACAGCATGGCAATCGTCGAGGCGTTCTCGGAACGCGCGCCGATCCTCGGCGTTTGCCTCGGTCATCAGGCGATCTGCGAACTCTTCGGCGCCCCGGTGAAGCACGCGAAGCGGCTGATGCACGGGAAGCCGTCGCGCATCAGCCACGACGGCAAGGGCGTGTACGCCGAACTCCCAGCGGATATCGAGGTCGGGAGGTACCACTCGCTCGCCGCGTTCGAGCACGAACTGCCCGCCTCGCTCGTCGCCACCTCGCGTTCGGACGACGGCGAACTGATGGGCGTGCGCCACACAACCCTGCCCATCGAGGGCGTGCAGTTTCATCCCGAGAGCGTCCTGACGCCGATGGGCAAGCGCATGCTGGAGAACTTCCTCCGATGCTGAACGACGCGCTCGAACAACTGCTGCGCAGAGAAGACCTGGCGGAATTGCAG
This sequence comes from uncultured Phycisphaeraceae bacterium, assembly GCA_964350875.1. Taxonomy (GTDB): domain Bacteria; phylum Planctomycetota; class Phycisphaerae; order Phycisphaerales; family UBA1924; genus JAHBXC01. The sequence goes on along the minus strand of CAYGLT010000064.1, from coordinate 10,236 downwards.
GCGTACGAAGCGGCGCGTGAACTCGCCGAAGGCGACACCGATCCGGTGATCGCCAGCGCGCTGCTGACCGCGCTGCGCATGAAGGGCGAATCGGCCGATGAGGTGCGGGGCTTCGCGCGGGCCATGCGCGACCTTGCCGTGCGCCCGGAATTGCCAGAGTCGATCCGAAGCCGCGCGTGCGACCTGGTCGGCACGGGCGGAGACGGCTCGCATACCTTCAACATCAGCACGGGCGCCGCGCTGCTCGCCGCGGCGTGCGGCCTGCCGATCGTGAAACACGGGAACCGCTCCATCTCGTCGCGCAGCGGCGCCGCGGATCTGCTGACGCATCTCGGCGCACGGGGCGATGGATCGTCCGCCTCGCTTGCCGGTTCGCTCGAAGCAACCGGGTTCTGCTTCCTCTTCGCGCCGGACCATCACCCAGCCGCCGCGAGAGTCGCGCAGGTCCGTCGAACGCTCGGCGTGCGCACGATCTTCAACATCCTCGGGCCGCTGACCAACCCGGCGCAGCCCCCGTTCGCCGTGCTCGGCGCGTATTCCCTCGACGCCGCACGGCTGATGGCCGACGCCGTCAGCGGGCTGGATATCGAGCGTGTGTTCGTCGTCCACGGCGCCCCCGCGTGGGACGAGCCGACGCCCGTGGGCCCGTTCCATCTGTTCGATGTGCGCCCGAACAGGGTCGAACATGAGATCCGCGATCCCTCCGCGTACGGGCTCACGCGTTGCGATCCCGAATCGCTCCGCGGCGGCGACCCGGCGCACAACGCGAACGCGCTGACGCGAGTCTTCGAAGGCGAACGATCGCCTCACCGTGACGCGCTTTGCCTCTCCTGCGCGCTCGCGCTCGAGGTGAGCGGCATGTCGCCGAATCTCGCCGACGGGCTGACCACCGCGAGCACGACGATCGACAACGGGCGCGCGGCGTCACTCCTCACACGACTGCGCGAGGTCTGCGGCAAGGAGCGTTCGGCATGAGCGCACGGGACTTTCTCGCCGAGATGGGCGCGTCGTCTCAGCGACGAGCCGCGGCCGCGCTGCCCGAGACGGAACTGCGCGCGATGATCGCGGCCCGGCCGGCGCCGAAGCCAATCCCCGGCTCAGCGTTCGGGCTCATCGCCGAGATCAAACTCGCGTCGCCCAGCGAAGGGCGTATTGCACACGCCGAAGACGACGCCGCGCGGGTTGTCGAGCAGGCGCGACGCTATTCGGACGCCGACGCGTCGGCGATCAGCGTGCTGACCGAGCCGGACGCGTTCGGGGGTTCGCTCGAACTGCTCGCCGCGGCCAGCGACGCCGTCGAGACGCCGACGATGCGCAAGGATTTCCTGGTTGATCCGATTCAGTTGACCGAAGCGCGCGCCTTCGGCGCGTCGGGCGCGCTGCTTATCGCGAGGATGCTCGACGACAGCGCCCTGCCGCGCATGCTGGATCGGGCGGCGTCGCTCGGACTGTTCATCCTGCTCGAATGTTTCGACGAGCGAGATTGCGAACGGGCCAGCGACACGCTCATTCACCGCAGCAACACTCCGGAAGTGCTCGTCGGCGTGAACACACGCGATCTTTCGACGCTCGAAGTGCGCGAGGAGCGACTCGCCGGGCTGGTCGCAATGCTCCCCGGCGACCGTCGGCGCGTCGCCGAGTCCGGCCTGCGCACGGCCGAGGACGCGCGGAACGCCGGGGCGATGGGCTACGACCTGGCGCTCGTGGGAACTGCGCTCATGCGTGCGGGCGATGCCGAGGAACTCGCGAGCGCGATGCTCATCTCGGGCGAACTCGGTGTCGCCGAACGAACGGGGACACGGCCGTGAGCGCGTTCCGTGTGAAGGTGTGCGGCCTGCGCACTCGCGAAGCCGTCGACGCCGCGATCGAGGGCGGCGCGGACGCCGTCGGGTTCGTCTTCGCCGAGTCGCCGCGCAGGATCAGCATCGACGACGCGGCGACGCTGCTCGCGCGCGTTCCCGCGTTCGTCGCTCGCGTCGGGGTGTTTCTGCACCCTTCCGAGGATGATGTGATCGAAGTCCTCGATGCGCTCCCTCTCGACCTCGTGCAGACCGACGCGGAGGACTTCGAACAAGGCGCCGCGTGCGTCCCGACGGCGATGCGCCTCCCCGTTGTCCGCGCTGGAGAGTCACTCGACCGACGCCTGCGCGATGCGCTCGACTCGTCGCTGACAGTCCTGCTTGAGGGGGCGCGTTCCGGAGCGGGCGAACGAATCGCGTTTGACGCTGTTCTCGCGTTGCCTGATTCCGTCCGATCGCGCGTGATCTTCGCGGGCGGGCTCAACCCATCCAATGTCGCCGAGGTGATCGAGCGCGTCCGGCCCTACGGCGTTGATGTCTCCAGCGGCGTCGAGCACTCGCGCGGCCAGAAAGATCCCGCACGCATCCATCAATTCCTTCGCGCCGTGCGCGAGGCGGAGCGCTCCCTCCCATGACGATGACACTCGCGAAAGAACTCGCGCCCCCTACCGACGCCCGCGCCGAACTCGCGCGGCTTCTCGACGGCTCGTACCCCGACGCGAACGGCCGGTACGGCCCGTTCGGCGGGCGTTTCGTGCCCGAGACGCTCATGCCCGCCATCACGCGTCTGGAGCGTGCGGCCGACGAGGCGTTCGCCGATCCGTCGTTCCTCGACGAGATCGCAAAGCAGGGCCGCGCGTGGATCGGCAGGCCGACGCCGATGTGCTTCGCGCCAAATCTGAGCGAGGCGTGGGGCGCGGACATCTGGATCAAGCGTGAAGACCTTGCGCACACGGGCGCGCACAAGATCAACAACGCGCTGGGCCAGGCGCTGCTCGCGAAGCGCATCGGCGCGACGCGCATCATCGCCGAGACCGGCGCGGGTCAGCACGGTGTTGCGTCGGCCGCGGCCTGCGCGCGGGTCGGCCTGCCTTGTGTCGTGTACATGGGCGCCGAGGATGTCGAGCGTCAGGCGCCGAATGTGATGCGCATGAAGCGGCTCGGCGCGGAGGTCCGGCCCGTCGAGAGCGGCGATCGCACGCTCCGCGCGGCGATCGATGAGGCGCTGCGCGACTGGGTGAGCGACCCCGATCGCACGCACTACCTGCTCGGGTCGGCCGTCGGGCCTCACCCGTTCCCGTGGATCGTGCGCACACTCCAGAGCGTGATCGGTCGTGAATCGCGCGAACAGATCCTCCGCGACGCGGGCTCGCTTCCCGACGCCGTGCTCGCGTGCGTGGGCGGCGGGAGCAACGCGATCGGCATGTTCCACGGCTTTCTCGCCGACGAGTCGGTGCGCATCGTGGGCGTGGAAGCGGGCGGCCGCGGCCCCAAGCCGGGCGACAACAGCGCAACGATCGCGACGGGCACGCCCGGCGTGCTGCACGGGTGCTACTCGCTGCTGCTCCAGGATGAGAACGGGCAGGTGTTCGACAGCCACTCGGTGAGCGCGGGGCTCGATTACCCCGGCGTCGGTCCCGAGCACGCGTTTCTGCGGTGGTGCGGCCGCGTCGAGTACATGGGCGCAACCGACACCGAAGCGCTCGACGCGCTCGACGAGTGCTGCCGGCTTGAGGGGATTCTCCCCGCGCTCGAGCCGAGCCACACGCTCGCGGCCGCGAGAATGCTCGCGCGCGAACACCCGGGATCGCGCATCGTCGTGCTTCTGTCGGGGCGCGGCGACAAGGACATGCCGATCCTCGCGAAGCACCCGCCGAAGGGAGCGGGCCGATGAGCGGCGCAGCAAACATCGAGAACGCGGTGCGCAAGGCCCGTGACGCGCGCGGTGTGGCGCTGGTCGCGTATATCTGCGCCGGTCACCCGACCAAGCGCGCGTTCCGCGATCTCCTGCGCGAGGTCGCGAGCGAGGCGGATGTCGTCGAGGTCGGCGTCCCGTTCTCCGACCCGATGGCCGACGGCGTGACGATCCAGAACGCGTCGCGCGTCGCGCTCGAACAGGGCGTGAGCCTGCGCTGGATCCTCGACGAACTCGGCGCGGTGCGCGGCGAGGTGAAGGCGCCGCTCGTGCTGATGGGCTACCTCAACCCGTTCGTGCGATTCGGGATCGACGCGCTGGCGCCCGCTGCGAACGAAGTGGGTGTTGCGGGGCTGATCATCCCCGACTTGCCGCTCGAAGAGAGCGCGCCCGTGCGCGATGCGCTCGCGGCAAAGGGCGTCGCGCTCGTGAACATGGTGACGCCCGTGACTCCGGAGGAGCGCACGCGTGAACTCGCCCGGTGCACCGGCGGGTTCCTGTACGCGGTGACGACGACGGGCGTGACGGGCGGCGCGGAAACAGGTTCGCGCGCCGACCCGATGGCATACCTGCGGTCGCTGCGGGGACTCGGCGACGCGCCGGTGTGCGCGGGGTTCGGGATCAGGTCGAAGAAGCAGGTCGACGCGCTGCGCGGCGTGTGCGACGGCGCGATCGTGGGATCGGCGCTCATCGAGTCGATCGACCGGGGCGAGAGCGCGGCGAAGTTTCTCGCGGCGCTCCGCGACTGATTTGCCGGCTCAGTCGACGGCGACCTCGTTGCGGTAGACATCGTGGCATCGAGAGCACGAAGCGACGAGCCGCGCGAAGTGGGTGTTGGCCTGCGTCAGGTCGTTCTGCGCGAGGGAGTCCTCGAGCAGTTTCGCCAGGATCTGCGACTCCTGCATCTCGCTCACGAACGCGTCGTCGTACTCGAGCATCGACTTGTCGCTCAGGAGCGAGCGAAGGTGGTTCTCGACCACGCCCGCCTCGGCGGCGGGGACGAGGTCGGGGTGAGACTTCGGCACGGCCCACTCGGTCGCGTGGAGGAGTTTCACATTGTCGAAGTGGCGGTCGATCGCCGCCATGTGCCCGACCATGCCTGACACGGTCGCGACGCTCGGGAGGTCGATGGCGGGATCGTTGAGTGTCGTCGCGGCCACGGGTTTGGCTTCTCGCACGCAGGCGTAGAGACCGGGGTACGAGGGCGAGGTTCCGGCGTCGACGAGGAGTTGGAGCGCGACCTCGTTGTCGATCTCGCCGAGTTGGACGAGCGCGAGTGCGGCGGCGGCGGGGCCGCGATGCTTGCCGTGGTGGCAATGGATGTAGATGGGTCGCGGCGCGTCGCGCAGCGCCTTGGCGAGTTGGAGCGATTCCTTGGTTCCCACGCCCGCGTATTGCGTGGGAATGTGGATGTAGCGGATGCCGCGCGCCTCGGCGACTTCGACCATCGGCGTTGCGCCGTCGACGGAGAGGATGGTTTTCACGCCCATGGCGGCGAGGGCGTCGAACTGTTCGACGCTGTCGGGGGCCGATCCGCCGACCACTCCCTGGCCGTAGCGGATGACATTGTGCAGGTCGGTGGCTTCGAGCGAGTGGATCGCGTCGGGGGCGATGTCGGGCTGCTCGGCGGGTTCGGGAGCGAAGGCGCACAACGAAACGAGCGAGGTGAGAAGCGCCGCGCGTGCCAGTTGACGGAGACTGTGCATGATTCGACCTCCAGAGATATCAGCGCGCCCCACGATGGCGCCCCGAAGCGGTGAATTCCGGAGAATCAATATAGAGAATGCCCGGTCGCTATCGCAACCGGCTCCTCGGCGGCGGGAACCGGGGTTGGGAACCACTTCGGCGCGACGGTGAACAGCGCCACGGTGTAGACGACGACCGCGGTGAGCAGGACGAGCCCCTCGGCCCGAGAGATACGGGATCCGGTGAAGAGGATCGGGAGCAGCGCGAGGGAGAGGACGAGCATCACGGGCGCGTCCAGCCAGAGGATCTGCTCGCTGACCGAGGGCGGGGCGATCATCGAGACGATGCCCAGGATGCAGCACAGGTTGAAGATGTTGCTCCCGAGGATGTTGCCCACGGCGATGTCGGACTGCTTGCGGATCGCGGCCATGACCGAGGTCGCGAGTTCGGGCATCGATGTGCCGCCCGCGACGATGGTGAGCGCGATGACGAGTTCGGAGACGCCGAGGGTGCGCGCGATGGAGGACGCGGAATCGACGAGCAGGCGTGAAGAGAGCGTGAGCGTCACGAGGCCCACGAGGACCAGCGAGAGGTTGAACAGCGGGGATTTGCCGAGGCGCTGACGGAGCGTCGGCTGCGCCGGGGTCGGGTCGTCGGCGGTGTGCGCGATGGTCTCGACGACGGGGTCGACATCGGCGCCTTCACGCCGGCCGACGATGTACCCGCGGATCAGGAACAGGATGAGGATGGCGAAGAGCGCTGCGCCCTCGACGCGCGTCATGCCGCCGCCCGTGTAGGCGAGGATCCAGACGACGAACGAGATCGCGATGACGGCGATGACCTCGGCCTTGACGAGCGAGGTGCGGACGGGCGTGGGCCTGACGAGCGAGGCCAGCCCGAGGATGAGCGCGATGTTGAGGATGTTGGAGCCGACGACATTGCCCATCACGATGTCGGGCTTGCCGTCGAGGCCCGCGGCGATGCCGGTGGCGAGTTCGGGCGCCGAGGTCCCGAAGCCGACGATCGTGAGGCCGACGAAGAAGGAGGAGACCCCGAGCCTCAGCGCGAGGACGACGGCGCCGCGGACGAGGACCTCGGCCCCTGCGGTCAGGAGGACGAGCGAGAGGATGAGCAGGAGGACATCGGCGAGCACTGTTCAATTTCCGAGAGGCGGGTGACGAGCGGCCATTGTAGAGGGAGGGCGAACTACAGTTGCCGCATGCTTGCACGACTGGTCATTCTTGCGGTGTTCGCGGCGTTGCTGGGCGTTCCTCTCGCGTTGCGCCCGGCGAAGGTGGTCGAGCCCGACGCGGGCACGGCGCGGCTGATCGTCATCACGCCGCACAGCGAGCAGATCCGCGCGGAGTTCGGACGCGCGTTCTCCGAATGGCACGAGCGTGAGTTCGGCGAGCCGGTGTTCGTCGACTTCCGCGCGCCGGGCGGGACCTCGGAGATCCAGAACCTGCTCCGCGCGGAGTTCAAGGCGGCGGCACGCGACGGGAAGGTCGACGCGGATGGCGAGGCGATGCCCGGCGCGATGTCGTACGACCTGCTGTTCGGGGGCGGGTCGTACGAGCACGATCTGCTGAAGCGCGGCGTGGAGGTCGTGCTCCCGGACGGCGAACGCACGACCATCGCGATCAGCGAGCCGGCGGGGTTCGACGACGGACAGATGTCGGATTGGTTCGGCGACAATGTCATCGGCCCCGGACCGATCGCGGATCCGGAACAGTTCTGGATCGGATCGGCGCTCACGAGTTTCGGGATCGTCTACAACCGCGACCTCCTGCGCGCCAAGGGGCTGCCCGACCCGACCGACTGGGAAGCGCTCACCGATCACCGGTACGAGGGCTGGCTTGCGCTCACCGATCCCCGCCAGAGCGGCAGCGTGACGACGACCTACGACGCGATCCTGTCGCACTACGGGTTCGACAAGGGCTGGCGCGTGCTTCGCGCGATGTGCGCCAACGCGCACTCGTTCGCGGATTCGTCCCAGAAGGCGCCGATCGAGGTGAGCATGGGCGAGGCCGCCGCGGGGCTTTCGATCGGGTTCTACGGGCGGTTCCAGAGCCAGGCGGTGGCGCCCCCGGGCGCTTCGCCCGAGGAATCGCGCGTGGGGTTCATCGATCCGCCCGGCATGACCTACATCGATTCGGACCCGATCTCGATCATCCGCGGCGGGCCGAACCCGGCGATGGCGCGGCGATTCGTCGAGTTCACGCTGAGCGACGAGGGCCAGGCGCTGTGGCAATTCCCGTCGCGCGAGCGGTTGGGCGACGCGGCGCCGGCGGACGGCTTGGGGCCCGTGGAGCACGAACTGCGCCGCATGCCGGCGCGGCCCGCGTTCTATGACGACTACCGCGCGCGCTTCATCGACTCGGACCTGCGCCCCTTCGAGGTCGTGACGCGCACGCCCGTGAAGGGATGGCGGAGTCTGATCGCGCCGATCATGTCGGCGTCGAGCATCGACATCCACGAGGAGCAGGCCGCGGCGTGGCGGGCGATCGGGAGAATGAAAGACGCCGGCGCCCCCACCGCTGTCGTCGAGGAACTCGAGAACGAGTTCTTCCTGATGCCCATGCACGAACTGCCCGACGGAACACGCGTGCTGCTTTGCGAAGAGCAGTACCGCACGATCCGCGAGGACTGGCGCGACGCCGACCGCGCGGCCGAGCACCGCATCGCGTACACCCGGTTCTTCCGCGAGCAGTACGAGAAGGTCGAGCGCATGGCGCACGACTGGCTCAACCGCAACGGCTGATCGCGCAGCGCTACGCCCGGAACACCGATCCCAATCGCTTGCCCATGAGCAGCGAAGCGCCGATGAGCGTGGCCGCGAGCAACGCCATGCCCCAGACGCCCAGCGCGCTGGCGATGTTCAGCCCGTCTCCGAGGCGGAACGAGAAGGTGTAGATCGCCTTGGTGAGGGGGTAGTGGCGTTCCTGCTGCGCGAGGATGAGGGAGTCCGAGACCTCGAGCATGGCGAAGGAGAACGCGAGCAAACCGCCAGCGATCAGGTTGGCGCTGATCAGGGGAACGATGATGCGCGTGAAGATGCGCACCGTTCCGGCGTTGAAGATGCGCGCCGCCTCTTCGAGTTCGACATGCACCTGCTCGAGGCCGCTGACCGCGGCGCGCACGACATAGGGCAGTCGGCGGATCGCGTACGCGATGATGAGCAGCGGGAAGGGGTTGGGGTCTTCGCCCAGAATGCTGATGTTCAGGAAGCCCAGCGGATCGCCCTGTCGGAACGGCCAGTTGAGGGACATCGCGACATACCCGAAGGCGAGCACCAGCCCGGGCACGGCCAGGGGCGCCATGACCATCGAGTCGAGGATGGTCCGGCCGCGCACCTTCGTGCGCACGATCAGGTAGGCGACGAGGATGCCGATCCCGATATCGAGCAGGGCCGCCGAGAGGGAGAGTTTGAACGAGTTGGCCATCGACCCGAACGCGAGCGGGTGGCCGAAGGCGTTCACGAAGTGCTCGATGGTGAACTCACGCGGCAGGACGGAGCGGTACCACGAGCCGGGCTCGGAGAACGCCACGAGGATGACGCCGAGGTGGGGCATCAGCGCGAGGACCGTCACGACGGCGAACGCGAGGGTGGTCAGGGCGGCCATGGGCGGGGAGAGCCGCTTGTCCTCCGCGGCGCGGGCGGCCCGGCCGCTCGTCGCGTGGCCGGCCTTGCCCAGCGCGAACTTGCCCAAGGCGTAGAACAGCACCGAGAGGATGAGCATCACCGCCGTCAGGGCGTACGGCATGGCCGAGGCGTTGATCTCCTTGATCCCTCGGAAGATCTGCACGCTGGTGATCGCGTAATAGTCGAAGATCAGGGGCGTGCCCAGTTCGGTGAACGACCAGATGAAGACGATCGCCCCTCCGGCGAACAGGCCGGGCCTGAGCAGCGGCAAGAGGATGCGCACGATCCGCTGGTAGAACGACCCGCCCGCGATGTTGGCCGCCTCGTCGAGGGCGGGGTCGATGTTCGCGAGGGTGGCCGTCACATTGAGGTAGATGATGGGATAGAGGTGGAGCGCCAGGGCGATGGCCACCCCCCAGAACGGCGCGGCTCCGAGGATGTCCCACTCGGTCCCGAGGGCGGTGTTCAGCGCGCCGAAGCGGCCGAGGATCGCCTTCAGCCCGATCGCACCCACAAACGGGGGCATGATCAGGGGCACAAGGACGGCGGCGTTCCACCACTTGCGGAACGGGAAGGCGTATCTCACCGAGAGGAACGCGAGGGGCGCTCCGATAAGCACGCTGAGGGTTGTGGTGACGACCGCGAGGGCGAGCGCGTTGAACAGCCCCTCGCGCAGGATCGGGTCCCGGAACACCAGGGCGATGTGGCGCAGGGTAAACCCGTCCCCGGTCACGGGGTCGACCACGAACCCGCCGCGCACCGTCAGCCAGACGGGCACGATGAGGAATGCGCCAAGGATCGCGAGGAGCGCGACGAGGAGGGCTTGTTGGGCTATATTTGCTGGTCGCATGGATGCCTGGTGTGCGCGGTTCGGATCTTCAGCGCGTCATGGAAGGCGCGGTGGGGCCGAGAGTCGTATTCACGAGAACTGAACATTCGCTGAGGGGCGGCCAATCTATCGTTTCCGCCCGGAGAGGGTGGCCGTCATCGCGGCGAACTCTCCGGGTCTAACTCCGACTTCGTAGCCGCCGGTCGATCGCCCCTGCACAGGGCGGGAAGCCGGGTTTCGGCGGACCGAGGCCATTGCCGCCCTTCTGAGATGTGTTCTTCGATGTCGCGGCCAGAGCCGACGACGGATGGTGTCAAACAAGCATGCCGAAGGCAGCAAAAATTGCGGTGATCGTGGTCGGGCT
>CAYGLT010000063.1:0-14149 GCA_964350875.1 uncultured Phycisphaeraceae bacterium | reverse complement strand
GGTCGCGAGACCGGGGTATCTGTGCGCGAACACGCCGAGGCCCCCTCGGCTCGCGCGTCGGGCTCGGATCGGCGGAGAGGGATGCAGACGGAAGAGCACTGGCGGGCGAGCCGCCAGTGGCGCGCGGCGTCGTTGAAGCCGCTTGCGATCATGTGGCTGTTGGTGTGCAGCATCTCCTGCCTCGTGCTTCCGCCCGAGGCTCTGTCAGGCGCGGGAAGATGGTGCGCGTCTGCGCCCGGTGCTCGCGCCCCGCGCTCTGATTGGAAGATGTGGGAAAGAAAAAACGCCGCGTGAGCGGCGTTGGGTGAAGCGTGCGATGCGTGCGTGATCAGATCACTTGATGGGATCGATCTCGCGCTGGGTGGGGGCGTTGGTCTGCTGGGTGTTCGACGGCGCGGACTGCGTCGGCGAAGCCATGTACATGTCGGCGGTCGAGGGCACGAGGAAGATCTCGACGCGGCGGTTCTGCGCGGTGCCCGAGCGGCCCGGGTTGTTCGGGACGGCGGGGCGGTACTCGCCCCAGCCGGCGACCTGCAGGCGGTTGCGGCTCACGCCCGAGTTGGCGAGCGCGTCGCGGACGGAGATGGCGCGGTGCGCGGAAAGGTGCGTGTTGCTCGGGTGGCGCTGCGCGGTGCCAGAGGAAACGGGCACGCTGTCGGTGTGGCCGACGATCTGGATGTCGTACTCGACGGCGGTCGCGTTGTTGAGGACGCGCGCGAGTTGCGAGAGCGTGTTGGCGGCGTCGGAGCGGACCTCGGCCGAGCCGGAACCGAAGGTGAGGTCGGAGGCGAAGCGGAGCATGCCGCGCTTCGAGTCGTACTGGATGAGGTCGGCGTGCTGGGCGGCGAGTGCGCGGAGCGCGGAGTCGGTCTCGGGGTTCACCTGGCCGAAGTCGAGGTTGCGCATGCGCTCCTCGAGTTGGCGGTACTGCTCCTGAAGGCGGAGCAGGTTGCCGCGGAGTTCGGCGTTGGTGGCGAGGGCGTCGCCCATGACCTCGTCGGACTGGCCGAGGCGGCCGGTCAGCATGTCGAGGTTGTTGCGCAGGGCGTTGTTCTCGTTGACGAGTTCCTGGTTGCGCGCCTCGCTGGCCCGGTAGGTGGCCTCAAGGTCGTTGTACTTGCTGTTGCAGCCGGCGAGGGGGAGGCCAGCGGCGGCGGTGAGAAGGGTCACGGCGAGGGTGTGCCTGCGCATAGTTGTGGGCTCCAAGAACGCTTCGGTCGGGTGTGTCGATGGCCGGATCGGCAGAAGTTGCGCGATCGAGGGGTGAGGATACCGTGTCGGCCCGCCGCGTGCGTCTCGGGACGGAAAATCCGCCACGTGACGCCCGGAGGGGTAAGGTTGGCATGGCGAGGATCGGCGGATTTTTGGCTTTCGCATGAAAGAAGCAGAGAACGGACATTCGGGACCGGACGCGCTGGCGCGGTGGAACCGTCTTCCCTCGAAAGAGGGGAGGGCGATCCGGGCGGTGTGCGCGGGCGGGCAGCGTGTCAATCTGCGGCGCGATCGGGGGGTGTGGACGGTTCTCGCCGACGCCGACGCGAGCGGCGCGGAAGTCGTCGAGATGCCGAACACGGTTCTCCTCCCGGCGTTCGCCAACGCGCACACGCACCTCGATCTGACGCACATCGGGCCCCGTCCCTACGACCCGGCCCAGCCTCAGGGGTTCGCGTCGTGGGTGCAGATGGTGATCCGCGAGCGGGCGACCGATCCGGAGGCGATCCGATCGAGCGTGCGGCTGGGAATCGAGAAGTCCCTCGCGGGGGGGGTGGCGGCGGTGGGGGACATCGCCGGGATCATGCGCACCGAGCCGGTCGATGAACTGCGCGCCTCGCCGTTGTGCGGCGTGAGTTTCGTGGAGTTCTTCGGGACCGGTGAGCGGCAGGCGGGCACGATCGACGCGATGCGCGTGCTCGCCGAGGCCGGGCCGATCGACGCGGACGGCGTGCGGCTCGGGCTCCAGCCCCACGCGCTGTACTCGGCCGGGCCCGAGGTCTACCGCGCGGCGGGGGGGCTGCGCGAGGCGACCGGTATCGCTCTGAGCACGCATGTGGCGGAGTCGCTGGAAGAGCGGCGTCTGCTGACCGCCGGTGAAGGCCCGATGCGCGACTTCCTCGCGACGATCGGGCTCAACTGGAGCGAGCCGCCCGCGCGTTCGCCGACCGCAATGTTCGCGTCGACGACGAGCGCCTCGCGGTGGCTGCTCGCGCACGGGAACGACCTGAGCGACGATGACATCCGGCTGCTGCGCACTGCGGGCGCGAGCGTCGCATACTGCGCGCGAGGGCATAAGTACTTCGGGCACACGCCCAAGATCGGCAAGCACCGCTGGCGCGACCTGCGCAACGCGGGCGTCCCCGTCTGCCTGGGGACGGACTCGATCATCAACCTCCCCCGTGCGCACGAGAAGCGCATATCGCCGCTCGACGACGCGCGTGAGATCTATCACGCGGAGCAGAACCGCGACGCGGCGCTGGCCGGTTCGCTTCTCGAGATGATCACGACTATCCCCGCTCACGCGCTGGGATTGAACCGATCGCTGTTCACGCTCAGCCCCGGAGAAGTGCTCGGCGTCGTCGCGGTGGAAGTGGGGGATCTCGGCTCGCGCACTCCTGCGCAGGCGATCATGCAAAGTGAGTCGTCGCCGGAGTTGCTCGCGCTCTCCGACAAACGCCGGCTTGAGATCGAGGGCAGTCTGTGGGCTCGCGAAGACGCATGAGCAGCGCGCCCGCGTCGCGTGAATGGCTCGCTGTCGACGCCGAGACCTGCGCGGATCGCCTGATAGGCGTGACGCTCGTGCGCACGCTCCCAGACAGGACACGACTCGCGGGCGTGATCGTCGAGACCGAGGCGTACTGCGGCGCCGAGGACCGCGCGGCCCACACCTTCGGTGGTCGACGCACGCCGCGCAACGAATCGATGTACAAGCGCGCCGGGACCGCGTATGTCTATTTCACCTACGGCATGCACTTCTGCATGAATGTGGTGTGCGGCGAGGAAGACGAAGGCGTCGCCGTGCTGCTCCGCGCGCTGGAGCCGATCGACGGCCTCGAACCCATGCGCGCCAATCGGGCGGGGAAACGCCCGGCCGCGTCCTTGCGCGATCGCGACCTGTGCTCCGGCCCGGCGAAACTCTGCGCCGCGCTGCGTGTCGATCGGGAACTCAACGGCGTGGATCTCCTTGCGCCCGGCTCGCCGCTCGCGCTGGAGCACGACGAGGCGACCGCCCGACGGGTCCGGTCGGGGGGTGTGATTCGGACGCCGCGGATCGGCATCGACTCGGCCGGAGAGCCCTGGGTGTCCGCCCCGCTCCGTTTCGTAGCTGCCGGGAGCCCGTTTCTGAGTCGACCGGCGCCTGTTGGGGGTCGTGTTGTCAACCCGGAGCGCCCCACGCGCCGATAGAGCATTCCGGCCCCGAACCCGCCTAGAGTTGGGGGTCTGGGACGCCGCCCGGGCGTGGGCGGCACAACAAGGAGCATCCGCGTGCTCGATTCGACCGTGATTGACATCAGTGAACTGAGCAAGCGTTCCGGCTTCGCGCCGGAGGCGTTCATCTTCGTGCAGGAAGGCCTCCAGCACACGATCACGATGCTCCACGGCGAGGACGCCTCCAACGAAGACCTGTTTGACGACGAGTCGCGGCATGTCTCCGGACGCCAACTGTGCCTCGGTCTGCGTGAACTCGCCGTGCACCAGTTCGGCGGCCTCGCCCGCCTGGTCCTGACCCGGTGGGGCATCGCCTCGACCGAGGACTTCGGCCGCGTGGTGTTCACCCTTGTCGAGGCGGGGCTCCTGCGCAAGACCGACGAGGACACGATCGAGGACTTCCGAGGCGTCTACGACTTCGCCGACGCCTTCGGGATGATGCGTTCGAACTGATCGCCTCCGGGCAGCCGATCGCCCCGTTTGGTACGCTCATTGCCGCATGAGCGAGCCCACGCGCCCCTCCACCGATCAGCCCAGCGACGAATCCAAGCCGTCGCGTTCCATTGCGCGCCTGCACCTGTGGCAGATCCAGCCGGTGCGCGATGTGGCCGTCATCCTGCTCGTGCTCTGGCTCATCGGGCTGGGTTACAAGATGAGCATCGTGACGGTGCCGCTCCTCTTGGGGCTGCTCCTCGCGTACCTGCTCGAACCGCCGATCTCGTGGCTCGCGAAGCGCACCAGCCGCGCCTTCGCCGCAGGCGCCGCCATCGCGCTGATCGCGATCGTGGTCGTTGTTCCCGTGGCGGGCGGCATCGGCGTCGCTGTAACGCAGGGCTTCCGCTTCGCCGACAGCCTCGACGACGACCTTCCAAAGTTTCTCGACAAGGCCGAGCGGTTCCTGTCGTACCTCGAACGCGACGAGGTGAAGGTCGTCATCCAGGACGGCGGGAAGATCAACATCGAGCCGGGCGACCCGGAGCCCGCGAAGGATGCGACGAACGGTTCCGCCACCAACGGCAAGCCCGACGGCGAGAACGCGGCGCCTTCCCCTCCGACCGTCGAACCGGAGGCGCCGACCGGACCGCCCGAAACGCCTCCGGATGAGTCCGGCACGCAACCCGCAGCCGCGCAGTCCGATGATGGGACGAACGCGAGCGCCGGGTCGGACGCCTCGCTCGACGGCGAGCCCGGCAAGGACAGGACCGTTCTTCAGCAGTACGCCGCGTTCCTGCGCAACCTGCTGCGCGAGAACCTCGGAGGGCTGAGCAAGAAGGTCGCCGCCGGAGGAATCGGCGTTTTCCAGATCGGCTGGGCGTGGCTCCTCATGATCGGCGGCTTCGCGTTCAAGTATCTGTTCCTTACGCCGTTCTTCTTCTTCTTCTGGTCGATCTCGCTTGGCTCGGTCAAGGAATTCGGCGCGCAACTCATCCCGGCCAAGCATCGCGAACGGTCGCTCGTCACGATCCGCAAGATGGATCGCGCCATCGCGTCGTTCATCCGCGGGCGCTTCACCATCGCGCTGATCCTGTCCGTCTGCTACACCGTCGCGTACGCGCTGATCGGCGTGCCGGCGCCGTTCGTGTTCGGACCTATCGTCGGCATCGCCAGCGCGGTCCCGTATCTGCCGCTGCTCGGCTGGCCCGCGACGATGCTCGCGATGGCCATCGACCAGTCGGGCGCCGCCGATCCGTACGCGTGGTGGTGGATCATCCTGGGGCCCACGATCGTCTACTTCGCGTTCCAGACGCTCGACGACTATGTCCTGACGCCGATGATCCAGGGCAAGAATGTCGGTCTCTCGACGCCGGTCATCCTGTTCGCGGTGCTCGGCGCAGGCGCGCTCGCGGGCGTGTACGGCGTGCTGATCGCGATCCCGATCGCCGCGTGCATCAAGATCCTTATCACGGATGTGATCTTCCCGCGCTACAAGTCGTGGGTCGAAGGGAAAGCCGACGACCCGCTGCCGATAGGCGGACGCGAGGAAGGAACCGAAGGAACGCCGTAAGGGCGTTTACTTCTTCCGCTTCTTGTACTTCGCTTTGGGGCTCACGGTCTGCGTGTTGCCCTTGCGCCCGAAGCCCGGCATGCCGCCCATACCACCCATGCCGCTCATCAGCGCCGCGGGGTCCATCGACGACATGTCCTTCATCGCCTTGGCCTTGCCCAGCATGCCCATGCCGGCCATCTGCTTGCTCAGTTTGCCGATCATGTCGAACTGCTTGGTGAGTTGGCTGATGTCCTTCTGCTCGACCGCGGCGCCCTTCGCGATGCGCTTGCGACGCGAGTTGTTGATCAGCGTCGGCTTCGCGCGCTCCCTGGGCGTCATCGAGTTGATCATGCCCTCGACGCGGTTGAACTGCTTGTCGTCGATCTGCGCGTCCTTCAGCGCCGAGCCGACGCCCGGGAGCATCCCGAGCAGTTGCTTCATCGGGCCCATGCGCCGGATCGCGCGGAGTTGCTTGAGGAAGTCGTCCATCGTGAACTGACCCTCGGCCATCTTCTCCGCGATGGCCTCCGCCTCGTCGTCGCTGACCTGCTCACGGGCACGCTCGACGAGCGACACGACATCGCCCATGCCCAGAATGCGGCTCGCGACGCGCTCGGCGTGGAATTCCTCCAGCGCGTCGATCTTCTCGCCCACGCCGAGGAACTTGATCGGGGCGCCTGTCACCTCGCGCACGCTCAGCGCCGCGCCGCCGCGCGTGTCGCTGTCGAACTTCGTGAGGATCACGCCGTCGACTTCGAGACGCTCGTGGAACGCCTTGGCGCTGTTCACCGCGTCCTGCCCGGTCATCGCGTCGACGATCAGCAGGATCTGGTGGGGGGTGGTCGCCATACGGACCTGCTGGAGTTCCTTCATCAGGTCGTCGTTGACATGCAGACGTCCGGCCGTGTCGAGGATGAGCACATCCACGCCCTGCTTGCGCGCTTCGTCGAGCGCGCGGCGGCAGACCTGCACCGCGACGCCCACGGCCTTGCCGTACTCGTCGCACTTGTCCGCCTCGCCGTAGAACAGCACCCGCGCGCCGCCCGGCGCGTCGGTCGCGACCTGTTCCACAACCGTCTGCAACTGATCGACCGCGGCGGGGCGCTGGAGGTCGGCCGCGGCCACCATGCACGAGCGGCCGCGCTTCTTGAGGTACGCGGCCAGTTTGCCGCAGGTCGTCGTCTTGCCCGAACCCTGGAGGCCGCACAGCATCACGACGGTGGGGGAGGGCGACACGCGGGGGACGCCCGCCTCGCTCCCCTCAGGGGCGCGCATGAGCCGGACCAGTTCGTCGTTGACGACGCCGATCATCTCCTCGCCGGGGCGGAGGCTCTTCGTCACCTCGCGGCCGACCGACTCCTGGAGCACACGCTCGCAGAACCGCTCGACGACATCGAAGTGCACATCCGCCTCGAGCAGGGCCGTGCGGACCTCGCCCAGCGCGTCGCGGACATTGCTCTCGGAGATCGAGCCCTTGCCGGAGAGTTTCCGGAGGGCCGACGAAAAACCATCGCTCAATCGTTCGAACATAGACCGGATTGTTCGGTCCGCCCCGGGCGGAAGCAACCCTTGGGACGCTCAGGCGGGATTCCCGAGAAACCTCTTGCCCTTTCGCCGCTCGCTCAGGTACATTGGGCCGCAGGAAGTCGGGCGGTCGTAGGAAGCCGCCCGGAAACATGTCGCCGGCGTCGACGCGAGTCGGCCGGTTCGAAGGAGGGAATCTCATGAGAGTCACGGCTATCGCTTTGGCCTGCGCCGCCGCGGGCGTCGCTCACGCCGGCATCGGGTATGTCGTCCCCGGCGCGTACGAGTCCACGCCCGGCACCGGCGTCTTTCTCGGCCCGCTCAGCAACTCCGCACGCACCTACCAGATGCTCATCCACGAGTCGCTGCTCACCGACCTTGTGGGCCTGCAACTCAACGGCCTGAGTTTCCGCAGTTCGTCCGGCTCGTCCACCCCGTGGCCGTCCATCGACGCGACCTACGGCGACTACGACATCTACCTGAGCAACAGCGTCGATCCGTCGATGCGCAGTTCCACCTTCGCCGACAATGTCGTCGGCGCACAGACCCAGGTCCGCGACGGCGCGCTCTCGATCCCCGCCGGCTCGTACGGCTTCGGCGGTTCGCCCACCAACCCCTTCGGTCCGACCATCGAGTTCGGCACGAACTACACCTACTCGGGCGGCAACCTCCTCGTCGAGATCCGCCACACCGGGAGCGACACCGGCTCCCGCGCCGTTGACGCGCTCGTGAGTTCCACCCCCGGCTACGGCACGCTGTTCAGCGGCCTGTGGGCCGCGGGCGCAGGCGCCACGACCGACGGCCTCCAGGGCAACTTCAGCATTATCCAGTTCACTGCCGTCCCCGCGCCCGCGACCGGCGCGATGCTCGGCCTGGGCCTCCTTGCCGCGCGCCGTCGCCGCTGAACGACACGAATTCGGATTCTCTCTCTTCGCCCCGGTGTCTCTCGCCGGGGTTTTTTCTTGCGCAATTCAGCGACAATCCGCGCCGAACGCGGCCAGCACCGCGTTGAGGTCCGCGAAGTCCACCACACCATCGCCGGTCGTGTCGCCGGGCCGCGATGCGCCGGGCAGACTCGCCTGGCCGAACTGCCCGAGCACGATGTTCAGGTCGACGAACGACACGCGCCGATCGCCCGTGATGTCGCCCGGACATGGCGAGAGCGCGTCCTCGAGAAACGCGAGCATCGCGTCGTTCGTGCCCGCGCCGAGCCAGCCGTGTCCTGCGCCCTCGACGAGCGTCAGCGAATGAGGCGCCCCGACCGCGTCCAGCGCGTTCGCCAGACGCACGCTCTGCCCGCTGGGGACCGAGGTGTCGTCCAGCCCGTGCCCGATGAACATCGGCGGGTCGTTCGCGTCCACATGCGCGATGGGGGAGCACAATTCCGCGAGCGCAACCAGCGCGGGGTAGGGCGCCGCAGGATTGTTCATATTCGAGCGGATGTCGCCCACACCCTGGTCCGGTTCGTCCCAACCGAGCAGCCGCGATTCGGGCGAGTTCGGCGCGTCGTGGTCGATCGTGCTCCCGGGCGGGTCCGTCACATCGAGGTTCATCAGCAACAGGTCGGTCGGACCGAAGAAGTTGACCGACGCCTGCACGCGCGACGAATACGCCATGTTGCCGCCCGTCGATCCCTCGGCGTTGTCGACGCCGCCCGAGGTCGCGAGCAGCGCCGAGAGATGACCGCCCGCCGAGGTCCCGAACGACCCGATCCGCGCCGCGTCGATCCCGTACTCGTGCGCGTGCGCACGCAGGAAGCGCACCGCGCCCTTCACATCGTGGATCTGCGCCGGGAAGGTGACCGGCACGCCCGGGCCGTACTCACCCTCGCGGCTCGTCAGCCGGTACTCGATCGACACCACCACGAACCCGCGCTGGAGCAACTGGTTGAGGGCGGGGGGAGTCTGGTTGTAGGTCCCGGCCGCCCAGCCCCCGCCGTGGATCGACACGAGGCAGGGCGACGGCGCCTGCTGGTTCGGGGGCAGGTACACATCCATGCGCAACTCGCCCGTGCCCATCGTCGCGTACACGACATCGTTGTAGGTCGGCTGCGCGAACGCGCCGCCCGCTCCAACGACACACCCAACAAGCGCGAACACGGGCAAACAACGCTTCATCATCACCACTCCTCTTCTTCCAAGACGGGGAACTCCCGTTCAACGACGCACGCCGACGGATCTTGCACGGGGGCCGCCACTCCTGCGCAAAGGTTCGGTGTAGACGCCGGCGGGGGGGTATTTCGCCGATACCCTTCACACGATGCCATCCCCGCTGACCAGACGCCACTTCCTCCTCTCCGCCGGAGCGTTCTCGCTCGGGTTCGGAGGCCTCCCCGGGCTCCTCGGCCGCGCTTCCGCGTTCTCAGACCTCCCGCTCCTGGACGGCCCGGGGTTCGGTCCCCTCACGCGCGACCCCAATGGGCTGCTCGAACTCCCCACCGGCTTCGAGTACCGCGTCATCTCGCGTATGGGTCAGCGCATGGACGACGGCCTGCTCGTCCCCGGTCGCCCCGACGGCATGGACGCCTTCCCCGGGCCCGACGGCAAGACCATCATCGTGCGCAACCACGAGATCGCCAACCTCGCCACCGCGCGCCACCCGACCCTCATGGGCGCCTTCGGCCCCAACTACGAACTCCTCCCGCGCATCGACCGCGAACTCGTCTACGACTACAACGACGGCCGCCCGCCCCTCGGCGGCACAACCACCTTCGTCTACGACACGAAGACGCAGAAACTCGAGCGCGAATTCCTCTCGCTCGCCGGCACTTCCATCAACTGCGCCGGAGGCCGCACGCCCTGGGGCTCGTGGATCTCGTGCGAGGAAACCCAGCAACTCGAAAGCCCGGGCGAGGGCTTTGCCAAGCGTCACGGATACTGCTTCGAAGTCCCCGCGACGACCGAGCCGGGCCTCGCCGAGCCGTTGCCGCTGATGGGCATGGGCCGCTTCATCCACGAAGCGTGTTGCGTTGATCCGTCGACCGGCATCGTCTACCAGACCGAGGACCTGCACGACGGTCTTGTGTACCGCTTCATCCCGAATGTCCCCGGAAAACTCCACAAGGGGGGCAAACTCCAGGCCCTCGCGATCCGCAACGAACCCTCGTTCGACACGCGCAACTGGACCGATCAGCGAACCGCCTCGCGCACCAGCGGCGCCTCGGCGCGGCGGATCGAACTCAACGAGATCTTCGAGGTGGACTGGATCGATCTCGAAGATGTCGATTCCCCCGAGGGCGACCTGCGCTACCGCGGGTTCAAGTCCGGCGCCGCGTGTTTCGCGCGGGGTGAGGGCATGTACTGGGCCAGCCACTCCGCGTACATCGTCTGCACGCTCGGCGGACGCGTGAAGCGCGGCCAGGTCTGGCGCTATGTGCCCAGCCGCTTCGAGGGAACGCCCGACGAAACCAAGTTCCCCGGACGACTCGAACTCTTCGCCGAGCCCAACGACGCCGCGATCGTCGACATGCCCGACAACATCGCCGCGGCGCCCAACGGCGATCTGATCCTCTGCACCGACAACGGCCGCGAGAACTTCCTCGTCGGGCTCACGCCGCGCGGCGACCTCTACAAGATCGCGCGCAACGCCATCAACGCCTCCGAGTTCGCCGGCGCCTGCTTCAGCCCCGACGGCTCGACGCTCTTCGTCAACATGCAGGACCTCGGGCTCACCCTCGCCGTTACGGGGCCGTGGCGGGGGTAGGAGACCGGCGCCACCACACAAGCGCAGCGCCGTGTGGTGCAGCGTCGATTTGGGGTGCCGTGGTGCATGCGCAGCAGGCGCCACGCCGGAACATCTCTGCAACCCCGCCGCGCGCCGCTGAGCGCACGGCGGGAGCACATTCACCCTTGATTCTGCCCGGCGATCATCGCCAGACCGATCGTGACGGCCGCGCAGACGATCAGGATCAGGAACCAGATCAGGCAGCCCTTGCCCGTCTCGTACTCGACGGGTTGCTCGGCGGGAACACCCCCGCCGGGTTGGTGTTTCTCGGTAGTCATCGTGTGTACTCGAATCGCGCAACGACAGCGCGCACGCAGATCGCGGCGCGCAGCGTCAGCGCAGGTATGGACGGAACTTCAACGCGTTCAGATGTGGATGTGTCGCATCGAAACGACCGCCGCCGGAGGCCCGCGCGTCGCGCGAGTGCCGAGCGAAACGGCGTCGCACGAACGGACTCGACCGGCCCACACGAGCGTGCGTGATCGCGCCCCATTGGTCGTCGCGCCAAACGCAACATCACCATCGATCGAGGAAGGCCCGACGCCGTCCGCTGGCAACGGTCGGGGGGCACGCTTGCCGATGAACGCGAGCGATTCGCCCGAATCCGACGGGAGCAGGTGGGTCTCGGTGTTCGGCTTCGGGCGCGATGTGTCAGCGTTCGTCGCGATCGCGAGCAACTGCGCCGCGCTCGCGTGCGGCGCCTGCCATGCGGCCGCGCCGCGCGAGGTCATCGCGCCGATGAGCAGCCCCAGCGCGACCAGCACGGTCCGCGCGAGTTCGATCTTCCGGGCTACCCGTCGCCGAGCCATCGCCCAAACTCTACGCGGGGTGCCGTGGTGCATGCGCAGCAGGCGCCACGCCGCAATCAGCGCCGATTCACCCCGCGAACAGTCCGCCCTGGGCAGACTCCATATCGAGCAGCATCCGCTTGTTCTCGACGCCTCCCCAGGCGAACCCGACGAGTTCGCCGCCCGCGCCGATCGCGCGATGGCAGGGCACCGCCAGCGCGATCGGGTTGGCGCCGCACGCCGCGCCCACCGCGCGCGACGCCGCCTTCGTCATCCCGATCGACTCCGCGATGTGCCCGTAGGTCCGCGTGCTCCCGAACGGGATCTCGCGCAGCGCGGCCCAGACGCGTTGCTGGAAGTCCGTGCCCATCGACAGGTCGAGCGGGATCGAATCGAACGCCCGGGCCGCGTCATCGCCGCCGAGTTGCACATATCGCCGCACGGCGTCCACGGCCCGCATGAGCACGGGGTCGTCGTCACGCCGCTCGGAATCCTCCGAGGGGAACCGCTCGGCCAGACGGCGCTGCATCGCCTCGGCGTCGCCGCCCAGCGAGAGGAAGCAGACCCCGTCGGCCGTCCGCGCGGCCAGAACCCCGCCGAACGGCGCTGAGGGCCCAATCTGGAGGGTCTTGGTTAACATAACATGCATTATCGGACTTTGGATCTGGGGGTGGGGGAGACGGGCTGTTCGAAGGATGGACGGGTATGGTACACTTCACGAGGGGTGTCCGCTCGGGCGATGCGCGTCCGCAACTTCGACTAGCTTGAGGTCTTGATGAACAAGTTTGACCTGCTTCTGCAATCGTCTTCGGAACGCCACATCGAAACCGTCTCTGAGTTCGTAGCCTGGATTGAAGACGTGCAGGATGCGATGAAGGGTCCGTTGTTGTTTCGCGGCATCGGCAACAAGTCGTATCAACTGTCTCCGCAAGCACTACGGGATCTGGGTAAGGGCGGAGCCACCGAAGTGTTTGCTAAGGCCCGCGAGCGATTCGAAGCGTTCAAGGACTTGGCACCTTCACGGTACGATTGTCCACCCGGTGTTTCTTCAGACGGCCACTGGGTCACTCTTGGCCAGCATCACGGCCTACCCACCTTGCTACTGGACTGGACCCGCAATTCACTTGCTGCATTGTGGTTCGCTTGCGTGAAACAGAACTCGCGGCAAGACCTGCTGAACCTTTCAACTTGGAACGATGTTAATCGTTTCTTGTCGAAGAAAGGGGCCGTGCAACTTAAGACCCGCTTTCAGCAGCTTCGCCCAGATGGGGATTGTGATGCTGCTGTGTGGGCCATCTCGCCTGTCGCGATGAATGCCCCTATTCGAGATGGAACAGCTGATCCTCTACAACCTTTAGACGACGCAATCGTCAAGTTTGCGTACCGATCGGATGACTCGTGGTCCGATGTCGCTAACGACCGCGCTGAATATCACGGCCAATTGCCTAGCCGTCCTGACGAATGGCGTTCAGCACTGGGAGCCGTTGCAGTTCGAGCACATGAATCTGTGGCACGGGCGATGGCTCAGCAAGGTGCCTTCACGATCCATCTGCATGAATCTCCGATCGACGAGGCACTTCGCTCAAGCATGAGTGGCATTCGATGTGTGATTCGCGGACGGTGTAAGCGGAGAATAGTGAACCAGTTACTAGGCCTGGGCGTTGAGCGACGAACATTGTTTCCTGATATTGCGAATCTCGCACTACACCTTGCCGCGAGATGAGATCAAGCCCGGGGTGCTTTCCGCAGATATGCAACGCTTCCCACGCCTCCCCCGTGCCGCCTCGCGCCAGGCGTCCTCGCTAATCCCTGCCGCGCGAAGCCCACAATTCTCTCGTGGCCCCTTCCCGCTCCAAGTCGTTTCCCACACGCCACCTAGCGGCTGCCCGTCGCGATCGCCCCGAATATGAACCGGAAATCACTCGGGGTATCGCGATCCTTACGGTACTCTGTGATGTTCTCCCAACTTCCGACTACACGCCTCGCTCAGCCGAGCGATGGCCTACTTCGCCGCTAAGCCACTTCCAAGGAGGGGTTCCTCCCTCCTGTGTTCTTGAGGTCGCCACCACGGACGCGCGCTCTCGAATCCCGTTCGCCCCCTTTCCCGTGGAGTCTGACCCGTGAACACATGTTTCAACAGAATCAATCCGTTCGCTTCACTGTGCGTGCGCGCACGCGAGGGGCCGCGACCCCCCAACCCATCGCCACCGAACTCGACCGCCTGAACGAAGCCCTGCACAGCGGGGCCGAGGAACTGGCGCTCGAAGCCCAGGACGGGAACGCCTCGCCGCGACTCATCGGCACCTGGCGCGAGTCGCCGCACGATTCGTCGAGGGTGCCGGGCGTCGTGTACGACTATTCGCCGCAGTTAGCGGGCCGGGCGCGAGGGAGCAGTCTCGGGCTGCCGCGCGTCGAGGTCTATTCGTCGCGCGATCAATGGTTGGCCGCGGTCCGCGCAGCAGCGCACAAGTACGCCGAGGCGAGTCTGCCCGTCAAAACGATTCGATGACCCGCGCAGCCAGCGATATGTAAAACTCCGCGAGCGATCACTATCCCCGCCTAGCGTTCCTCATGCCCATCGCGGATGCCAACGCCATCCTGCGTCCCAGAGTCGTCATCGTCGGGGGCGGGTTCGCCGGGCTCTACGCCGCGCGGGCGCTCGCGCGCGCCCCGGTCGACATCACCATCGTCGATCGGCGCAACC
>CAYGLT010000062.1:9745-14659 GCA_964350875.1 uncultured Phycisphaeraceae bacterium | reverse complement strand
CGATCCCCAACTCCGCTTTCGTGAAGAGCGCGTCGAAGCGGAGCCCGGCCTTCTCGATGTTCTCGCGTGCGCCTTCCTGGCGGTCGATGGTCGCGATCACGCCGACGACCTTCGCGCCGGTGGACTGAATCGCCTGGACCGCCTCGAGCGCCTGGCCGCCCGTGGTGGCGACATCCTCGAGCAGGATCACGGTGTCGCCCGCGCCGACCTTGCCCTCGAGTTGCTTGGCCGTGCCGTAGTCCTTCTTCTGGTTGCGCACGAAGAGGCAGGGCAGGTTGGTCTCCATCGCGGCGACGGTGACAAGGGGGATTCCCCCCAGTTCGGCGCCCGCGAGGCGCGTGGCCACGGTGTTCGCGTCCTTCTCCATCGCGTGCACGCGCTCGGCGAAGAGCGGCCCGAGGTCGCGCAGGATCTCCGGACGCGTCGAGAAGAGGTACTTGTCGATGTAGTACGACGAGGTGCGGCCGGATCGGAGCGTGAATGTGCCTCTCAGCACGCAGGCGTCGGCGATCTGGCGGGCGATGTCAGCGCGGGGGGAAGTCGTGGGCATGGGGGAGGATATTCCGAAGACCCCCTCCCCGGCCCTCCCCCACGCGGTGCGTAGGGGAGGGAGCAGAGTGGCGCGGCGACGCGGGTTGCGCTATGCTCGCGCTATGCCAGAGCACGCCAAATCCACGAACGGGAGCGCCGCCGCGCGCGCCGATCTGCTCGCGCCGACCTACATCACCGACGACGGGCTGGGGCGCGTCTTCGTGGGCGATTGCCGCGAGGTCGTCCCGCGCATCCCGGAGGCGGCGTCGAAGAGCGTTGATCTGATCTTCGCGGACCCCCCGTTCAACTGGCAGGTGAAGTACGGGGACTGGCACGACGGTCTGCCGCGCGATGAATATCTGCGCTTCACCGAGAAGTGGCTCGATGTGTGCGTCGACGCGCTGAGCGATCGCGGGAGTTTCTGGGTGAACATCCCCGACGACACCGCGGCGGAGATCGTGGTGCACCTCAAGAAGCGCGGCATGCACATGATCAACTGGTGCGTGTGGCACTTCCGTTTCGGGCAGAACCGCATGGGCTCGTTCATCATGAGCAAGGTGCACGCGCTGTACTTCGCGAAGCAGCGCGAGGTCGAGGGGCGCATCTGGAACCCCGACGCGGTGCTCGAGCCGAGCGACCGCGCGACGATCTACAACGACGACCGGACCTTCAACAAGAAGGAGGGCACGGGCCCGTCGGGCATGCGCGTGCCCATGGATGTGTGGTACGGCAAGCACTGGGGGCGCATCCAGGGGAACAACAAGGAGCGGCGCCCGGCGCACGAGAACCAACTCCCCGAGATCTATCTGGAGCGCGTGATCCGCGCGTGCTCGAACGAGGGCGATGTGGTGCTCGACCCGTTCAACGGCAGCGGCACGACGGCGACCGTCGCGCGAGGGCTCAAACGCATCGGTATCGGCGTGGAGTACTCGCCCACGCTGGCGAAGAGCGCGTTCGAGCGCATCCAGAAGGGTCCGATCCGGCTCGGTGAGGGGTTGAACGACAGCACGGCGATCTTCGAGAAGCGCAAGACGGGCGCGAAGAAGAAGGACGCCGTGGAGGTTGAGGCGAGGTAGGCCTCACGCATGAATCGCGTGCGACCAGAAGAAGACCCTCCCCTAGCCCCTCCCATCTCGCGTTGCTCGATAGGAGGGGAAGTGGGATTACCCCCCGCGTCCGCCGCCGCCGCGGGGACCACCGCCGCCTCCACCGGGACCGCGGCCTCCGCCGCCCATGCCGCCGCGACCGCCTCGGCCTCCGCCCATCATCTCGCCGCGCAGGGCGCCTGACTGGGAGTTGCCCGAGCCGAACTGCTCGTTGACGCGGTTGACCATCTCGGCGCGCATCTCTTCCATGCGCTTGGCGCGTTCCTGCTCGCGCTCTTCGGGGGTCATGTTCTCCCATCGCTCGCGCATCTCTTCCATGCGCTTGCGCTGCTCTTCGGTCATTTCGGGGCGTTCGCGGGGCCCGAACTGAGACCAGTCCATCTCCTCGCCGCGTGCGCGCCGATAAGCCATGTCATCGAAGGTCTGTTCGCGCATCGCGCGGAGCGCGTCGCGGTTGTCCTCATCTTCGAAGAGTTTCTCTCGCTCTTCGGGCGAGAGCGACCACATGAGCCGGCGCGCCTCTTCGGTGTACTGCGCGCGGCGCTGGGGGTCCATCTTGTCGAGTTTGCCCGACTGCATCACCGCGACGGCCTGGTCGATGTTCTTGGGCAGGCCCGGCGTGCGGGTGTTCATGTACGCCCACGCGCCGCCGCCGATCGCGGCCGCGGCGACGATCGCCGCGCACACGCCGACGCCGGCCTTCTTGCGCGGCGACCAGTTGGCGTCGATGGGCCGGCGCTTGGAATCGTTGAGGGAGTCGTCGAGGCTGAAGCGTTGGTGGTCGGACATGGGTGGGCTTCCGCGTTGGTGTGCGTGGTTCGCGTGCGTTCGGGCTTACTCGCCGCCGACATTGCCGACATGGCCGTCGACGAAGAGGATCTGGCGCTTGGGGTGGAAGAAGTCGACCTGCACGGTCTGGCCGTCTTCGCGCTCGAAGGTGCCGCCGTCGTAATCGTGCATGACGGGGGTGTCCGAGGGGGTGAAGCGGAGGAATCGGGCGAAGAAGGTGTCCTCGTAGGCCTGCGCCGAGAGGGCGGCGACATAGGCGTAACTCGTGCCGCACGACCGCTCGATCCCGCCCTCATCGGTCCAGGTCTGGTTGTGGACGATCTTGTCCGCGGGGCAGACCCAGGCGCTGGTGTTGGGCTCGAGGTACTCCTTGACGGCCGTGGGGAAGTCCTGAGTTTCGTCCTGACCGGTCAGCCAGGGGTAGGGCATATAGCGGGCTTCCGGGAAGACATTGCTGTTGTCCTGTCGGTAGATCTGGACGCCCTGCCCGAGCCCGTAAAGTTTTGCGGCACAGGCGGTTTGCTGCGCTTTGTTCCGGGCGATCGACAGCGTGGGAATCGTGACCCCGAGCAGGAGCGCGATGATGGAGATCACCACGAGCAGTTCGATGAGCGAAAAACCGCGGCGGGCAGGCATAGAGGGATTCCTGAGGGAGGGTCGCATGGGACCGGGGTAACGCCTCTGTGGGATCGGCATTGCGGGCGTGCAGAAACAAAAACCGCGTCGGAGCCGGGCGGCTGCGACGCGGGGGGTGTTCGATCGGTTGTCCCGGGCGGGTTCAGCGACGACGGCGGATGGCCGCGAGCGTCGAAAGCCCGAGGATGCCAGCGGCGCCCGGGGCGGGCAGGATGACCACGCGGTCGAGCCCGAATCCGGCCTCGATGAAGTCGGGCTGCTGCATGTACGGGGAGAGGTCGTGGCGGAAGAGGATGCGGTCGGAGAACCCGAGCGCCTCTTCGAAGGTCCCGCTGCCGATGGTCTGCGTCCAGTTGCCCGGGTCGGTGAAGTCGACGGTGAACTGCTGCCAGTCGTCGGTCGGGTTGAAGCCGACGTTGTACTGCCAGAAGTTTGCGAACGCGAGGCCGATCCCGAAGTGGATCTCGAGCGTGCTGCTGCCGCTCATGTTGCGCAGATAGAACGAGACGCCGGTCGCGCCGTCGGAGATCCAGTCGCCCGCGTAGGCGGCGTTGCCCGAGCGTGTGCCGAGTTGGGAGGCGCCGAAGCCTGCGTTGTTCACATAGAGGAAGCCGTCGTTGTCGCCGCCCACGCCGCCCGTGCCCGGGTTGGAGTAGGAGAACGACCCGCCGCCCCAGTTGGCGAGGTCATCGAACGCGGCGAACTCATCCACATGACCGACATCGACAGCGAGCGCAGCGGCGGCGGGGGCGAGGCCCGCGACGGCCACGAGGGCCAGTCGTGCACAACTCATCATGATCTCTCCTCTCGTGGGACGGAATGTACGCGCACGGCGCCCTGTGTACGCCGGGGGAAACGCGTTGTCTCAATATACCTCCGCAACGCCCGGACAAAAGCGTTTCTTCCCGGATTCCGATCGTCGGGGAGGCCCCATAAGGGTCACGGGGCGGCGCAATCGGCCCCGAACGCCGCCAGAACCTCGTTCAGGTCGGCGAAATTCACGATCCCGTCGCCGTTCACATCGCCCGGGTTGTCGCCGCTCAGGCCGAAGTCGGCGAGGACGGCGTTCAGATCGGTGAAGTTGACGAGGTAATCGCGGTTCGAGTCGCCCGGGCACTCGCCGAGGATCTTGATCCGGTCGATGCCCAGCACGCCCGTGATGTCCTCCGGATTCTGGACGAACGGGGGCAGGTCGTGTCGGAAGTGGATCCGGTCCGCGAAGCCGAGGCATTCGGCGAAGGTGCCGTTCCCGACGATGCGCGTCCATTGGGAGGGCTCGTCGAAGGTCACGATCACGCGCTGCCATTCCCCCGTGGGGACAGTCCCGATGTTGTATTGCCAGAAGTTCTGCGACGATCCGAGCGAGAAGTGGATCTGGAAATTGGTCGGGCCCAGGTTCTTGAGCCAGTAGGCGACGCCCGTCGCGCCCGAGGCGTCCCACTTCCCGATGTACGGGATCGAGGCGGAGCGCGTTCCGAAGTTGTTCGGGACGAAGTTCTCGAGTCGCAGGAAGCCGTCGTTGACGCCGCCCACGCCGCCCGTGCCCGGGTTGGAGTGGAACGACCCTCCGCTGAAGTTGGCGACATCGTCGACCTGCGCGAACTCGTCGACATGCCCGACATCGACGGCCAGCGCGGGCGCGGCGCAGAGCGAAAGCGCGAGGGCTGCGTGGAACGAACGCTTCATGCACGGTCTCCAATCAGGGGGGCGATCGAGGCAAGCCTACCACGCGAACGCCACCGGGCACAAAAAAACCCCGGATTTCGTCCGGGGTTGGTCGTGCGCTTTTCCCAGATTCACGCGCGGCGACGACGGGCGGCGAACACGCCCGCGAGCGCGAGCGGCGCGGCGG
>CAYGLT010000062.1:0-9645 GCA_964350875.1 uncultured Phycisphaeraceae bacterium | reverse complement strand
CACCCCGTACCCCGGGGATGACCCCAAGGTACTCCGAACCCCACCGATCCGGAATCCCCGATTTTCCACATTTACATAAAAACGCCGGCCCAAGGGCCGGCGTTCGTTGGTTCTGTTGTTCGAAGGGTTTAGGGGAAGATGCCGCGCATCTGGTAGACCTTCCCGATGTGCTCGAGCGCGCCGATGTAGGCGGCGGTGCGCATGTCGACATCGTACCGCTGGCGTGCGAGCACGGTGCGTCGGGCGGCCATGACCATGTGGCGGTTGAGTTCCTCGTCGACGCGCTCGCCGTCCCAGTACTGGTTGGTGCGGTTCTGGACCCACTCGAAGTACGAAACGGTGACGCCGCCCGAGTTGCACAGGATCGCGGGGAGGACCTCGATGCCCTTGGCGAGCAGCGCGCGCTCACCGGCGGGGGTCATCGGCGCGTTGGCGCCTTCGGCGATGACCTTGGCGTTGATGAGTTTCGCGTTCTCCTCGGTGATCATCTGCTCGAGCGCGGCGGGGATGAAGACATCCACGGGGGTCGAGTAGAACTCGTCGGAGGAGATGGCCGTGCCGCCGTGGCCCGGGTTGGGCGCGCCGTTGGAGGCGTGGCCCTGGTGCTTCTCGAAGCCCGCGACGCCGCCGTGGCGTGCGCAGTGTTCGGCGAGGGCGACGGCGTCGAAGCCGTTGTCGTTGCGGATCGCGCCGGTGTGGTCCATGACCGCGACGACCTTGGCGCCGCGCTCGGCGATGAGGCGCCCGGCCCACGAGCCGACATTGCCGTAGCCCAGCACGCTGACGCGCGCGCCGTTGAGGTCGAGCCCGAGGGCGGGGGCCATCTCGGCGACGACATCGATGACGCCCTGACCGGTGGCCTTCTCGCGGCCGACGGAGCCGCCGATCTCGACGGGCTTGCCGGTGACGACGGCCATCGAGTTGGGCTTCTCGCTCATGGCGGTGTAGGTGTCGGCGAACCAGGCCATGACCTGGGAGTTGGTGCCGACATCGGGCGCCGGGATGTCGTAGTCCGGGCCGATCATGGGCGAGATGGCGACGGCGAAGCGTCGCGTCACGCGCATGAGTTCCTCTTTGGAGAGGCCGTGGGGGTCGCACTTCACGCCGCCCTTGCCGCCGCCGAAGGGCACGCGGACGAGCGAGCACTTCATGGTCATGAGGAGGGCGAGCGCCTTCACATCGTCGAGCGAGACATGCTCGTGGAAGCGCATGCCGCCCTTGTAGGGGCCGAGCGCGTTGTTGTGCTGAACGCGGTAGCCCTTGAAGAGCGAGTAACGCCCGTCGTCCATCTTCACGGGGAAGTGGACCATGACCTCGTTCTTGGGCTGCGCGAGGATGAGTTGGAGGTGGTGGGGAAGTTCGAGCACCTCGGCGGCCTGAAGGACCGCGTCGATGGTCTGGAGATAGAGGTTGTGCGGGTCGCGCGCCATCCCGAGTTCGTCGTACACTGGGCTTTCAAGAAGCCCGCGTGTGCGGTTGGAGGTCGGGGCGACGATGGTTGCCGTGGCCGGCGTGGATGACATACCAGTTGCTTCCAGCGCGTTGTTCGGCCAGCCGGGGACAGAATCGGCGGGCCTACAAACGGTTGTGCGTTCGAACTCCCACCCTGAGCGTCGCTCTCACTTCTCCCAAAGTCTGCAAAACGAACGACGGATCAAGACGCGATGATAGTCTTCTACGGATCGGACCTCACCTGGGCGGTGAAGATCAAGTCGACGGCCGAAGTGCTGGGAATCCCGGCCCGGCCGGTCCGTTCCATCGACATGCTGGAGGCCCGGCTTGCGGATTGCCCGCCGGAAGACCCGGTGTCGGCCCTGATCGCGGATCTGGCCGAGCCCGAGATCGCGCTCTCCCTGGTCGAGCGGGCGGTCGAGGAGAACCGCAGGAGGTCCGAGAAGCGGGAGGAGGAGATCGCGCGGGGCGGGGCCGAGGGCCCGCCGCGGCTGATCCGGGTGCTGGCGTTCGGCCCGCATGTGGAGGTCGAGGCGCTCCAGCGGGCCCGCGATCTGGGCGCGCACGAGGTCATGCCGCGCGGCGCCTTCAGCGCGAACCTGCCCGACATCCTCGTGCGGCTCAACGGGTGAGCGCGTATCACTTCAGCAATGCGAACGCCTTGGGCCCCTTGAACACGCGAAGCAAGTAGATCAGCGACGGGATCAGGATCAGCGATCCGGCGCCGAGCGCTGCGAGCACGAGGATGTGCATCTCGCGCGTCGCCGCCGCCTGCTCGATGGTGATCTGCCCGATCACCATGTCGGGGAAGAGCGCGGCCGCGAAACCGATCACCACGAGCGTTGTCTGGATGACCACGAGCGTGCGCGCCAGCGCGTCGCGCTTCGTCCACAGCGCCCACAGCGCGGCGAGCGCGATCAGCGACGCGCCGATCACCAGCGGCCACGACCACCACTCGTCGGTGAGGCGGTTCGCAAACTCCGGCGCGCCGACAGTCGCCTGCAGCCGCGCGGCCCACGCGAAAACACCGACGCAGATCCCGCTGGCGAGGGCGCGCTTCCGGAAGTCGTTCTTGAGCGAATCGTCTTCGGCCTCGATGGTCAGGAAGACCGACGCGAGGAAGGCGCACATCGAAACGGTCATCAGCCCGACCAGCCAGGGGAACGCCGCAAGCCACGGCGCGAAGAACCCGCTGGTGTACACGCCCTCGTCGTTCCATTCGAGCCGCCCGGAGAGCGCGGTCCCGAGCGACACGCCCAGCAGGATGGGCGTGAGGATGCTGGCGATCGAGAAGGTGCGCCCCCAGAGGACCTCGGCGCGTCCGGGGCTGGCGTCGTAGGCGCGGAACACGAACGCGCTCCCCCGCGCGATGATGCCCAGGAGCATCAGTGTGAGCGGCACATGGAGCGCGGTCGAGAGCATCGCGAACGCCTTGGGGAAGCAGACGAACATCACGACGATGACGACGATGAGCCAGATGTGGTTGGCTTCCCAGATGGGTCCGATGGAGCGCTGGATGAGTTCGCGCTGTTCTTTCTTGCGCGGGCCGCGCGCGAGCATGTCCCAGACGCCCGCGCCGAAGTCCGCGCCGCCGAAGAGCACATACGCGAGGATGGCGACGACGATGACCCACGCGGTGATGTATTCGATGGGGATCATGACTGCGCGTCCTCCCGGTTGAGGCGCATCGGCGCGTGGGGGTCTTCGGTCAGTTGTCCTCGCGGGGCGTATGTGCCGCGCACCTGCTGGGCGAAGAGGTACGCGACGATGGCGCCGAGCACGATGTACACGACCGTGAAGGTGATGAACGGCGCGATGAGCCCGGGCATGGGCGTGACGGCGTCGGCGGTGCGCATCACCTTGTGGATCACCCACGGCTGGCGGCCGACCTCGGTGACGATCCACCCGAGTTCGATCGCGATGAACCCGGCGGGGATGAGCACGACCAGCGTGCGCAACAGGGCGCGGCCGTCGGGGACTCGTTTCGTGCGCACGAACACGACGGTGAACCAGAGCCCCGCCCCGAGCATGAGCATCCCGAGCCCGACCATCCCGTCGAACGCGTAGTGCACGATCGCGACGGGCGGCCATTCGTCGCGCGGGATGTCGTTCAGCCCGGTGACCGATCCCTTGAAACTGTCGTGCACGAGGAAGGAGAGCGCCGCGGGGATCTCGATGCCGTAGCGGAGCGTTCCGGCTTCTTCATCGACAATCCCGCCGATGGTGAGCGGGGCCGGGTCGGCGGTCTCGAAGAGCGCTTCCATCGCCGCGAGTTTCGCGGGCTGCGCGTCGTGCAGGCGCTGGGCGGCGAAGTGTCCGGTGATCGGCTGAAGGATCGCGGCGGGGACGGCGATGGACATCGCCACGCCCAGCGCGCGGCGGTGGAAGGTCGACGCGCGGTCGCGCAGGAGCCCGAGCGCGTGGATGCCCGCGACGGCGAAGCCGGTGGCCATGAACGCCGCGAGGATCATGTGGATCGCCTGCAACGCCCAGGCGTCGTTGAGCATCGCGGCGATGGGGTCGATGTTCGAGAAGGTGTTGGTCGCCGCGTCGTAGTCAAAGCCGGTGGGGGAGTTCATCCACCCGTTGACCATGATGATGAACGCGGCCGAGGTGCTCCCCGACACGGCGACGATCACGCCCGCGATCAGGTGCGCTGTTTTGCTGATCTTGTCCCACGCGTAGAGGTAGATCCCCAGGAAGATCGCCTCGGTGAAGAACGCGAAGCCCTCGAGCCCGAAGGGCATGCCGATGATCCCGCCCGCGTGCTCCATGAAGGTGGGCCAGAGGAGACCGAGTTCGAAAGAGAGCACCGTCCCCGAGACGGCGCCGATCGCGAAGAAGACCGCCGTGCCCTTGGCCCAGCGCTTGGCGAGGGTCTTGTACTCCTCATCGCCCGTACGCAGGTGGCGCCATTCGGCGAGGACCATCAGGGCTGGCATGGCCATCCCGATCGCCGCGAACACGATGTGGAAGCCGAGCGAGACGGCCATCTGGAGGCGGGCGAAGAGGAGATCGTCCACGGGTGCCCTTTCTGCATGACAGTATGAAATACTGTAGGACAAGAAAGAGTGTGAGGTCGGAACGGTCTTGTACCGCGCCGCGGTGGTGCGAGGGTGATGGGCGGCTTCTACCCTTGCTCGATGACGATGGCGGCGCAAGCGGAATCGGTTCCTGCGAACTCCTGGCCCGAGCGTCTGGCGCTCGCGACGAAGGACATCAAGATCGCGCACTCGGTGTTTGCGTTGCCCTTCGCGGTGCTTGGGGTGTTCCTCGCCGCGCGGCTGCCGATCGTCTGGCCGCGGCTCGCCGGGCAACTCGCGCTGGTGGTGGGGTGCATGGTGCTGGCGCGGTCGTGGGCGATGCTGGTCAACCGCATCGCGGACCGCGAGTTCGACGCGCGCAACCCGCGCACGACGCGCAGGGCCGTGGCGCGCGGCGCCCTGCTCGCGAAAGACGCGAGGCTCATCGCGCTGCTGTGCGCGGCGGGGTTCATCGCTCTGTGCGCACTGTTCGGGGTGATCTACGCGAACTGGTGGCCGCTGATCCTGAGCGTTCCGACGCTGGCGTGGATCGCGTTCTACTCGTTCACCAAGCGTTTTACGGCCTTCGCGCACCTGTTTCTGGGCGGCGCGCTGGCGGCGAGCCCGCTGGCGGCGGCGATCGCGGTCGATCCCTCGTCGCTCGCGCACACGCCCGCGCTGTGGTGGCTCGCGGGCATGGTGCTCTTCTGGGTCGCCGGGTTCGATGTGCTCTACGCGCTGCAGGATCTGGACTTCGATCGCGACGCCGGGCTGAGGAGCATCCCGGCGTGGCTGGGCGCGCGGCGGGCGGTCTGGGTCAGCCGCGCGATGCATGTCGTCGCGTTCGCGGCCCTGTTCATCGCCTGGGTCGTGGACCCGCGCCTGGGCGCAACCTTCGGCGCCGCGGTGGGATTTGTCGGGGCGGCCCTCCTCGCCGAGCACTGGTGGCTCGCGAGGCACGGCGTTCTGGGGCTGCCGATTGCCTTCGGCTTGCTCAACGGGGTGATCTCGTGCGTCGCGGGCGCATTCGGGATCGTCGATGTCCTGCTTTGAGCGCCCGCGTTGCGACTGCGGCTCAACTGAAAAAAGTTGCCCCAAGCGCGTGACGCCGCCGCGAACTTGTGGTAGTGTGTGCTGACTCGGGCGAAAGCCCGCTTCGAACTTCCCGCCCGAAAGGGCGGACCGATGCCCCCGGAAGGGCGGCGTGATTGCCTCTGGCGATCCGCCGCCTTTTTCATTTTTCCTGCATGGTTCGGCGTCCACCAAAGAAAGACGCCCCGGACCGTGCCGGGGCGTCTCGCGGTGTTGGTCGTGATGTCGTTCGCGGACCTCAGAAGGGCGGGGTGTTGTCGTCCACCTGGCCGCCGCGCTGAGGCATCAGGCCTTGCAGCGACTGCGCGATCGAGATGCCCGTCTTGATGACCGGCGCCGGGATGAACGCGTCGAACCGCATCGCGCCCTCGTCCACCGAGACGCTCAGGCCCACGGGCGGGATCTCCGCCGGGACGGCGCCCTGATCGAGCGGCTGGCCCATCATCGCGAGGAACGGCGCGGCCTGATCAATGATCGGGCGCGGCGAGATGTACGCCTCGAAGATGCGCTCAGAGGGAAGGTTCGCCTGCACCTGCGAAAGCATGCGGTTGCCGCCCAGCGCGTTCTTGCCCTCCGCCGCGGCCAGCGTGATGCTCATCACCGACTGATCGGGCGTCGTGGTGACGATCACGCCCGAACCGGTCTTCGCGACGAATCCGCTCGGTCCGCCCGTCGGGCCGTACATCGCGCCTTCGAGGCCGGCGGCCATCGAGCCGGGCGCCGCCTTCATGCGCAGCGAGTACCCCGACACCGTCTGCGAGCCGATCTTCGTGCTGTCGGCGTTGAACACGCCGCTGAACGACTGCCCGTTGATCGTCTTCCCGTTGAGGTCGGTGACGATGGTGTTGAACTGGCTGACCAGCGCGTCGGGCGTGGGCGACGCGTAGTACGACACGCCGCGCGCGAGAAGCCCGCCCATCAGACCCGCCGGGTTGGGCATGATCATGCCCGACTGACCCGAGAGATTGTCGATGAACGCGGCCATGCCCGGAGTGACGGCCGGCATGGCCTGTCCCGTCGTCTCGCGGATGTTGTTGGTGTTGCCGATGATCGTGCGCGCCGTCGGGCTGCTCAGGTCCACGGCGTACGCGAAGAGGAACGGCACATCGGGCAACTTCTTCAGCAGGGGCGTCGAATCGCCGCCGCCCTGAAAGATCTTCGCGAGTTCCGAGCCCTCCTTGAAGGTCGCGGCGAGGCTCGCGGTCAGGCCCATGCCGCTGGCCTTGAGGCCGAGCACGCCGACCTTGCCGTCACGGACGAAGTTCTGCATCGCCATGTCGAGCGGGCTGTCGTTCAGGCCCTGCGCCATGCCGCCCTGCATCATGGTCATCGCGCCGAGTTGACCCTTGAGTTGCTCCATGCCCGGCTCGAGCATCGGCGCCAGCGCGGGGATGTTCGCGATCAGCGCCGCGTCGGAATTCTCGACGACATTCACGCCCATCGCGCCCAGCGCCTTCTCGTGCGCGGCGAGCATCCCGCCCTCGCCCGAGTAGCCCTCGAGGATCGAGCGCATCGGGCTGACGGCCGCGTACCCGCCGTCGAGTTTCTTGATGAACACCGCTTCGCCCGCGGCCGTGCCGCCGGTGAGTGCGCCGGTGGTGTCCGACGCCGAGAGCGAACTCGCCACGGCCGCATAATCGCTCACGGGCAGGAGGAGCAGCGCCGGGGGGACATCGCCGCCCATGTTGCCCGCCATGAGGACGAGCGCGACGGGCTTGGCGGTGTCAACGCCGCGCGACAGACCGACCACCGAGAGGAGTTGCGCCGGCGAGGTGACGGTCGGCATCTCGATGGCCGTCAGCAGGGCCGCGGCGTTCTTGTCGAGGCGGTCAACGCTGGGCGAGACCACGACCGCGAGCGCGTCGGTTGGGACGCGATCCAGCGCGGCGGGAAGGGCCGCCGACGCCGCCGAAGCGGTCAGAAGGGACGAAGCAAGGAAACCGGCGCCCAGCGTGTGCTGCGCGCGGCGACGGAGATAGGCGGTCTTGGTCATCGCTCTCTCTTGGCTCTCAAAGGGGTTACACCGGCCTTTTGTGGCCCACGACCGGTCTCTGTGCTGGCTGATTCGGCCTTCAGGGATGATACTCGCAGGTCATCGCGGGGTTCCCCACGACCACCGCCCGACGCTCCGGGCGCCGTGTGTACTTCTTCGGCATCGCACGCTCGCGCTTTTGCTCTGGAGCGAACAACCGATCCCAACAGGGTCCGATCACTCCGGCTTCACGCCCACCACGCGGGCCGCCCAGACCTGGCTCCCGGGCTTGAAGTCCGCCGCGTCGCCGTCCGCGAGCCGCTGGCTCGTCCACATCATCCACCGCCCGTTGGCGCTGAACACGGGCAGCCCGTCGAACCCCGCCGCGTGCGTGACGCGCTTGGTTTTCAGTTCATCGCTCGCGCCGCGTTCGGTGTTCGATTCCGACGCGAACACCTCGTAGTTGTGATGCCCGACCTCGCTCGTCGAGTACACGAGGAACTCCCCGTCGCGCGACCAGTACGGCCCCCAGTTCACATGCCCGTTGGCCGTCACCGGGCGCTCCCACTCGATGCCCGTCGGCGCGCCGCGCTCGTCGAACGCGAGTTTCGCGACGAAGACCTGCAACAGGTCGTTGCCCACCCGGTCGCTCCGGTAGGTGATGAACTTCCCGTCGCGCGAGAAGAACGGCCCGCCGTCGTACCCATTGGCGACCACCAGCGCGGTGTGTTCGCCCGTCTTCGTGTCGAACACGAAGATGTCCCCGTTGTTCGTGCCCTCGGGCACATTCACATAGAGCACGAAGCGCCCGTCGTTCGAGAACGAACACTCGGCGTCGTACCCCGGCTTCTCGAACACCGGGCGCATGGTCATCTCCCGCGATGCGCCCGTCGCGTAGCACGAGTCCTTGATCGCGCGGCCTTTCTCAACCGGGGGCGCGCCGGGAAGGCGCACCTCGACCACTTCCATCTCCGAGGGGAACTGCCAGATGTAGTCGCGCGAGTTGCGCTGGTACCCGCTCGCGGGCTTCGCGCCCGGCGCGCTGATGGTGCTCCCGAAGAGCACAGTCCACTTGTCGGTGGGGTGGAACCAGCCGCAGGTGTTCGAACTGCCGTCGGGCGACACGCGCACGATGTTGGTGAGCCCGACGGGGAAGCCGCCCTCGCGCTCGATGTCGGCGACATACATCGAGTAGTGCTCGGCCGACGCGCCGTGGTCCCAGTCGCCGCGCGGCACGGCCTGGAAGATCACGCGGTCCATCGAGGGATCGAAGTACGCCTCGCCCGCCTTGCTGAACAGCGCTGGGTCGGTCAGCCGCACATGGTCGCGCAGGGTCTCGCGCTCGGCCGCGCGCCAGACGCTCGGCGGATCGAGCGGCGGGGCGGTGCGCGTCGCGGGCTCGTGGGCCAGAGCCAGACCGGAGACGGAAAGAACCGCGGACATCAACGCGAAGCGGGGGAGAGGGCCGTCAATCATGATGGGCGACTCTAGGGCGCCCCTCACGAAGGGAGGTCGCCTTTCCCTCCCATTGCCCATTGCCGATTCCCCATTGCCCCTCTCCGTCCCCATCCTGCACGCGAGCGACCGGTTCGTCGTCATCGACAAGCCCTCGGGGCTGCTCTCCGTCCCGGGGAAGGGCCCCGACAAGGCCGACTGCGCCGCCTCGCGCGTCCGCGCGATGTTCCCCGATTCCACGGGCCCGCTCATCGTCCACCGGCTCGACATGGACACCAGCGGCCTCATGGTCCTCGGGCTCGACGAGGACGCCCAGCGCGACCTCTCCCGCCAGTTCGAGGCGCGCACCGTCACGAAGGCCTACACCGCGCTGCTCGAGACCATCGACCTCGACATCGCGTCCTCGCCCCTCGCGCACGAGTCGGGATTGATCGACGCGCCGATCCGCGTGGACATCGACAACCGGCCCTTCCAGATCCACGACCCCGTGCACGGCCGCCCGTCGCAGACGCGCTGGTTCATGCTCGCGCGCGAGCCGGACCGCGTGCGCGTGCGCTTCGAGCCGATCACCGGCCGCGCGCACCAGTTGCGCGTGCACGCGTCGCTCGCGCCGCCGCTGGGCCTGGGCGCGCCGATCCTGGGCGATGTGCT
>CAYGLT010000061.1:0-14792 GCA_964350875.1 uncultured Phycisphaeraceae bacterium | reverse complement strand
CACACCTTCCAGCCCCTGCTCTATCAGGTCGCGACCGCCGGGCTCAGCCCCGCCGAGATCGCCCAGCCCCTGCGCGGCATCCTCGAGAACCAGCGCAACTGCGCCACCGTCATGGGCGAGGCGCACGGCTTCGACCTCGAACGCCGCGTGGTCCGCGTGCGCGAGATCGGCGGCCACGAACGCGAACTCTCGTACGACTCGCTGATCGTCGCCGCCGGCGCGACGGACTCGTACTTCGGCAACGACGGGTGGCGCGAGTTCGCCCCCCCTCTCAAGACGCTCGAGGACGCGATCGCGCTGCGCAGGCGTTTTCTCCTGCGCTTCGAGCAGGCGGAGAACGAGAGCGATGCCGACGAACGCCGCGCGCTGCTGACCTTCGTGATCGTGGGCGCAGGACCGACGGGCGTGGAACTCGCGGGGACGATGATCGAGATCGCGCGCAACTCGGCGCCGCGCGTGTACCGGCGCATCAAGGCGAGCGACGCGCGCGTGGTGCTCGTCGAGGGCGAGGGCCGCGTGCTCCCCGCGATGTCCGAGGAGTCGTCACGCTCCGCGCTGAAGCAACTCGAACGGCTGGGCGTCGAGGTCGTGCTCGGTCAGTTCGTGACGGATATCGATGCGCAGGGCGTGACGCTCAAGAGCGGCGTGAAGATCGACTCGCGGTTCGCCGCCTGGGCCGCGGGCGTGCGCGCCTCTCCGCTCATCGAGGCGCTGGGCGTGGAGACGGACAAGGCCGGCCGCGCGAAAGTGATGCGCGACTGCTCGATCCCCGACCACCCCGAGGTGTTCGTCGTCGGCGACGCCGCGTGCATGATCGACGAATCAACGGGCGAGCAGACCCCGGGCGTGGCGCAGGGCGCGATCCAGAGCGGGCGCTTCGTCGCGGGGATCATCGCCCGCGAGGCGCGCGGCGAGAGCGGGCTGCGCCCCCCCTTCCGATACCACGACAAAGGAACGATGGCGACCATTGGCCGGGCTGCGGCGGTGGCGGAAGTGTTCGGGCGCAGGTTCAGCGGCGTGATCGCGTGGCTGCTGTGGCTGGGCGTGCACCTGATGTTCCTGATCGGGTTCAAGAACCGCCTGCTGGTGCTGATCCAGTGGGCGTGGTCGTATGTGTTCTACAAGCGCGGCGCAGCGCTCATCACCGGAGAGCGCGGCGAGATGGAGCGAGGGTGATCGCTCAGGCCTGCTGAGGAAGCGGCACGAGGCGGATCATGTTGAACTTCCGCGCGACCCAGGCGCCGACGAACAGCAGTGCGCCGATGACGGCCGCGAGCGCGTACAACTCGTGGGACATGTGCGCGAAGTAGGCCGCGACGCCGCCGATCATGAGCAGTGCGCCGAGGACTTTCGCCTGCTTGCAACGCCGGCAGGTGAACCATCCTGGGAGCGTGAACGATTCGTCGGGGAGTTCGAGGGTCTCGCGCGGCGAGTCGTCGGGGTCGGTGGGATCGACGAAGTTGATGGAGTTGAGTCGGGAGTCGTCGCCCGGACAGAGTTGGTCGGGTTCGACGGTCTCGACGCGCATCCCGCGCTTGAGCGCGAGCACTTCCGCGTGCGCTTTGCTGATTCCCTCGATGACGAGGGACTGTGACTCACCGGTTTCGATGTCCGTGCCTTGCACTATCCAGTTCGGCATGCCGCGACCTCCCGAGCGGGGGCGGCCCGTCAAGGGGCTCCCCGCTGTCCATAATCACGGCCAATGTAGCAGGCCGCAAGGGAAGTGTTCGGCAATTTTGTATAAAGGCCGGGATTTTTGCCCGCCCCGGGGTTTCCCTTACCCCCCCACCGCGTCCAGACACTTCGCAACGATCTCGGTCAGCGGGACGGTCTCGCCCTTGCCCGAGTCGGTGCGGAGTTTGAACTCGGCGGCGTCCTGCTCGAGGGCCTTGTCGCCCAGGGTGAGGCGGATCGGCACGCCGATGAGGTCGGCGTCCTTGAACTTCACGCCCGGGCGCTCATCGCGGTCGTCGATGAGGACATCGAGACCGGCGCGGGAGAGTTCGGACGCGAGGCCGTTGGCGACCTCCATGCCGCGCGAGCCCGGCTCGGGCTTCATGACGGTGATGACGATGTGGTACGGGGCGATCGCGGCGGGCCAGACGATGCCGTTGTCGTCGCTCCGGCCTTCGACACAGGCGGCCATGGTGCGCGACACGCCGATGCCGTAGCACCCCATGATGACGCTGGAGCGCTGCTGGTCGGCGCCCAGAATCTGGAAGCCCATCGCGTCGGAGTACTTCGTGCCGAGTTTGAAGATGTGCCCGACCTCGATGCCCTTCTTGGCTTCGAGCACGGCGCCCTCGGCGCGCGGCGAGGGATCGCCCGGCATCGCGTTGCGCACATCCGCGACGCGCACCTTCGACGAGTCATCAAGCGCGGAGCCCATCTCGCGCTTCCAGTTGAAGTGCTTCACATGATGGTCGGCCTCGTCTGCGCCGGTTGCCCAGAACATGCTCTTGCCCGTCTGCGCGTTCATGCCCTGCGCCGCGTCGGGATCGACGAGCAACACGGCGTCGGTGCGTTCGACAACACTGCGCGGCGAGACATACCCGATCGCGAAGCCCGCCGCCCGCGCGGCCTTGTCCTCGGCCATCGCGACCGGAGAACCCAGCGCGGCCTTGACCTTGCCCTCGTTGACCTCGTGGTCGGCACGCACGGTGACGAGCGCCCATTGTTTGCCGCCCGCCTTCGACGGATCGATAACGCTGAACACGAGGGTCTTGAGCATGTTCTGGTGCTTCACCTTCATGAACTTGCCGACCTCGTCGATGCCGGGCAGGTTCGGGGTGTGCACTTTCTCAAGATCACCGGACGGCGCACCGTCGAACGACCACGCGCGCTCGCCGATCTCGCACTTTTCGACATTCGCGGCGTAGCCGGTCTGCGAGCAGATAAGGATGGTGTCCTCGCCCGATTCGGCGTTGACCATGAACTCGTGCGACGCGCTGCCGCCGATGGGGCCGGCTTCGGCTTCGACCATGGTGAAGTCGAGGCCGCAACGCGTGAACACATTGGTGTACGCGCGGCGCATGTCCTCGTAGATCTCGTTGAGACCGCCCGGGCCCTCGAGGTTCATATGGAAGGAGTACGCGTCCTTCATGATGAACTCGCGGCAGCGGAGCAGGCCCGAGCGCGGGCGGAACTCGTCGCGGAACTTGGTCTGGATCTGGTACACCGTGAGCGGAAGTTGCGTGTACGACGACACGCCGGCTTTCATCGCCTCGGTGATGATCTCCTCGTGGGTGGGCGCGAGGGCGTTGACGCGACCGTGGCGGTCGGTCAGGCGGAAAAGATTGTCGCCGTAGTCAACATCGCGCTTGGTGCCCTCGAAGAGTTCGATGGGCTCCATCGCGGGCATGAGCATCTCGCACGAGCCGATGGCGTCCATCTCCTCGCGGACGATCTGGCTGATCTTCTGGAGCACGCGCCAACCCAGTGGGAGATAGTCGTAAATGCCCGAACCGACGCGCCGGATGAACCCGCCGCGGGTGAGCAGGCGGTGGCTGATCGCTTCGGCGTCGGCGGGGGCTTCCTTCGAGGTCGGGATGTATGTCCTCGACCAGCGGTGGACAGCGCCGGTGACGGTGCGGCCGGAAGCGGAAACGATCTCGGGTGCGTGGGTCTGGCTCATGGGCCGGGATCGTAGGAGCGGCCCCGGCCCGCGCGACACTGATCCACCTGTACGCGGCCCCCGGGCCGCTCCCGATAACGCGGCGGCCAGGTCCGCCACGAGAAGATGGGTCGGGAGGTCTCATCGAAATGTCTGACGGCCAGATATTTAGATCGGAAAAAGTCCGCATACCCCCTTGCATCCCCGGGGGATTTCCGGCATCATCAGAGTCAGGAGAAGTCGGCATCGTGCCGGCTAGAGAAGAGAACGTCATCAGTGCTGCGTCGTGTCTTCCCTGCGGACGCCCCTCGTGGGTGACCGCGCCTTCGCACGCCCATCCTCTGCATGGCGAATTCGTCTTCGATCGACACGGATTTAGGACCCGTGCCGATTGGTGTGGTTCTTACTTTGTTAGGAAGGGATTGAACATGTCTAAGATTCTCGCTGCTTCTGCCGGTCTCGCTCTCGCTGCGACCACCCTCGCTGCCCAGCCCATGGTCATCGGCGGCGGCGCCGGCGGCGCGATCCCGGACAACGGCGGCGCCACCGGCACCGTCTTCTCGTCCACCATCAACACCAGCGTCGGCTCGGCCTTCGATGTCGTCGGCGTCCAGTTCGACGGTCTCGCCCACACCTGGGCCGGCGACCTCATCATGACCCTCACCGGCCCCGGCGCCGGCAACGAGTACACCTTCTTCTACCGCCCCGGCCAGACCTCGGCGACCTCCGTCGGCCAGAACGTCGACTTCTCGACGGCTGAGTCGTACTCCTTCTCCGACACCGGCGCTGTCTGGGACACCGCCGCGATCGGCGTCATGCCCGGCGGCGACTATGTCGGCCCGATCAGCGCCTTCGCCCCGGCGCAGGCGATCAACTCGTTCGCCGGCATGGCCGGTGGCGACGGCGCCTGGACCCTCAGCATCAGCGATAACGCCGGTCTCGACACCGGTTCGCTCGGCGGCTGGTCGCTCGTCGTCAAGGCCGTCCCGACCCCCGGCGCCGCCGCCCTCATGGGCCTCGCTGGCGTTGCCGGCCTCCGTCGCCGCCGCTAATTTCGGCTCAGCGATAGACTGAATTTGTTCCACAAGGGCGCGTGTCGGCAACGGCACGCGCTCTCTTCTTTCCGACAAGCGGCCGTGCGAATCCCCCTTGCTTGGCCGTCCAACCCAGTGGAAACGCTGGTTCGTTTCTTTGCGGCTGACCCGGTCGTCGCGGCGGTTGTCTCTCGTACGAAAATTGTGCGAAGAGGGCGATATGCTATTGCAAATTCAGACGCGTTCTGGCACAATGTGCCTAGGAGCAGTCGGCAATGTGCCGGCTGATTAGAACGCGTCATCGTCTGTCAGACGGCTTGGGGCCCGCGTG
This sequence comes from uncultured Phycisphaeraceae bacterium, assembly GCA_964350875.1. Lineage (GTDB taxonomy): Bacteria > Planctomycetota > Phycisphaerae > Phycisphaerales > UBA1924 > JAHBXC01. The sequence goes on along the minus strand of CAYGLT010000061.1, from coordinate 9,814 downwards.
GGGGAAACGCGCGGGAAAAGCCAGAGACAGATCCCCCGATGACAAAAAGTCAGGAGTACGCGCGCCGCGGCATAGCCGAGCGCTCGGTTAACGCTCCGCGCACTGAGAGAAGGAAGGGATTGAACATGTCCAAGATTCTTGCAGCGTCCGCCGGTCTCGCCCTCGCCGCCACCGCACTCGCCGCTCAGCCGGTCGCCATCGGCCCCGGCGCCGGCGGCGCGATCCCCGATAACGGCGGCGCGACCGGCAATGTTTTCTCGTCCACCATCACCGTGAACAACAGCCTGCCGTTCGACATCGTCGGCGTCTCGTTCGACGGTCTCAATCACACTTGGGCCGGCGATCTGAGCATGACCCTCACCGGCCCCGGCGCCGGCAACGAGTTCAATTTCTTCTTCCGCCCCGGCCAGACCAGCCCGACCTCCGTCGGCCAGAATGTCGATTTCTCGGCCGCGAACTCCTACTCCTTCTCTGACTCCGGCATCGCCTGGAACACCGCCGCTGCTGGCGTCATGCCCGGCGGCGACTACTCCCCCACCCGCAGCCCCTTCGCTCCGGCACAGGCCATCAACTCCTTCGCTGGTCTCTCTGGCGGCAACGGCGCCTGGACCCTCACCATCAGCGACAACGCCGGTCTCGACACCGGCGGCCTCAACGGCTGGAACCTGATCATCAAGAAGATCCCCTCCCCCGGCGCCGCGGCCCTCTTCGGTCTCGCCGGCGTCGCCGGTCTCCGTCGCCGCCGCTGATCGGCATCGACTGAGCACGTCCTACTTGTGAGAACCACACGCAGCCCCGGCTTTCTCGGCCGGGGCTGTTGTTTCTTTCCCCAACGGACCTCGCCGCGCCTTGTGTCGTCGCCCGCTGCTGCTACCTTTGCACTGAAGGACTCTTACGCGGGATGCAACTCTCCATGACCGATTCGTACGATGTCGCGATTATCGGCGGCGGGCCGGGCGGCTCAACGCTCGGTGCGCTGCTCAAGAAGTACAACCCCGACCTCCGCGTCGTGATCTTCGAGCGCGAGAACTTCCCGCGCGATCATGTGGGTGAATCCCAACTCCCCCCTATCAGCAAAGTGCTCATCGAGATGGGCTGCTGGGACAAGGTCGAGGCCGCCGGATTCCCCGTGAAGGTCGGCGTCACCTTCACCTGGGGCAAGACGACCGACCCATGGGACTTCCACCTCTTCCCCATCGAGGAAGCCGACTTCAGCCAGCCACGCCCGCACCGCTTCGAGGGCTGGCGTCAGCGCTCCGCGTTCCAGGTTGACCGCGCCAAGTACGACAAGATCCTGCTCGATCACGCGGCCGAACTGGGCTGCGAGGTCCACGAAGGCACGCGAATCGCGTCGATCGAGCACGAGAACGAACGCGTCACCGCCATCGTCACCGCCGACGGGCGAAAGGTCACCGCTCGCTACACCGTGGACGCCAGCGGCAATGTCGGCATCCTCCGCCGCGCGCTCGGCGTCAAGGTCGATGTCCCCACCCTGCTCCAGAATGTCGCGTTCTGGGACTACTGGGACAACCCTCACTGGACCAAGGTCGAACCCGTCGGCCGGACACGCGTGCACATCCGTTCTCTCCCGTACGGCTGGATGTGGTTCATCCCCATCAGCGCCACCCGCGCGAGCGTCGGCCTGGTCACGCCGGGCGACTACTACAAGTCGTGCGGCATGCGCCCGAAGGAACTTTACGAGAAGGCGATCGCCGAAGAGAAATGGGTCGCCGCCGCCCTCGAGGGAGGCACGCCCACCGGCAAAACCGAATCGACCACCGACTGGTCGTATGTGGTCGAACGCTGCCACGGCGAGAACTGGTTCCTCGTCGGAGAGGTCGCGGGATTTGCCGATCCCATCCTCTCGGCCGGCATGACGCTCACCCAGACCGGTGCGCTCGAACTTGCCTACACGATCCTCGAACTGGATCGCGGCGAGCACGATCGCGAATGGTTGCTCGATCGCTACGACGACCTCCAGCGCCGACGCGTGATCCAGCACATGCGCTTCGCGGAATACTGGTACTCCGCCAACGGTGTGTTCGACAACATCCGCGAGAACTGCACCAAGATCGCCGCCGAAGCCGGCCTGAAATTGAACTCGGCCGACGCGTTCAAATGGCTCGCGCAGGGCGGTTTCGGCGACGACATCCCGGGTCAGGTGGGTCTCGGCGGTCTCGATATCGCAGGCGTGAAGCAGGTGATGACGCGCATCACGGGCGACGCGGCGTCGTGGAAGATCAGCGGGAAGAATGTCTTCAAACTCAACCTCGCCGGCGCGAAGAAGATCACCATCGGCCGCCCTGACGGGCAGGGCCGCATCACCGCGGCCGACGCTTACCTGCGCGGCAACTCACGGCTCGAACTGATCGGCATGCAGGCGACGCTCGTCAATGTGCTGAAGAAGCACTCCGACATCGACAAGATCCTCAGCTCGCTCCGCGCCGAGTTCGCGCTCAGCGTGCCGACCGAGCACATCGAGGCCGCGTCGTTGCAGGCGATGCAGATCCTTGAGGTCATGTCCAACGATTACTGGGTGCACGCGTCGGTGCGCAAGGGCCGGCCGGTGCTGACGCTCTCCACGCCCGAGGAAGGCTCGGTGATCCACACCCACGACCCCGCCGGCAAACTGGGACGAACCGAGGCGACCGCCTGAGCACCGTCTGAACGACGCGAACGCCCCGGGCAGGATTCGAACCTGCGACCGACGGATTAGAAATCCGTTGCTCTATCCAACTGAGCTACCGGGGCAACGACGCTCAGGGTAGATCGGCAGATCGCGATCCGCCAACGGCTCCCGCTCGCGGTTTCGCGTGACCCGCGCGGCCGGGACGACCGCGCTATCCTTCCTCCCGGTTCTTGTGAGCCAGCATCGGATGCTGCCCGACAGGACGCGGGCCGCCTGCCGTTTGGGGTCCCCTCGGTGCGTCACGCCGCCTCCATCACCGCCCCCCCGCTCGCCGCGTCCTCGGCGGAGCCATCCCGCGCCGTCGCGCGTTTCCGCGACTTCGCGGAACTCACCAAGCCGCGCATCACCAAACTGGTCGTCGTCACCACGATGGTCGGCTTCGCGATGGGCGCCATGGTCCACGGCCAGGGCGGCGTCGCCGGGCGAAGCGTCGGCGCCATGGTCCTCCTCGCGGCTGCCACCGCGATCGGCACCGCGCTGTGCTCGTCGGGCGCCTCGGCGCTCAACGAATGGCTCGAGCGTGTCCGCGACGGCGCGATGACGCGCACCGCAGACCGGCCCATCCCCGCGGGCCGCATGACCGCCGGCGCAGGCCTGCTCGTGGGCGCCCTGCTCAGTGTGCTCGGCCTCGTGGTTCTTCTCTTGTTCACGAACTGGGCCGCGATGCTCGTCGCGCTGGCGACCATCATCAGTTATGTCGTCATCTACACGCCGCTCAAGCCCGTGACCCCGCTGGCGACGATCATCGGCGCCGCCCCGGGCGCGCTCCCCCCGCTCATCGGGTGGACGGCCGCGTGGCAGCACGGCGCCTTCGGGCTCGATCACCCGGGCGGGTGGTCGATCGTCGCGCTCATGACCGTCTGGCAGATCCCCCACTTCCTTGCGCTCGCGTGGAAGTACCGCGAGGACTACGCGCGCGGCGGGCACCGCGTGCTCCCCGTCGTCGATCCCACCGGCGTCAGCACCGCGACAACCACCGTCGTCTGGTCCGCCGCGCTCATCCCCGTCTCCCTCGCCGCCGTCCTCGCGATGCGCTGGCCGGGCGGCGAAGGCCTGCTCGGCTGGCCGTACGCGATCGTCGCGCTCGTCCTCGGCCTCGCGATGCTGCTCGCCGCCTTCCGTTTCGCCCGTCAACGGGACGACCGTTCCGCATCGCTGCTGTTCTTCGGCTCCATCGCGTACCTGCCCCTCTTGCTCATCGCGATGGTGGGCGACGCATTCGCGACCGCGCTCTTCCAGTGAACCAGCCGACCGCCGCCATCGAAGCAACCGGCCTGACCCGAACCTACCGCGCGCAGCGCCGCACGCCCGCGCGCACCGCGCTCGCTGACGCATCCCTGACCGTCCATCAGGGTGAGTTCCTCGCGCTGCTCGGCCCCAACGGATCGGGCAAGTCGACGCTGCTGCGCATCCTCGCCACCCTCGACGCGCCGAACGCTGGCTCTCTACGCCTTCTTGGCCGCGACTCCCTCGCCGTCGCGCGCCGGTTCATCGGCGTGGTGTTTCAGCACGAAGCGCTCGACGCGCTCCTCACGGGCCGCGAGAACCTGCGCACGCACGCGAACCTGTTCGGGCTCGACCGTGGCAAGGCCGACGAAGCCATCACGCGCACCGCCACCTCGCTGGGCGTCCTCGACCGACTCGATGACCGCGTCTCGACACTCTCAGGCGGGCTCCGCCGACGAATCGACCTCGCTCGGGCGATGCTCACCGATCCGGACATCCTGTTCCTCGACGAACCGACGACGGGCCTCGACCACGCGACGCGCACGGCGTTCCTCGACACGCTCGACGCGATCCGCGGCCAGCGTTTGCTCACGATCGTTCTCAGCACGCACCTGATGGACGAGGCGGCCCGCGCTGACCGCGTGGTGATGCTCAACGAAGGCCGCGTCGTCGCCGACGACTCCCCCGCCGCCCTCCGCGCCTCGCTCGGCGGCGCGGTCCTCCGCGCCGAAGCCGACGCACGCGACACGCTGATCGCCGCCGGACTCTCCACACGCGACCTCGACGCGGGTGTTGTCGCGACCGGCGACTCCGACGCGGTCGCGGCCGCGACGCGTGAACTCACGCAAGCCGGGATCTCATTCTCGTTCGGCCCGCCCACACTGGGCGATGTGTACCTCGCGCGCACAGGCCGCACGCTCGCCGAGACCGAACGGATCGAGGTCGCGTCATGACCGCAGCGCTCGCGTTCCGCGCCATCGCGACCCGGGAGGTCCTCCGCGTCACGCGTCAGCCGTCGCGCATCGTCGCCGCCATCGGCACGCCCGCGCTGATCTGGCTCTTCTTCTCCGCGGGGTTCGCCGGCGCGTTCCGTCCCGCCGACGACGCCGCGGCCAACTACGCGCTCTTCCTGCTCCCGGGGATGGTCACGCTCACCGCGACATTCAGCGCGATCTTCTCCGCAATCTCGCTTATCAACGACCGGCACGAGGGATTCCTGCAGGCCGCGATCGTGTCCCCCGCGCCGCCCTGGTCGATCGCGCTCGGCAAAGCGGTCGGCGGCGCCGCCGTCGCGCTCGTGCAGTGCGCGGCGCTGCTCGCGATGACGCCGCTCCTCGCGGACCGCGTGAGCGCGATCGGGCTGCTTCTCGCTCTCTTCGCGGCCATGTCCGCCACATTCGCGATCACCGGTCTCGGGATGGCCCTCGCGTGGAAAGTCAACAGCGTCGAGGGTTTCCACGGCGTGATGAACCTCGTGCTCATGCCGATGTGGATTCTCAGCGGATCGATTTTCGACGCCGGCGCCGCCTCTCCATGGCTCGGCGCGGTTGCCCGCGCGAATCCGCTGTATCACATCACACGAACGATGCGCGACGCCGTCATGAACGAACCGCCCAGCGCCGTTTCGTGGACAGTCACCATCCTGTTCGCCCTCGCCGGTCTCGCCGCTGCTGTCATCACGATGTCCCGCGCGTCGCGTCCCGGAGGAACAAGGAACCCGCTATGAACGATCGTCCGCCGCCCAAGCCACGCGCCCGCCGCAAACAGCCCAAGCCGCTCTCCCTCAAGCCGATCATGATCCTCGTCGTCGTCGGTCTGCTCGCGGCCGGGGGCGTCTATATCTTCGACATGATCCGCAACCCGCAGGGCGCTGCGCTCGCGCAGGATCCCGGGCTTGATGCGCTCGTCGTTCCAGAGTTCACGATGACCACGCAGACGGGCGAACCGTTCACCCGCGACGATCTGCTCGGGCGCATCACCGTGATCGACTTCTTCTTCACCAACTGCCCGGCGATCTGCCCCGCGCTGTCACGGTCGATGAAGCGCATTCAGGACGCCGCGGGCGACACCGGCGTCCAACTTGTCAGCATCAGCGTCGATCCGACCAACGACACCGAAGCGACACTCCTCGCGCACGCGAACGAACTCGGCGCCGATCCCGCCGTGTGGACCTTCCTTCGCGCAGACAACTACGAAGAGGTGCGCAGGGTCAGCGAGGACGGGCTCAAACTCGGACTCTCGCTCGATCCGTCCAGACCGATCACGACGAAATCGGGCGACGAGATGCCGTGGATCGATCACACCGGAAAGTTGCTGCTTCTTGATCCCGAAGCGCGAGTCATCGGGCTCTACAGCGGCCTCGACGAGCGCGAGGTCAACACGCTGATCGAGCGGGTGATACGCGCCGCCCCGCGCGACTGACCCCCGCCGGGAGGCGGCCTTCACACAGTCAAGAGTGAAGATCCCGTGAAGGATTCTCGGAACCGCCGAACTCGACGGCGCGTATCGAAAAACGAGTTGTTCTCTCCTCCTCCAGCCCGCGTCGGCGAGAAATCGCCGGAGCGGGCTTCCGCGTCGTGAGAGGGCTGCGCCAGGTCGCACGCCCTGTCAAACCGCCGCTCGCCCCACCCCCCTCGGAGTGGGGTGACAAACGCCGATTGTGGAACGCTTGCGGCTTCCATCGAACCTCGGCGCACCCAGCCCTCGCAACAACAAGAACTTACGAGATTTCCACCCGCGACACCCAGCGCTGGCTCGTATGTGGATCAGAATTTTGCTCGCGACCTAAACAGTGTTCAGACGCGAGTTTGCGGGCTCTCACCACCGGGCGGATCGCCCTTCACGGGCTTGTAACGCTCGCCCGATCGCTTTACCGTCTCTTCACGGTCAAGGACTGGCCGACGCGCTCCCGAACGATCTCCCCCGGACGCGTCGACCTGCGGAAGCACGGCAGCAGCACAACCTTCGGTTTCGGAGCCAGATTCGGCCCCGGAGCAGGGTGTCGCATCGCCTCTCGGTTCCGCAGGCCGCGCACGGACCCGGAATCGGCATCGCCCGGGACGCACAACGAACGGACTCGGCATCTCTCTCTCCCACGCGCACCGGCACGCCCCCGACGGCGAATGCCCTTGCATCACGGAAAGGATTGCCGTGAATCAGCCCCTCCAGGACGGCCGAGTCCGACGCTCCGCCGGCACGCCCAACGAGGTCCGAGGCGTGCTCGCCGACACCATCGGCGCCGACCGGTTCGATCGATACTTCGGCGCCGACCTCGACGCCATCACCGTCGATCGCGACACCGTCGCCCTCACCGTTCCCAACGCCTTCATCGCCGAGACTCTCCGTCGCCGGTTCGGCGACGCGCTCGAAGCCGCGGTCAAATCCGCGCTCGGTGACGACGCGACGATCCGCTTCGAGATCGATCCCCTCGCGGCGCAGGCCGCTTCGCACAACGAGCGAGCCGTCGCCGCCGCTGCACAACAATCCACCGGAACGCAGACCAGCGCTCCGGCGCGCCTTGCGGGTCCCGGCGCCACCTGGCGCCGACTCGACGACTTCGTCGTCGGTGACTCCAACCGCCTCGCGTATCAGGCTGCCCAACGAATCGCGGGCGGCGCCGCTCGCGATCAGTTCGGCGGCCTGTTCCTCCACGGCCACTCCGGGCTGGGCAAGACGCACCTCCTCCAAGGCATCGTCACTCGATTCCGTGAGACCAACCCCGGCGCGAAAGTCCGCTACACCACGGGCGAGCAGTTCACCAACGCCTTCATCCAGGCCCTCAAGACCAACAAACTCGAGGACTTCCGTCGCCAGCACCGCGGCCTCGACCTGCTCTGCGTTGACGATGTCCACTTCCTCTCCCAGAAGTCCAAAACCCAGGACGAACTCCTCCACACCTTCGACGCCCTCGACCTGTGCGGCGCCCGCGTCGTGCTCGCCTCCGACGAGCACCCCCACCAGATCGCCCGCTTCTGCGAGAAACTCGTCTCGCGGTTCATCAGCGGCATGGTCGTCCGGCTCGACAAGCCCGACGCCTCGACCCGCGCCGAGATCGCCCGACGCCTCCTGCTGAAGCGCGGCCTGGTCCCGCTCCCGGGCGTCGGCGAAGCCATCGCCGCACGCTGTCAGGGAACCGTCCGCGAACTCGAAGGCGCCGTCACCCGCGTCGTCGCGGTTCGGGAACTCCTCGCCGACGCCAACGCGCCTCAGGGCGCGGTGGACGCCGCGTGCGTCGAGCGCGCCCTCGGCCGCTCCGCCCGCCCCGCAACCGCCCGGCGCCCCCTCGCCACCGACGAGATCACCGAAGCGGTCTGCGATTCGCTCGGCGTCAGCAAGACCGAGGTGCTCGGCAACGGTCGCCACAAGCGCGTCGTCCTCGCCCGGTCGATGGTCGCCCTCCTCGCCCGCCGCATGACCACGCGCAGTTTCCCGGAGATCGCCAAGGACCTCCGCCGACCCAGCCACTCGAGCGTCGTCACCGCGTGCAAGCGACTCGGCGCCCAGATCGAACGCAACGAACACGCCGACGCCGGCGAACGCCTGGGCGTCCTCCCCCTCGCCTCCCTCGTCGACCGTCTGACCGAAGCCGTCCTCGACCGCGCCGCCCGACCCGGCGCGCGGGCCGCCTGAACTCCCGTTCTCTCTCTCCCGCCGTCGCGGGCTACCCTCGCTGGAGCGGGCCTCCTCCCCCGCTCGATGTAAGGGTGGCCCGCGGCCTTTTTTGTTTCAGGCCCCACCACGCATTCCCCAACCAAGGCGACCCATGCTCGAAGAGATCCCCCTCTCCAGGCCCGACATCACCGAACTCGAGATCGAACGGGTCGTCGCCACACTCCGCTCGGGCCGCCTCGCGATCGGCCCCATGCAGGAACAGTTCGAGCAACTCATCGCGCAGCGCACCGGACGCCGCTACGCGATCGCCTGCTCCTCGGGAACCGTCGGGCTCCACATGTCGCTCCTCGCGCTGGGCATCGGGCCGGGCGACGAGGTCGTCACCACCCCCTTCTCGTTCATCGCCAGCGCGAACTGCATCCTCTATGTCGGCGCCAAACCGGTCTTCGTCGACATCGACCCGCGCTCCCTGAACATGGACCCCGCGCTCGTCGAGAACGCGATCACCCGGCGCACCAAGGCCATCCTCGCGGTCGAGGCATTCGGCAACCCCGCGCACATGGAGGCCTACCGCGCCATCGCCGCCCGCCACGAGATCCCCCTCATCGAAGACTGTTGCGAAGGCCTCGGCGGCGCGTGGAACGACCGGCCCGTCGGCGGTTTCGGCCGCGTGGGCGTCTTCGGCTTCTATCCCAACAAACAGATCACCACGGGCGAAGGCGGCATGATCGTCACCGACGACGACCGCGTCGCCGAACTCTGCCGCTCGTTCCGCAATCAGGGCCGCGCAGTGAACATGACCGGCTCGAGCGCCGGCGCATGGCTCAGCCACGAGCGGCTCGGGTACAACTACCGGATGTCCGAGATCAACGCCGCGCTCGGCGTGGCGCAGATGGAGCGTCTCGACGAGATGCTCGCCGCACGCGACGCCGTCGCGCAGCGCTACATGATGCGCCTCATGGGCAATTGCGACATCCTCCTGCCCACCATCGAGCCCGCGGCGAAGATGAGTTGGTTCGTGTTCGTCGCCCGCCTGCGCAACGACTACACCCGAGACGAGCGCGACCGCATCATCGCGGGCCTTCGCCGTCACGATGTCGGCGCCGCGGACTACTTCCCGTGCATCCACCTCCAGCCCTTCTACCGCCAGATGTTCGGCCACCACCCGGGCGACTTCCCCATCGCGGAATCGGTGAGCCAGCGCACCATCGCCCTGCCCTTCCACAACCGACTCGCCGAGCACGAGCAGGACTTCGTCGTCCAGACGCTCGAACTCATGCTCAGCCG
>CAYGLT010000060.1:0-15029 GCA_964350875.1 uncultured Phycisphaeraceae bacterium | reverse complement strand
CGATGAGCATCGCGGTGATCGTGCCGCGGATCGAGCCGACTTCGGAATGGCGGCGCGCGTCGCGGCTCTGGTCATCCATCCGTGACGCATCCTACGGCGCCGGGCACGCGCGCATGCCGCGCGATCAGTTCGAACTCCCGCGACCGCCCCGTCCGCCGCGACCGCGGCCACGACCACGCCGACCGCGTGACGAACGACCGCCGCCGCCGCTTCCCTCGCGTCCGCTCTGCTGACCGCCCGAACCCTCCCGGGGTGGACGATCCTCGCGCGGCGCATCGCCGCCGTCGCCGCCCTGCTGTTGCTGCGCCGACTTGCCCTTGCCGCGGCCCTTGCGCCGGCGGCGCTTCTTCTTGGGCTGGCCCTCGCTGGGCGTCTCGGTCTGCGCGCCGTCGGTCTCGAGCCCGGCCATGATGTCGTCGAGGTCGTCGCCCTTGGCCTCGCGCTGAGACTTCTCGCGGTACGCGTCCTGCTGCTGGTCTTTGGAGCGATCGCCCCGCCCACGCCGCGCGATCTTCTCCGGGCGCTTGCCCCGGAACGGATCGGGCTTGGGCATCGCGGCGCGCGCGGGCGCCGCATCGGGGTCCATGAGTTCCTCGACGGGGATCGCCACCTGCCTGCGCTCGGCCTCGCCCGTCGCGGGCGGATCAAGTTCGACGAGCACCAACTGGGTCAGGATCTGCGTATCGACGACGACGCCCGCGCCCTCGGGCGTGCCGACGCGCGAACCGCGGCGAGGGAGATTCTTCTTCAGCGAGTCGTAGGTCTCGTCCTCGTAGCGCAGGCAGCACATCAGGCGGCCGCAACGCCCGCTGATTTTGAGGGGGTCGAGCGTGGCCTTCTGCACCTTGGCCGAGCGCATGCTGACGGGTTTGAGCACCTTGAGGAACTGCTTGCAGCAGCAGTGCTGGCCGCATCGCTCGTAGTCGGCGACGAGGCGCGCCTCGTCGCGTGCGCCGACTTGCCTGAGTTCGATCCGCGCGTGGAACTCGCGGGCCATGACGCGCACAAGTTCGCGGAAATCGACACGCTGCTCGGAGGTGAAGAAGAAGGTCAGCACCTCGCCGCCCAGGATGGGCTCGGCGTCCACGACCTTCATCTCGAGGTTGTGCTCGGCGACCAGCCGCCGCGCCTGCTTCACGAGGTCGGGCTTGGTCTTCTCGAGTTCGCCCTGCCGGTTCATGTCCTCGATGGTGGCGATGCGGAGCACCTCGCCTTCGGTCGAGAAGGGGTAATCGCGGCCGCCCGAGTTGTCGATGTACTCGAGCATCTCCTTGCGGGTCACGCTCTTGGAGCACCCGGCATTGGGGCAGGTGCTGGTGAGCATCTCCCCCATCTCGACGCCGCGATGCGTGCGCACGACGAGTTTGCTGCCGCAGCCGGGCTTGGCGTCGCCTTCGTAGGGGAATTCGCCGACCATCCGCATGGCGCCGTAGCGCACGACGATGGAGGTCGGTGGCTTGAGACGCTCGTAGGCCTCGCGGTCGGCCTCGGCGAGATCGGCCTCGAACTGAGGCAACGGGAAGATGGACATGGTGGATGCTCGCGTGAGAAGGCGGGCGCGGAGAAGCCGCGCACGGTAGTTGGGATTGCGAGTCGGTTGTCGTCGGGCGGGGGTGTTGTGGGTTCCTCACGGCGCCCGACGGGCCGTAAGGGGTTTCACGCGGGCAGGGTGCAACGCAATCAGCGGCCGCGGCCGCCTTGGCGCTGCTGGGAGCCAGCGAAGAGTTCGCTGACCTTGAGGTTCTGATACAACTCGACGCGGTTGCGGTTCTCGAGGCCGTAGACGAGCACATTGTCCGTGCGATCGTCGAGCACGAGCACGACGCTCGATCCGTCGCCCGTGGTGGCGGAGAGCGCGGTGACGCCGGCGAAGTTGACGACATCGGCCTGGGCCTGCGACCCGGCGCCGAGGCGGCCGGCCTGCATGACAACGAGGCCTGCGAGGATGAACGCCGAGGCCCAGAGGGCGCCGACGCTGGGGTTGATTCGTTCGCGGGTGGTCTTCATCGGTGTGCTCCGGAAATGCTCAGCGCGGGCGTGACTGGGTGTTGGCCGTGTCGGCGCGCAGGTCGCGGAATCCGACGAAGTCGAGGGTCTTGCGCGAGTCGTCCCAGAGGGTGGCGACCATCTGCATGTTGCTGGCGTCGACGATGAACACGCCGTCGGAGGTCGAGCCCTGGATGTCGGCGGTGATCATCGAGTACTGGCCCTTGACGCGCGCCTGCTGGGCCTGCGCCATGGGGACGAAGGAGACGCCGGCGAGCGCGACGAGCAACCCCGCGTTGAGCAGGATCAGCGAGCGCACGGGCGAGGGACGCTTGGTGGACATGGTGCCTCTCCGAAGGGGGGTGTGCCGGATCAGTCGAGGTGGCCGCGCTTGCTCGGGATGAGACTCACGCCGATCGTGAGCAGCGCGAGGACGACGAGGACGCCGTAGTAGAGGAAGACGGGCGGCTCGTCGGGCTTCTCGGGGCGAGGCGGGCCGACGCCGCGCTGGGCGAACGCCTCGGCGGCCGCGAACAGCCCGAGGCAGAACATCGCCGCGAAGAGCCGGGCGGCGAGGCGGTTGAATCGAACGGAGACTGGTTCGCTGGTCGTCATGGTCACGATCACGGTACGGCGAGGTGGTGCGGCTGTAAAGCGTGATTCGCCGAGGGGCGGCGATCGGTTCCCGCCGGACAGAACGGGCGGCTCACTCGCTCGAACACCGCCGAGGGCAGCGCCACGGTGTCCCAGCGTTCCGAACGGACCCTCATGTTCGCCTCATAGTCGGTGAGCGAGACCGACCGGACGGCGTACCACCGGGCCCGGTGCTCGAAGACCTCCTGGAAGAGTCCGTCGGGGGGCTGCTCGACGCACCAGTACAGGAACACGAAGGTCGCCTCGAATCCTGCGCCGAACAGGCCTTGCCAGGCGCCCAGCGCGTCGATGTCCTCGCGGGTCACCCAGTTCTGGAGTCGCGACCATGCGGCGGTCCGACCCGCGGCCTTGGCGATCTTCCGACCCTTGATGTCGATGAGCAGGTTCGCGTTGGCGCCGTACACGACGAAGTCGAATGACTTCAGCGCGGCGGTCGGTCCGGCGTTCTCGGGGAGCAGCGCTTTACGGGCTTCATCGACGGCGACATACGGCACGCGCCGCGCGCGCAGGTAATGCTCGAAGGCCTGCTCGTAGTGGTGCCGGCGCTGCGCCATCCGGCGCAGTCTACCAGCGCGAGCCCGGGGTCACTCGATGAACGCGTCGCCCGTGTCGCCCCGGACGACGATCGTCAGCGACGACTTCTCCGAGGTCAGTTCGAACCGCACATCTGCTTGCGGCGTGAGACGCCCGAACGCGTCGAAGGTCACCCTCGGGAGGTCGTCAGACTCGACATCCGCGGGGTCGACCCCCTCGGGCGCGACCAGCACGCCCCACAGATTTGTGTGATCGCCCTCGCCGAAGACCACGGCGTACTTCCCCCCAACGCCGATGGGCAGGGGCATGGGCGCGTCGGGGTCGCTGTCCTTCGCGAGAAAGTAGGACACGCCGCCCGCGCCGATGACGACGCTGACGGGGTCGCTGGGGTTCTGGATGCTGAGCGCACGCGCGTTGTTGAGGTCCGCGACGATCAGGTTGGCCGCGGCGAGCACGCGAGTGCTGTTGTCCGCGTTGAACGCCGGGATGGCGGCCAGCAGCACGATGGACATGACGGCCATCGTGACGAGGAGGTCGATCATGGTGAACGCGCGGCGCATCGGGATCATCCCCCGCCCAGGAGGCCCGCGAGCACGCCGCCCACAAGGCCTCCCTCGGATTTCTCTTCGTCCTTGGCGTCTTCGTCCGCGTCGGCGGTGATGCGCAGGACGCCCAGAACGCCGCTCAAAGTCTGGCTCAGCGTCGAGCCGGCTTCGGCGAAGATCACGGTGTCGAAGGTCGCGCCGGTGCCGCCCGACTCGATGGAGCGTGCGGCGCCACGGCGCATCGGGACGATGGTCACCTTGCCGCCGTCGCGCGGATCGGGGTCCGACTTCGCAACGGGGCCTTCCTCTTCGGGGTCGGGGTCGACGCCGTCGGCGGCGAACTCGTCGCGAATGTGCTGGGTAAGCGCGGTCAGGCCGCGGGAGTTGTCGAACGACGCCAGCGCGTTGCGCAGGGTGTTGGCTCGCGACGACGAATAGAGCGGACCGTTGGGGTTGGTGATGCCCGCGCCGGGGTTGAGCGAATGGTCGTAGAACACGATCGAGGTGTTCTGCATGCGGATGTCGCCGCCCGTGAGGCGTCCGATGATCACCGAACTGTTGCCGAGGTCCACATCGGCAGAGGGCGCGTGGATGTCGGCGACGACCATCGACCGATTCTTGAGTTCCACCTTCGGGGTGCCTTTGCCGCCGTCTTCCTCATCGATGACGCGCATACGGATCGCGGCGGTGTTGAACGAACCGGAAAGATGGGTGTAGGAGCGAGAGGTGTTCGAGGCGATTGATTCCGGCAGGCCGATGACCGCGTTGTCAAGTTCCAGATCACCGCGAATATAGAACACGACGCTGGAATCTTCGTCGGCGAGTTCGATCCTCGCGCGGTTCTCAAGGATGAGGTCATCACGGATAAGGATCCGCACATTGCCCTGGATCAGGACCCTCGAGGTGAGATCGATGGTCAGGTCATCGATGGTGTAGATTGGCGAGACTTCCTCGTCGAGCAGGAAGGTGCACGCCAAGGTGACGGTGACATCGCCGTAATCCGGCCTGCTGGCCTTGTGGGTCGTGCCGGGGTTCCAGACATAGACGGGCGGGCCCGAGGTGCTGAGGTCGTCGAGGTCGTCGGGAACCCGGTCGCTGGCGGTCGGAAACTGCACCCCGGCGTCGAGACCGCCGCCGAACGCGTCGGACTCGCTTGCGGCGACGAGCGAAGCGGTGGCGCTGTCATCGACGATGAGCCGCGCGGAGGTAAGGTTGCCCGCGTTGTCGATGCCCAGATTTCCGGACGAGGCGAAGCCCACGCCGATGTTCGCGACGAAGAGCGAGGGGCCGCGTGTGGAGTCGGGCCAGGGCGCAACATACGACCCGCTTTGCAAACGCAGCCGGTCCGTCGCGTAGACGGCGAACTCGCTCATGTAGGGATCGAGCGCTTCGGTGACCTTGTTGGTCGAGCGGCGCAGGAGCACGCGCTGGTTGAGCGCTCCGATGGACTCCGCCGAACCGATCGCGGACACCAGGACGCGCGATTCGTCGCCGAGCGTGTTTCCCGTGAGGTTGGTGACCATCGCGTCGGCGCTGCCCACGCCGATGGCCAGGCCCGAGAGGAGTTGGCTGTCCTCGACGCTGCCGCCGACCTCGTACGAGGTCTGGAGCATCGCGACGGCGAGGTTCGCGCCGGAGCGGGCGGCCCACTTGGCGTTGGACGAAGTCTCCGCGTTGGCGCCGATCACCGGCGCGGTGCGGCGGCTCATCAGATAGGAACCGCTGAGCACGGTGGCCGTGCCGAGCGCGATGAGCACGAGGAGCATCGCCACGCCGCGCCGGCGCGAGGCCGCGCGACGGGTGCGATTGGTTCGAGATGTGGTTGCGGAGCGTTTCATCGGTCGGGGCTCCTGTGTTCGGGAAGTCCGAAGGCCACGAGCATGGGCGTCGCGGGGACTTCATCCGGATCGGCCGCGGCGGAAGCCGGGGCGAGCAGTTCGAACGCGAGACGGGCGCGGGTGGCGTTGCGCGGGGTCGCGTCGCTGAGCGTCCATTCCGCGTCCGCGATGCCCGAAGCCAGCGTCGTCACGGTGGTCATCGAGAGATCGGCGAATCCTTCGAACATCCCGGGGAGGTCCATCGCGCTCGTGACCACGACATCGGCGCCCTGCCTGACGGCCGGGTGCCACCCCTCCGGGAGGGTGACCCGCTCAGAGAGGATGCTGTTCGTGGCCGGGTCGAACCGGATGAGCCGGAGTTCGGAGAGGTTCGCGAGCCCCGGGCTGAGGTCGTCTTCGAGCCACACCACCACCGTGTGGTTGTCGTCGGAGATCTCGAGCACGCAGAGCGACTCCTCGATGTACGCGCGCATGGCCTCGCGCACGGCGAGCGATCGGAGCAGCGCCGAGCGGGCCTCGCGGTCGGTCTCCGCGACCGAACTCACCGCGGTCATCATCGACGCCACGCCCAGCGCGATCATGGAAGTGATCGCGATCGCGAGCAGCAGTTCGATGAGCGTCACCCCGAACGGGGCGCGCTTTCGTCTGATCCGGTTGGCGGCCATTAGTCCACCTCCGCCGGCTCGGCGACGAAAAGTTCCGCGGAGACAAGATCGCGGTCGGCGTCGAACACGGTCACACGCAGGATGCGGCCGCGAACGAGCACGCCCGTCTCGTCCGATTTCACATCGAGGTCCTCGACCTCGAGGCGGCGGCCGAGCATCCAGAAGGAATCGGGGTACGCCTCGCCGTCGAGCGAAGTGATCGATCCCACCGGATCGGTCGTGTCGTCGTATTTGGGAAGGTTCTCGTAGGGCTCGGCCCAGATCTCGCTGAGCAGGTCATCGACGGCCATCGAGCCCAGAAGCAATTTCTGCCCCTCGATGGCGGACGCCTGGCCCGCGGCGATGGCCGTGGTCAGGGCCAGCACGGACATGAGCAGGATCGCGCTGGCGATCAGCGACTCGACGAGCGTGAGGCCGCGACGGCGTGCTGCCAGGATGGAACGGGTCGGCGTCATGCACTGGCTCCGAGAACCTGAGTGGGAGCGGACGACGGGGTCCGACGACTGCATCCTCGGCGTTCGGGAGCGACAGATTCGCGCGGCCCGGGCGGGGAATCGTCGGGGCGCCACAAAAAGGCGTCACGGCTTGCCCGAACCCTCGCGACCGGCACACGACGGACGACGAAAACCGAGTTCTCGGAACCGCGGACCGCGATCGACGCGCCCGAGAACCTTCCCGGCCCGGCTTGCTTCGAGCGGCCCGGTCGCGGACGATCCCCGACGCATGCTCCGCCGCTTCCCCAAGACGATCCTCAGGATGCTCGGGTCCGAACTGGGCCGCCTGGTCTTCGTCAGCGCGTCGGTGCTGGTCTCGATCATCGCGTTCTCGGCGGCGGTGAAGCCCCTGTCCGACGGCACGCTGACGCCCGGCCAAGCGATGGCGTTCATGGCGCTCGCCTCTCCCCCCATGCTGATGTACGCCCTGCCCTTCGCGGCGGGATTCGCGGCCACGCTGGCGTACCACCGATTCGGCGCCGACAACGAGGCCAACGCCGCCTACGCCGGAGGCGTCTCCCACCGCGCCGTCCTGCTCCCGGCGTTTGTCGTCGGTGTGGTCCTGCTGGTCGTGATGCTCGTGCTCCAGTCCTCGATCATCCCCCGGTTCCTCCGCCAGATGGAGGAACTCGTGACGCGCGATGTCGCGCAACTGCTGGTCAACGCCGTGGAGCGCGGCGACTCCCTGCGCATCGAGGACGCGCTGATCCACGCCGACAGCGCCACGCGACTCAAGAAGGAAGACATCAGCGGCGCGCGCGAGCGTCTTCTCCTCGAGGGCGTGCTGGCGATCGGTCCGACGCCCGAAGGGACGATCGGCTGGGAAGCGACGGCGCAGCGCGCCATCGTCTGGCTCTTCGACGCCGACGCGCCGGAGATCGCCAGGCCCGAGGCGGTCCGAGGGAGCGTGACGGAGGGATCGACGGTCATCGTCCTGCAACTCATCAACCAGTCGATCATGCGCGAGGGTCAGGGCGCGTCGCGCACAAGCGGGGATGTCTACCGATTCGCCGTGCCCGGCGCGTTCAGCGACGACCCGAAGTTCCGCGACTGGAAGGGCCTGCGTGAACTGCGCAGCAACCCCGACCCGATGGCGAGCGTGGATCGCCGTCGACGCGCGCTCGCGCAGACGATCGCGCTCGACGAGACGATCCGCGCCGCGCGGCTTGGCATCGAGGGCGACGGGGTGCTCGCGCTCGTCGATCCCGACGGCCAGTGGGCCCGCCTGACGGCGAGCGGCATGCGCTGGGACGCGCAGCGCGGCGGGTACCGCCTCACGCCCCCCGAGGGCGAGAGCGCCGTGGAACTGCTCTGGCGTCTCGATGGAGGGCGGGCGCGGATCCAGCGCGCCAGACGCGTGTGGATGCGCATCGACGCGCCGGCGGGCGTCGCGGGGCAGCCGGTCATCACGCTCGAGATGGAAGAGGTCGCGACGCGCGAGCCGGGCACCGAGGCGGCCGCCAGCG
Organism: uncultured Phycisphaeraceae bacterium; assembly: GCA_964350875.1. GTDB lineage: Bacteria > Planctomycetota > Phycisphaerae > Phycisphaerales > UBA1924 > JAHBXC01. The sequence goes on along the minus strand of CAYGLT010000060.1, from coordinate 6,847 downwards.
CGGGCGAAACGACCCGCCGCGAGATCGAGCACCGCGGCCTGCGGCTGCCCGGCGCCGAGGTCGACGGGCTGTTCGCGGAATCGTCGTCGTCGCTGCTCGCCCGCGCGAACGAGCGCACGCCCGACAACTCCGACGACGAACCCGACGCGAACCAATCTCCCGAGGTGAAGTCGCCCGCGGACATCGCGGCAGCGGCGAGAGAACTGCGACGGAATTCCACCGCCGTGCGCAACGAGGCGCTGGCGCTCATGCACGAACGCGTCGCGATGGCCTTCGCGTGCCTGATCATGACGCTCGCGGGCGCCGTGGCCGCGCTGCGGTTGAGCGACGCGCGGCCGCTGCTCGTGTACCTGCGCTCGTTCGTTCCTTCGCTGCTGACGGTGATCGCGATCAACTCCGGGCAGAACCTGACCACGGAGAACGGCCCGGTCGGGCTCTTCCTGCTCTGGGGCGGGCTGGGCATCCTCGGGGCGTTCACACTCGTCGAATACCTCCGGCTGGTGAGGCACTGACGCCATGCGCACGCTCGACCGGTACATCGCGCGTCAGTTCCTGGTGAACCTCATCACCCTGCTCGTGCTGCTCATGTCGCTCACGGTTGTGATCGATGTGCTGATCAACCTGAACCGTTTCGTGCGCGCGGGCGCCGAACTGGCGGGCGAGAAGGGCACGCTCCGGCACGCGGTCACGACGCTGGTATGGATCGTGGATCTCTGGGGACCGCGGCTGCTCCAGTTGTTCACCTACATCGGCGGGCTGACGATGGTGATCGCGATGGGCTTCACCTGCGCGCAACTGGTGCGCCGGCGCGAACTCGTCGCCGCGCTCGCGAGCGGGGTGAGTCTCCAGCGGCTCGCGGCGCCGTTCTTCGTCGTGGCGCTCGCCGTGACGGCCCTGCAGGCGGCGAACCAGGAACTGCTGATCCCGCGCGTGGCGCACCTGCTGACGCGCAGCCCGAAGGACGCGCTTGAGCGGAATCTGCGGCCGTTCGAGACGCCGCTGATCAAGGACGGCTCCGGGCGCCTGTGGTACGCGCGGGTCTTCGACGCCGAGACCAGCACGCTCGAAGGGCTGCACATCTGGGTGCGCGACGACGCCGGCCGCGTGGTGACGCGCGTCATCGCCGACCGTGCGCAGTGGCGCGACGGCGCGTGGGCCCTCGAGGGCGGGCGCGGCGTGGACGCCAGCGTGTCGAGCAGCGCGGCGTCGGGACCGGGGACCGTCGTCGAGCGCGTCGAGACCAGCCTCAACCCCGAGGTGCTCGTCGCGAAGCGGTTCGAGGGGTACGGGAACAACCTGTCGTCGCGGCAGATCGGCGCGATGTTCGACGGCTCGCCCATGGACGCGCAGACGCGCAACCGATTCGAGCGCGTGCGCTGGGGTCGGTACGCGACGCTCGCCGGCAACCTGCTCGCGCTCGTGCTGGTGCTCCCGTTCTTCATGATCCGCGAGCCGCGCGCCATGATGGAACAGACGCTCAAGGCGGCGCCGATCGCGGGCGTGGCGCTCGGCGCGTCGGCGTTCGCGCCCTCGTTCGCGCTGGGAGGGGTTCCTCCTCAGATCGGCGTGTTCGCGGCCGCGCTGGTGCTGCTGCCGCTCGCGCTGGCGGCGGCGGTGAGCGTGCGCACCTGATGAACTCTGGGCTCGGTATCGTGGACTTCGCATGAACGCCGGCGACTTCTCACCCCGAACGATCACCCTCAAGGACGGTTCGACGGCGATCCTTCGCCGCGTCACGCTCGACGACGCGCAGGATCTCCTCGACGCCGAGCGCGCGTGCGTGATCGACGGCCGAGGGATGGTGCGCACGATCGACGACATGCCGGCAGACGCGAAGGCGATGCGCAAATCGCTCCGGTCGTGGTCGGAAGGCCGCCGCGCGCACGAGTACGGCTGCATGCTGGTGGTCGAAGCGACCCCGCCGCGCGAGGGCGGCGTGCGCATCCTCGGATCCGGTCACCTGCGGCGCTTTCATCCCTCGAAGGTCCGCCATGTGGCGCAGACGGCGCTCGAGGTGCACCCAGTGGCGCAGCGGCTGGGCGTCGGGCGCGCGATCATGGTCGGTCTGCTGGACTGGGCGAGATCGGTGGGCGTGAATCGCATCCAACTCAATGTGTTCGCGGACAACCACCGCGCCATCGCGCTGTACGAGTCGCTGGGCTTCGAGCGTGTCGGATATCGGCGTCGATTGGTGCGCGATGACGACGGAACCGAGCGTGACGACCTCGAAATGGGCTTGCTGCTCGATGAACAGGGAAATAGGGGATAAGGCACACGGCAAACGGGCTCCGGTTTTCCCTGCGCCGTCTGGACCGCTCCGTGCAAACTCGCCCTGCCGCTTCCAAATATGTACTCTGGAGGCCTCATGAGCGAAAACCCCTACGCGTCGTACCCCTCGAACCGTGACGACTACGGGCCGGACTACGAAGGCCCTCAGCGGCTGTCGATCGCCGCGGTGCTGTCGCTGGTCTCGTCGATCATCTGCTGTATCCCGGGTATGGGCGTGCTGGGTGTGCTTCTGGGCCTGCTCGGCATGATGTCGATCTCGCGGTCGAACGGCCGCCTGACGGGCATGCCCGCGGCGGTCATCGGCATGGCGCTGGGCGTGCTGGTCACGGTGGGCTGGGTCGCGATCGGCATCGGCGCGGGCAGCGCGTACAACTTCTGGCAGGTGAACATCACGCAGCCGATGAGCCGCCTGATCGAGGGCGCATACGCGGGCGATGTCACCGCTGTGCGCACCGAGATGACGGTGGGCGGCGCCGGTCAGGTCACCGACGAGGAGATCATCGCGTTCGGCAAGGCGATGGACGCCGAGTTCGGTCCGTTCCAGGGCATGCCCAGTTCGTTCGAGGAAACCGTGAAGGCCATCGGCGAGGGCTTCAGCCGCGCACAGGGCGGCCAGCAGGTCGGGGGCGGCTCTTCCCAGAGCGCTGTGCCCATGACGCTCATCACCGACTCGGGCGGCGTGGCGATCTTTGGCGTGTTCGACCCGGGCGGTCAGCCGTCGCAGGTGTTCCGCTACGAGGATCTGTTCGTGCTGCTCCCCGCGGCCGAGGCGCTGACACTCCGCGACGACGGCCCGGCCAAGACCGAGGCCATCCGTCTGGGCTTCACGCCGATCACCTCGAAGGACTACCTCGAGCGCGCGGCCAACCCCGTGACAACGCCCGACGCGCCGGACACGCCGACGGCAGACGATGAGGATGATTCGGACGGGGAGTGATCGACACGCCGTCCCTGCGTTTGTCTTGCTCCCTCCCCTATGCGAAGCATGGGGGAGGGCCAGGGGAGGGGGCATCAACCCTTCGCGATGCGGACAGAAATCAACCCCCTCCTGACCTCCCCCATCTGTCGATGGGGGAGGAAGCGATCGATGCCGCGTCAGTTCTCGTCACCCTGGTCGAGCGCTTCGAGCCACGCGGCGCGGAGCCGCTTGGTCATCGCGCCGGGAGAGGCGTCGGCGATGGGCTTGGCCTCGACCTGCGTCACCGGGAGCACGCCCCACGACGAGTTGGTGAGGAACACCTCATCGGCGTCGAGGAGGTCGTTGATGGTGAGCATCGCGATGCGTGTGTCGATGTCCATCGAACTCGCGAAGCCGAAGATCGCGCTGCGCGTCACGCCGGGAAGCACTGGCGAGCGGAGCACGCCGCGCTCTCCCACGGGCTCCTCGCCGCGCGCGATGGGCGTGGAGAGCACGCCGTCCTTCACGGTGAAGAGGTTGCTGACAGCGCCCCCGGCGAGGTGGTTCGACAGGGTGAGGAAGATCGACTCGCCCGCGCCGCGCTGGGCGGCGATCTGCAGTTCGCGCAGGCGCATCCAGTAGTTGATGGTCTTGTGCCCGAGCATCGGGTCGAGCGGGTTGAGCCGCGGCTCGGCGATGCCGACGATCACGCCGCGCTCGAACATCGCGTCGGGGTATTTCGTGGAGGGCTGGACCTGCACGAGGATCGTCGCCTGAGGGCCGGCGTCGTCACCGGTCGCGCCGGTGAGCATGTTCATCGAGCCGCCCGTGATCGTCAGACGCACGCGCGCATCGGGAAAGTCCGCCTTCTCGACGGCGCGGCGGATGACCTCCGCCAGCGGGTTGATGCGCAGTTCGCTCGACAATCCCAGTTCGCGCGACGACGCCTGCAAGCGCGCGAGGTGCCTCCACATGTGGAGCACCTTCGCGTCCTTCGCGTGCATCGTCTCGAAGAGTCCAACGCCGTGCTGGATCCCCGCGTCGAACGCGGAAACCTGCGCGGCGTCGGGATCCACAAAGTCTCCGTTGAGCCAGACGGTGACGGGCATCAGACCTCCGCTTTCGTCGGGTCGCGGCCGTTCTCGATCTCGGTGAGTTTCTTCAGTCGCTTGGCGTGGCGCCCGCCCGAGAACGGCGTGGCGAGACAGATCTCGACGATCTTCTCGATAAGGCGGATGCCCAGCAGGTCGCCCGACATGCAGATGATGTTCGCGTCGTTGTGGGAGCGTGACATCTGCGCGGTGATCTCGTCGTGCACGAGCGCGGCCCGCACGCCGGGGATCTTGTTCGCGCTGATGCAGGTGCCGATGCCCGTGCCGCAGATCAGCACGCCGAACTCGGCCTTGTTGTCGGCGACGGCGTGACCGACGGCCCACGCGGCGTCGGGGTAGTCGCTGCTCTCGCGGGTGGTCGGGCCGAGCATCTCGACCTCGTGCCCGCGCGACGCGAGGTGCTTGCTCAGGTGCTGGATGGCTTCGATGCCGCGGTGGTCGCCGCCGATCGCGATCTTCAAGCGTCACCCCCTGCGCTCGCCGCGCTGGCGGCGGGCTGCTCGAGTTCGGACAACCGTCGTTCGATGAGTTCGCGCAGCCGTTTCGCGGTGCTCGTGTACACGGACTGGTCCATGCCGATTGGGTCGGGGATCGACCCGCCTTCGGGGTCGAGGGTCTCGATGCGGTCCGCGTATTCCGGCGCGAGTTCCCGCGCGGCGCGCAGGTGCTGATCCGTCATCACGAACACGCGCTCGGCGTCTTCGATGAGGTCGCGCGTCAGCGGCTGGCTGGAGTGACCTTCGACGGTCACCCCAAGTTCGCGCAGGGCCCGCACGCCCTCGGAGGTCTGCGGCATGCCGCGCACCGCGCCGGTCCCGGCGGACTCCGCGTGGATCGGCGCCTCGGTCCCGTCGTTCGTCGCGTTCGTGCGCACGAGGTGGTTGGCGATGGCGGCCGCCATCGGGCTGCGGCATGTGTTGCCCGAGCACACGAACAGGATGTTCCGCGTCAGCCGCTTGCGGAGCCGGCGTTCGTCGACCGCGCCCTCGCGCACGACATGGAGCGTGCCGTCGAGCGCGAGTCGCACCAGCGTGGACGACTTGCGCAGGGTCGTCGGCCCGTCGTCGATAAGGAGGTCGAGACGCTCCAACGACTCCTCGGGAAACGCCAGTTTCGCGTCGGTCGGGGGCGTGCGGCCCTTGGGGGCCGCGCCCGACATCACGGCGGGCTCGCGCAGGTGGTCGAGCGTCTCGCGTGCGAAGTCGTGCCCGGGGATGCGCAGGAGGAGCGTCTTCCCGTCGTCGATCACTCCCGGCGCGACGCCCAGCGCGGTGCGCATGGCGGCGAGTTCGTCGGCCGAGAGGTCGATCAGGAAAGTCACCGGCCCGTTCGCGAGCCGCGCGACGGCCAGCCGGTGCATCGGGGAGCGCAGGGGCAGGACTTCGAGGGGCCGCTCGGCGTTGGCCGCGTGCCACGCGAGAGGCACATCGTCAGTCAGGCCAGCGACTTGCCTCAAAGACGCGACGGCGGCAGCCGATCCGGCGTGCGCCGCGATCCCGTAGACCGTTTCGGTGGGCATGACGACCAGACCGCCCTTCCTGAGCGTGTCGGCGGCCTTGCGGGCCGCGTCGCCGCGTTCCGAGGGGCCTGCGCTGCGGATGTCGATGGTGGTCATTCCCACGCCGCGAGTGTAGCGCGTTCCGGGCGGGACCCCTTTCCGATTCATCGACAACGCCCGTTGCAGCGCACGCGAGGCGCGGTAGAGTCGGGGGGATAGCGGAACCCGGTTTGCCCGCTTCCCGTTCCTTAAAGGTGCACCAGTGGAGTTTCTGAACTACAAGGCGACCCTGGCCGAACTCCGACCAGCAGGCCTCGTCGACATTCCCGAGGGCGACAGCGAGGCCATCGTCCGGTTCTCGCTCCAATCCAACGGCAAGAGCGTCAAGGCGGCCCACCGCGCGGCCATCGGCTCCGAGGCCGCGCTGAAACACGCCGGCGCCGTCGAATCCACGACCACGGTCCCCGACCCGGCCGAGTCCCTCCCCCAACTGGTGGAGGACCTGCTCCACAAGCACAAGGTGAACGAGGCGCTCATCATCCCCGTCGGGCAGTGGCGCGCGGTCTGCGACCTGCTCGCGATCGAACTCGCGGCGGACCCGTCGTGGCAGGACATCGACGCCGAGGCGTCGCTCCACCTGAACACGCGCGACCCCCTGCTCATCACGCCGCGCGACTTCCACATCATCCCGTCGATGCTCGGCGCGCTGATCCGCGCGACGCCCGACGACGCGAGCGGCGAGCACGACCTGACCTTCGTGGCCGCGGGCGTGGGGATGGTGCTGGAGTTCCGCACCTCCGGCGCGCTGGTGATGACGGCCGCGAACCCGTCCTTCTGCGCCGAAATGGCGGAGATGGTGTGAGGGGCTGAACCTTCCAGTCCGAGCCCCGTGCGCAAGCACGGGGTACTGACGATTCACTTAGCGGGATGCGCGGTTCGCGCACAACATCCCCGTGACTCGTGAATCGAACCGGTCCTGCTGCGCACAGATACCCCGTGCTTGCGCACGGGGCTCTGATCAGATCACGCGCGAGCCGGAACCAGCAGCCC
>CAYGLT010000059.1:7664-15460 GCA_964350875.1 uncultured Phycisphaeraceae bacterium | reverse complement strand
GTCGCGATTCCGGTACACGCTGACCCTCGTGACCCGGCCGGAACTGTGGGACAACGACAACACAAATGCGATATCTGCCGACACTTCAACCCTTGAGCAGTATGCGCAGGCAGTCCGCGTCAGCAATGTGAAATTTCCCAGTGGCAAAGGGATGCTCTCGAACAACTTTCTAGCGCCTGAAGACACCGAACACACGCATGTCGCATTCGTGGATGGCAGCGTAGAGCGCCGTACACGAGAGAGCATGATTGAACCCGCGGTCGATCCAGCCAGTTTCCAAGGCGTACCCGGATATCCAGTTCAACATACCTTGCACGGCTACAACGGCCGCGATAGGTAGGAGATCACACCATGATTTTGCGATTCCTGAGTGTCGCCAGCACCGCCCTGTTATTGAGTGGGGCCGCAACACCAAATAACTGCGGAGGCGTTGGTCTCGCGACATGTTTTTATTGTGGCAACCCTGTCACCGCCGCAGTTGGCACTCCGATCCTTTGCCCCATTTCTCCCGGTGGACTTGAGGATCCCAAAGATTGCGTCGGGTGGCGGATTCCCGCCGACCTCTGCATTACCATCTCTGGTGGCAACTGCGACAATGATTACATTTGTTGCCCGATAGGATGGACCGGCTATTTCTTTTGCAATGAATGGATCATAGACAACGGCAGTGGAATTTGCGAAGTAGAGGCGCGCTGCAGTAGAGGATGCTGTTCAGGAAGCCCCGGCACTTACCTCTTTACCTACGATTGCGATGGCGATGGCGTATACGAAGCCTCTGCATCTGGATACACCTGCACGATCTTCATGGGGCCCTAAGTGGCCTCACTCCCCCGCTCTCGTCATGCTCGTCGGGTCCAGCAAGCGGTTGAGTTCCTCCGCCGGGAGCACCTTCTGCTCCAGCGCCAACTCGCGCACCGTCTTGCCCTCCGCGTACGCCTGCTTCGCCAGCGCGGCCGACTTGTCGTACCCGATCACGGGCACCAGCGAAGTGCACATCGCCAGCGAACCCTCGATCAGCTCCGCGCACCGCGCCTCGTCGGCCTGCAAACCCTCGAGCAGGTGGTCCACGAACATGTGCGCCGTGCGCTCGATCAGGTGGATCGACGACATCAGGTTGTCGGCCATCATGGGCATCGCCACATTCAGGTCCAGCACGCTGCCCACGCCGCCCATGTTCCCCGCCGCGATCGCCGCGTCGTTGCCGATCACCTGACACGACACCATGATCGCGCTCTCGCAGATCACCGGGTTCACCTTGCCGGGCATGATCGACGACCCCGGCTGGACGGCGGGCACCTTCAACTCGCCGATGCCGCAACGCGGGCCGCAGCCCATCAGGCGGATGTCGTTCGCGATCTTCGAGAGCGAGATCGCCACCGTCCGAATGCGCCCGCTCGCGTCGACCACCGCGTCCTTGGCGTGCTGCGCCTCGAAGTGGTTCCGCGCCTCCTTGAACGCCACGCCCGTGCCCTTCGCCAGTTCCGCCGCGACCCGCGCGCCGAACTCGGGGTGGGTATTGATCCCCGTTCCCACGGCCGTCCCGCCCAGCGCCAATTCACACAGCCCGTCCAGCGCGCCGTGCAGGCGCTCCACGCCGATGCGCATCTGCGCCGCGTAGCCGCTGAACTCCTGACCCAGCCGGATCGGCGTCGCGTCCTGCAGGTGCGTGCGCCCGATCTTGATGATCTCGTTGAACGCGCTCGCCTTGGCGTCCAGCGCGTCGGCCAGCCGCTCGATCGCCGGGATCAGCGCGTCCTTGATGCGCACGGCCGCGGCAATATGCATCGCCGTCGGGAAGGTGTCGTTGCTCGACTGGCCCATGTTCACATGGTCGTTCGGGTGCACGCCGCCTTTCGCGATGTACTCCGGGTTCTTGCTCGACCCGATCGGCGCGCCCTTATCCAGGCACACCAGGTTCGCGATGACCTCGTTCGCGTTCATGTTCGTCGAGGTGCCCGAGCCCGTCTGGAACACATCGACCGGGAAGTGGCGCATCACCCCGCCCGGCACATCGCCCCGCTCGATCCGACCCGCGGCGTCGATGATCGCCCGCGCCCGCTCGGCGTCGAGCAGACCCAGATCACGGTTCACCTTCGCGCACACCGCCTTGAGCAGCGCGTACGCGTGCACGATCGAATCGGGCACCGGACGCCCCGACACCGGGAAATTGAGCACCGCGCGCTGGGTCGAGGCCCCGTACAGCGCGTCGTGGGGCACGCGCATCTCGCCCATGGTGTCCTTCTCGGTCCGCTCGGCGTTGATCGTCGTCATGTGGGCTGGAATCTCCGTGTTTCGGGGGCGTGCGGGCGACCGCCGGGGGGCGGGGGGAAAGCGTAGCGCCGCGCGAGGGCGATAATCCCCGCCGAAATCCCCAGCCGCCGCCGCATTTCGGCCCCCTTGCCCGGGCGTGTACACTCTCCCGTGCGAGCCGCCGGCGCCGGCGCTCGCGTGGTTCCCGCGAGAAGAGAGAGACCCCCGACATGCCGATGCGTTCCCTCCCCGTCGCCGCCGCGTTTGCCGCGCTCTCGGGCGCCGCCGTCGCACTCCCGTCGTTCACCGCGCCCGAACTCCAGGCCCGCGCGAACTTCTCCGGCGCGTACAACCTCCCCAACGGCGCCTTCTTCACCAACTCCACCCCCGATATCAACGCCCTCGGCGCCGTCGCCTTCCGCCTCGCCGTCATCTCCGGCACCGAATCCGACGGCATCTGGTTCGGCTCCAGCGGCTCGGGCTCCATCCTCTACTTCTCCCCCAACGAGAAAGACTCGCGGCTCGGCGATCCCACCGTCAGCGACTTCAACGAACTCATCGCCGATCAGTCCTTCGCCACGCCCAGCGGCGTGATCCGCATCGGCCCCGACTCGGGACAGGCGACCGTCGTCATCAACCCCGGCTTCCCCTTTGGCGTCGAGTCCTTCGCCGCCGTGCAAGTGAACAACAGCGGCCAGATCGGTTTCCGCGGCCGCGTCGGGTTCCTCGGCAACGTCTTCGTCTCGTGGAGCAACGGCCAGCAGGTCGCGCACGCCGCCGAGATCGGCGTCGATCCCAACTCCCCCTACTCCTTCCTCTTCACGCCCGCGTTCAACGACGCGCGGCAGATCGCATCGAAGGTCCGACTCGCGCCGGGTCTCGGCAACGACCGCCCCGACCAGATCCGCATCTTCAACAGCGACGGCACATCCACGCTCATCGCCGAAGACCGCGACTCCAACCCCGCCTCCCCCTACTCCTCGTTCGACAACTCCTGCGCCATGACCTCCGACGGCCGCGTCGCCTTCGTCGCCAACCTCGTCGCCGGCGGCCGCGGCGTCTTCCTCTCCGACGGCGCCACCACAACCACCATCGCCCTCACCACCGACGGCCACGCGACCAACATCGAGTCCTTCCGACCCGATGTGAACGACGACGGCCTCGTCGCCTTCCGCTCGTTCAACGCGCAGGGCAAGCGCGCCGTGTTCGTCGGCGACGGCGTCGACCTCGTCGAGGTCGCCACGCAGGACGACATCGTCGAGATCGACCTCGGTCAGGCCCAGATCAGCGAGAACAACCCGGGCGATCCTTCCTTCGGCGGCAGCCCGTCCATCAACGCCAACGGCGATGTCGTCTTCTCCGCCGCCCTCATCCCACCGGGCAACCCGGGCGTCGAGTACGGCTCGGGCATCTTCGTCGTCTACGCGAAGAACGCCCAACTCCCGGGCGACACCAACGGCGACGGCGTCGTCAACTTCACCGACCTCAACACCGTGCTCGCCCAGTTCGGACAGACAGGCGCCGGCCTCCCCGGCGATGTGAGCGACGACGGCGTCGTGAACTTCACCGACCTCAACATCGTGCTGGCGAACTTCGGTTCGGAACGCTGAGCGTTCACCCGCCTGCGGCCATCGCCGCCTTCATCTCGCGCACCGCCTCGCGCATCCCCACATAGATCGCGCGGCTCACGATCGAATGACCGATGTGCAACTCCCACACGCCCGGGAGTGCGGCGATCGGCCCGACATTCGCCGCGTTCAGCGCGTGACCCGCGTTGAACCGCATCCCCAGCCGCTCGATCTGCGCGCCCGCCTCGCGCACCCGCGCGAGTTCCGCGGCGAGTCCGGCGTGTGACATATCCCCACGCGCATCCCGATACGCGTGCGCGTAAGGGCCCGTGTGCACCTCGCACACGCTGAACCCGCACGCCGCCGCCGCCTCGATCTGTTCCGGCTCGGGATCGACGAACGCCGACACCGGCACGCCGCCCTCGCGCAGCCGCGCGACGACATCCTTGAGCCGCGCCTCCGAACCCACGATCTGCAGGCCGCCCTCGGTCGTGATCTCCGCGCGCCCCTCGGGCACGAGCATCGCCATGTCCGGCTTCGTGCGCAGCGCAATGGCCACCATCTCGTCCGTCGCCGCCATCTCGAAGTTCAGTTTCGTCGTCACCGACCCTCGCAGCCGCGCCACATCCGCGTCCTGAATGTGCCTGCGGTCCTCGCGCAAGTGGACCGTGATTCCGTCGGCGCCGCCCGCTTCCGCCTCGCGCGCCGCGATGATCGGGTCCGGCTCGTCGCCACGCCGCGCCTGGCGGACGGTGGCGACATGATCAACATTGACACTGAGCATCGGCATAGCGCCAAAGCGTATGACCGCCGCTCCTCAAACGCCTCGCAGGCGCACCAGCGCGCCCGGAATCCGGTCCGCCAGTTCGTGCGCCAGCAGCCCGAACTCCGCGTCGGTCTCGCCCGTCCACCGCTCGGCCGCCATCCCGTGAGCCGTCACCGCCAGCCGGGCGCAGTCGAACATCGACAGCCCGCCCCGCGCCTCGCTCGAGACCGTCCTCGCCCCCGCGACCAGCGGCCGACGGTGGAACTGCGCCACGATCCCCGCGATCACCCCCGTCAGCACATCCCCCGTGCCCGCCGTCGCCAGCGACGCGTTCCCCGTCGTGTTCACCCAGGTCCGCTGCCCGTCGGTCACGACGCTCCTCGCGCCCTTGAGCACCACCACGCACCCGAGCGTGCGCGCCAGCGACTCCGCCGCGCTCGACCGCGCTTCCTCGTTCGACACATCCTCCGAGAGTCCCATCGACTTCGCCAGCCGCCGATACTCACCGGGGTGAGGCGTCAGCACCGCCATCGCGCGAAAGTCGCGGTGAAACTCGGGCGTCTCCGCCAGCGCGTTGATCGCGTCCGCATCGACCACCACCGGGCACTCTTCCTGATTGATCGCGCGGAACGCCGCCGCCCGCGGCCCTTCGCCCCGCCCGAGCCCCGGACCGATCGCCACGCACTCGCTCCCGCCGCACAAATCGTCGAGCACCCGCGCCGCCTCGTGGGCCACGATCATCCCCGCGCCATCGACCGGAATCGGCGCGCCCGTCGCGCTGGGCGTGATCGTCAGCCCGGCCGTCAGAATCGGCGCGGGCATCGCGAGTTTCACCAGCCCCGCGCCCGATCGGAACGCCGCCAGCGCCGACAGCGCAGGCCCGCCCACCATCCGCGAGCCGTCGTGCGCGCACCCGCCAACCACCGCGACCGTCCCGAAGGTCCCCTTGTGACCGGCAGGGTCGCGGCGAGGCAGCGGCGGGAGCGGGATGTCGTCGTGCGTCGTGCTCACTCCGGCATCGTACCCGCGGTCGCGTTCTCAACCTCGATCAACAGCGTCCCCAGCAGCGGCGCCACCGCGGCCATCGTGTTGATCCGCTCCCCACCGCGCAGGTCGCTCAGCGCCACCCCGATGTGCGTCGCGTCGTAGTCCTGCTCGGGAAGCGTCGCGTCCAGGTCCACCCAGCGCTCCACTCCATCCTCATCGGGAAGCAGCGCCTGCGTCCACATGTGGAACCCGAACACCCCCTTCTGCCCGACGAACTCGTCCACATAAATCAACCCCGAAGCGACCCGCGCCGGGATGCCCCGCGCACGCAGGATCGCCGCGAGCAGCACCGCGTGCTCCGTGCAATCGCCCTGCTTCGTCCGCGCGACCTCGCTCGCCGTCGCGAACCCCACATCGAGCGACTTCTCGTCGATGTACGAATACACGAACCGCCTGCACGCCCGCGCAACCTCGGTCGGATCGTCGAGCAGCGCGCCGCGAAGTTCACGCGCCGCTCGCTCCGCGAGCGCGGCCACCTCCGCATCCTTCCCATCAATCATCGCCGAGGGCGCCAGCGCGTCGGCCCGTTCCTGCGCCGTGGCGGTCGCGCCAGGCGCATCCAGCGACACACGCACACGCACGGCCGAACCGTCGATCGACTCCACCGATTGCGTGCCCCACGACGGAAGTCCCGGCGTCGTCGCCGCCGTCGTCCGGAGGACATACGACGCGCTGCGCAGGTTCCGCGGGTTCTTGATCGGCTTGTCGGGCGTGACCAGCGTCGAAACCAGCAACTCCGCCGGCGCGTTGTCCGCCAGCGCGAGTTGCTTCTCCGTGAGCACCATCGTCAGCGCGATGCCCCCCATCGCGACCTCGCCGCGCACCATCTCGCCCCCGTCGTCGAGGTAGTACACCGTCTCGACGCCCGGCATCACCGATTGCGTCAGCGTCCACTTCGTCGCCGGCGCCGCGCGCCCCGCGACATTCACCACCGACCGCTCGCCCCGCGTGTACACGCTCTCGACCACGCTCATCGACATCGGGTCCAGCGCCGACAGCGCGATCCGGTCCTCCCCCGCCGCGATCCGCCGCTCAAGTTCGCGCGACAACGCCGCGGGCATCAGCGCGCCGCCGTCGATCTCGATCGTCCTCGGCTCGGACTGCTGACCGAATTGCGACTCGACCACCGTCGCCGTCGCCCCGTCGAAGGTCACCTGCGTGCTGAGCAGCGCGGCCCCGAGCCGTTGCTCCACGCGCATCGAGACCGGATCTCCCCCTTCCGTCTCCACGCTCTGCGCCTCGATCGTCACCTCAACCTCAGCCGGACCGCGCGCGATCGACAGCGCCGTCCGACTCGTGACGCGAAGATCACCGCCGTCCAGCCGCTCGGTCCGCTCGACCATGTGCCCGGCCTTCGCGCCGGCGAGTTCCACCAGATACCAGCGTTCCTCGACCACCTCCGGCGCGCCGAACGCGCGGGCGGCGAGCAGAACCACAACAAGCAAGCCAAGAGCGTGTTTGATCATCGCTCTGTTGTACCGCCCCGGCCGCGTGAAGTCGCGTCGGGCGTCGCCCCCCGCATACGCTTGGGCGATGTTCGACACCCACCTCCACCTCACCTTCCCCGACTACCGCGACCGCGTCGCGCAGTCCCTCGCCGACGCCCGCGACGCCGGCGTGACCGGCGCCGTCACCATCTCCACCACCACCCAGGATTGCCTGCAGGCCCTCGCCCTCGCCGAGCACCACGCGAAGGCCAATCTCTATTGCAGTTCGGGCATCCACCCGCTCTACTCCCATGTCGAGCCGCGCGCCTGGGAGAACCTGCTAACCGTCGCACGCTCGCCGCGATGCGTCGCCTGGGGCGAACTCGGCCTCGACTACCACTACGACGGCCCGCACCGCGCGACCCAGCACGCCGTCCTCGAAGAACAACTCGCGTTCATCATCGCCGCCAAACGCGAGCACGGCATCGACAAGCCGATCGTCCTCCATTGCCGCGAGGCCTTCGACCAACTCATCCCGATCCTCGCGCAGAGCGGCCTCGACCCTGCGCGCTTCGTCTTCCACTGCTTCACCGCCGGCCCGCGCGAGATGCGCATGCTCCTCGACTTCGGCGCGATGGTCTCGTTCACCGGCGTCGTGACCTACAAGAACGCCGCCGAGGTGCAGGAGGCCGCCAAGATCGTCCCGCGCGACCGCTTCATGGTCGAGACCGACGCGCC
>CAYGLT010000059.1:0-7564 GCA_964350875.1 uncultured Phycisphaeraceae bacterium | reverse complement strand
AGGAGGCCGCCAAGATCGTCCCGCGCGACCGCTTCATGGTCGAGACCGACGCGCCGTTCCTGTCGCCCACGCCCCACCGCGGCGTGCGCCCCAATGAACCGAAGTTCGCCCGCGTCACCGCCGAGTTCCTCGCCGATCTCCGCGGCGAGCAGTGGGACGACTTCCACGCCCAGATCAACCGCAACACCGAGCGCTTCTTCGGGTTCGATCGCGTGGATTGATCGTCACGCTCCGAGATACTTCGCGTAGATCGCGCGGGCCCGCGCCGGATCGGGCGTCGCGATGATCGCCCTTCCATCAGCAAACACCGACAACTCCACGCCCCCCTCGCGCAGCGATCCTTTCACGAGATACGGCGTCGCGCGGAACTCGCCGTGCGGCGCCAGCCGCGCACGGATCGTCTCCAGCCCCGCGCACTCGCCATTCGCGGGCGTGATCTGCACGCTCGATCGCCCGCACAGCGTGACCGCCGCATCGCCGCGCTCGCCGTCGAGCCACTCGAACCGCCGACGCGCGCAGCACGAACACTCCGGATCGCGCGCGTCGCGCAGATCGGTCGTCGACATCTCGCCAGTCAGCACATCGACGCGCGCCAGAGAGCGACGAACCAGATCGTTCCGCCCGAGCAGCACCTTCATCGCCTCGGCCGCCATCAGCGACCCCGCGATCCCCACCGCGGCGCCGAGCACGCCGACCGTGTCGCATGTCTCGCGCGACTGCGCGGGCGGCGGCTCGTCGAACACGCACCGCACGCAGGGCGTTTCGCCGGAAAGCACCGTCATCTGCATCGCGCGCGTCGACACCGCCCCGCCGTACACCAGCGGCGTGCCCGACTCGATCGCCAGATCGTTCAGCAAATACCGCGTCTCGTAGTTGTCCGTCCCGTCGAGGATCACCGCCGGCCTGCCCTCGAGCAGCGACCGCGCCGTGCGCGGCGAGCAGTCCATCGCACGCGCGTGAACCGCCAGCGAATCATCGATCGCCATCAACCTTCGCCGCGCCGCCTCGACCTTGGGCAAGCCCTCCTCCGCGTCGCGCTGGGTGTAGAGCGATTGCCGCTGGAGGTTCGTCAGTTCCACCACATCGCGATCGACGAGCGTCAGCGTGCCCACCCCCGCGCGAACGAGGTGATCCGCCGCGACGCACCCCAGCGCGCCCATCCCGACGAGCACCGCGTGCGATTCGCGCAGTCGGCGCTGGCCTTTCTCACCGATGAACGGCAGGAGTTCCTGGCGGTGATGGCGTCTGCTCTGGCTCACGCGTGATTGTTCGCCTTCAGAACGCCGGATGCTCGGGCGCCTCGCCGTTCAAAACTCGCCAGACATCCTTCACGACCCACGACATGTTCTGCTTGGCCCGCGCCGTGGCCGCCCCGATGTGCGGCGCCAGGTGCGCATTCGGCAGCCCGAGCAGCGGCGACTCGCCCGGGAACGGCTCGGGGTGGTGCACATCGAGAATCGCCCGCGCCGCCGGGTGCGCTCGGAGCCACGCCGCGAGGTCCTCCGTGTTCACCACAAACCCGCGCGAGGTATTGATCAGCAGAGCGTCGGCCTTAAGCAGTTCCAGTTGCGGCGCAGCGATGAGGTCCTTGTTCCCCGCGCGGTCATCCACATGGATCGACAGGATGTCGCTCTCGCGCAGCAGCGTCTCGAAGTCCACGGGCTCGGCGCCCAGCCGACCGACCGGCGACACATCCTCGATGTCGTGGTACAGCACGCGGCAGCCGAAGGCCTCGAACACCCGCGCCGTCCCCCTGCCCACGCGGCCGAACCCGAGCACGCCCACCGTCAGATCGCCCAGTTGACGCGGCGCGATCAGTTCGTTGCGCACGCGCTTCCACTCCGCGAGCGGCAACGCCCGATCGAGAAACACGCGAGGGCGCAGCGCGTCGAGCGCGAACGCGACGACCAACTCCACGACCGCCTGCGTGTTCGCGTCGGGCGTGTTCACGACCACAACGCCCCGCCGCTCGCACGCGTTCAGATCGATGTTGTCGAGACCCACGCCCGCGCGCCCGACGACGCGAAGATTGGGCGCCCGGTCGAGCATCGCGTCGTTCACGATCGTGTAAGTGCGCACCACGAGCGCTTGCGCCTCGGCGAGCAGCGCCGGAAAGCCCGATTCGTCAGCGGCGCATCGGCGCAGGTCGAGCCGCTCGGCGAGCCACGCGGCCGCGGCGTCGTCGAGTTCCTCGGTCTGGATGGCCAGGGTGCGCATCGGCGCTCAGTGGGCGGACGAGTGATCCCGGTCGGCGGCATGGTCGAGGTCGTCGCCCTCGAACTCCGCCGGCTCGATGATGCACGACATCGGGCCCTTGCAGCGCGCGATCAGCGGGTCCTTCCCGAACGAAAGCACCTGCTCACGCTTGAGTTCCGCGTGCTCCTTGTGCGTGGTCAGCAGCACGACGCGGCCGTCATCGTCCACGCGTTTCGCGACCTGGAACGCACGCTCCTCGGGCATCGCGAACAGCGTCCGCGCGATGCGGATCACATAGTCGTACGAGTGGTCGTCGTCGTCCAGAAGGACGACATTCCACGGGCACGGCTGCTTGGGGCGGGTGTCGGAGGAAGGACGCGATTCGAGCGCAGTTGAACTCATCGCATCATGCTATGCGCGCGATCGGGCGGAATGGTGAAGGTCCGGAAAAAGCCACGCCGCGACCCGTGATGGCCGCGGCGCGGTCTGTGCATCGGTATGAAGCCGGGCCGATCAGCCGCTGACGGCCTCGCCCTTCTCGAAGCGCTCGAGCGCCTTGGTCAGGTCGTCCTTGTTGGCGGCCGGGGCGTTCTCGATCGCCTTCTTCTGCAGCGCGATCGCCTTCTCACGGTTGCCCTTGGCGAACTCGACATGCGCCAGCGTGTCGAGGATGCCCCAGTCCGTGCCGCCCGTCATCTCGTTGGCCTTCGACGCCGCGGTGTACGCGAGGTCCAGATCGCGGTTGGTCAGCGCCTGGTTGTCCACGATGAACCACGCCAACGCGTTGAGACGCTGGGGGCTCTCGGCGGCCGGGCCGCGCACGAACTCCCAGCCCGTCGCCCACGCGTCCTTCGGTCGGTTCATGCGCAGCGCGAGGTGCTGGATCTTCGCCAGCGTCATGCTCTCGGTCTGGTACCCGAGGGCGATCAGTTCGTCGAGTTTTGCGAGCAGCGTGTCCCAGTCCCCGTTGCCCTGCGCCGTGCGGGCGGCGGCCAGGATCGGCTGCGCCTCGGCCTCGATCGCCTTCTGCGCCCGAACCTGCTCGGCCTTCGCGTTGATGTCGTAACGCCCTTCCACGACCTCTTCGAGCGACTTGTCGAAGTCCTTGTCCATCGGGTGGCCCAGCCACGCAAGGCGGCCGTTCTGATCCACGATCATCACCGTCGGGATGCCGTTCGAGCCCGTCGCCTGCATGAACGCCTTCGCGGTCGCGCCCTCGATGTCCTCCGCCACGCGGTACAGCATCTTCTCGCCCGTCTCCGGGTCAACGACATGCTCGGCGACGAACTCGGTCGTGGGCGTCATGTTGTCGTTGGGCCAGATCGACACGCCGACGATAACCACGCCGTCGTCCTTGTACTTCTTGTGAAGTTCGTTCACATGGGGCATCGAGGCGATGCACGGGCCGCACCAGGGCGCCCAGAAGTCGAGCACATACACCTTGCCGGCTTCCCAGTGGCTGACCGGATCGCCCTGCACCCAGGTGGTGTTGGCGAGGTTGGGCGCGGTGTCGCCGATGGACAGCGACTGCGCGGACGCGGTCGAGACCAGGGCGGCGGTGACGGCGATGGGAGCAATGAAGCGCATGCGCGGGTTCCTTTGAAGATGCGGTGTCGCGTGGTGCGCACGGCGCGGTGCGCGTCGCGGGCGGTTGCGGGTCTCAAAGCGGCGGGCCTCGGCCCGCGGCGTTCTCTGCACAATCGTACCGGCGAAACGACATCCGGCGGCGATTGATTCCACCCAACGCTCCCCGGGCCCCTCCAGCACGCGGATTCCCCGCCTCAGACCACGATTTTTGAACCGCAAAGACCCCCCGGGCGTCGTACGATTCACACCGAATGGGCAGCCGCGCGACGAGACTGGCCGGGAGCGTCGGATGGTTGGGCTCCATGACCCTCCACTCCGTTGTGATTTTTTCCACTCTGGGGATCATCCCCCTCGGCGCCGGGCTCGACGCGCTCGCCTCAACGCTGCGCAGCGACAAGTCTCCCGACGAACAACCCAAAGAAGAAGAGCCGCCCAAGAAGAAAGGCATCGAGGCCGCGCCACCGCCCCCACCCGAGCCCAAGCCCGCGCCGCCGAAGAAACCCGTCGAGGTCCGCCTCCCCGACCCCAAGCCGCCCGAGCCCGAAATCCCGCCCGAGGAACTCGAAGTCCCCGAAGTCACGCTCGGCATCGACGAATCCACCGCGACCGACACCGACACCTGGCTCGGCTTCGCGGAAGCGACACCCACCCACGGCGGCCCCGCGTGGGGATATGAACAGGCCGCGCTCACCCGCGCGCCGGGCGAGCGCAGCGCCACGCTCGAGCTCCAGCCCGGGCTCGGCGCCAGCGACCCCAGCGACGCGCAATCACCCGCGACCAGCCAGGGCAACGACACCGAACTCGGCGAAGGCGGCGACGACGACGAAACGCGCGAAGGCGTGACCGAGCAGGCCGCCTTCGTCTCCGCCAGCGCGCTGCCCACCATCACCCGCGCGCCCGAAGCCGAACGCGTCGAGAACGAAACCGCCGACGCCGAAGGCGTGAACGCGCCGGGCGTTGGAGGCATCGCCGCGACCGCCGCAGCGACGATCGAGCAGGCCCAGGCCGCGCTGGAAGCGCTCCGCAAACGCGGCGGCGAGGGCATCGCGGCCCCGCTCCCGGGCGGCGGGAAGCCCGTTGACGAAACCGCCAAACCCGCCGCCGACGCCGAGCCCCTCGAGAAGTCCGGCGCGGGCGGCGACGAGAACGCGCAGGGCTTCCTCTCCGACCGCGACTCCGACGCGGCCGCCCTCAAGCAGGCGATCTCCGTCAACCCCGGAAAGCCCCTCGCCGCGAAGGGCCTGCGCATCCAAACCGTGCGGCCGAAGTGGTCCACCTACGCGCTCGCGACCGCGAACCCCAACGATGTCGCCGTGCGCATCTGGTTCGACTGGACCGGCCGCGTCACGAAGGCGGTCATCATCCAGAGCAGCGGCCGCGACGATGTCGACCGCCCGATCCTCGACGCCGCGTACAACTGGCGCGCCGCGGGCGAGCAACTGAGCAAGATCAAGGACCAGCCCGACGGCCGCCTCCAACTCGTCTTCAAGATCGATCTGGAGCGGTGACTCGGTCTCCCTCCCCTATCGAAGATGGGGGAGGGCCGGGGAGGGGGTTCTCTCATCAGAGCCCCGGGCGCAAGCACGGGGCGCGGCGACGACTGAATCTCCTGAATCGCCCGCGATGAACACCCGTCCGCGCCCTCCGCTCGCGCGGAGGGCTCTGATCAGATCACGATGTGCGCACAAAAAAACGGGCGACCAAGTCGCCCGTTTCCCATTGCCTATTGCCGACTGCCTATTGCCTTCGACTTACTCCGGCTTCCCGCCGGCCATGTCGTACACCCAGGCGTCGTTCGGGCGGCTGTACTCGAGCACCTCGCCCTTGCCGAAGAACAGGCCGAGTTCGCGCTCGGCGGCCTCGGGGCTGTCGCTGCCGTGGATCAGGTTGAACGAGTTCGACACGCCGAAGTCGCCGCGGATGGTCCCCGCCTCGGCGTTGCTGCCGAAGGTCGCGCCCATCAT
Organism: uncultured Phycisphaeraceae bacterium; assembly: GCA_964350875.1. Taxonomy (GTDB): domain Bacteria; phylum Planctomycetota; class Phycisphaerae; order Phycisphaerales; family UBA1924; genus JAHBXC01. The sequence continues at coordinate 1,817 of CAYGLT010000059.1, read as the reverse complement.
CTTGCGGGACACCGCGATCGCGCCCTTGCCCCGGATCGCCAGCACCAGCACGGGCGACGAGGTCATGAACTTCACCAGCCCGGGATAGAACGGGCGGGCGGCGTGCGCCTCGTAGTGCTTGGCGGCGAGCTCCTGGCTGATCTGCATCAACTTGCAGCCGACGACCTGCAGGCCCTTGTCCTCGAAGCGGCTGACGATGCGGCCCATGAGCCCACGCTGAACGGCGTCGGGCTTCAGGATGATGAGCGTGGTCTCCATGCGGCGATCCTCTCTCTGGCTTGTCTCAAATGGGGTGCTGGAAGGCGGAGAGGATAGGCCGCATCCTTCGCGATTCGTCCCGAGCCACCACTAGAACCTCAAGCCGACGAACTCGGCTGTAGCCAGTATCGCCACAAGGCCCCCGAGCATTCCGAGAAGGATCGCCCCGCCGTAGACCCAGGACGCCGCCGCGATGAGCCGCGAACGCACTTCCGCTCGCACAGTCAGCCAACGCGCCAGTTCCCGATCTGTTCGGTTGGTCCACACCCTGAACACCTTGCTCAGGCAAGCGACCCAGACGACCATGCATATCACCGATACCGGAACCACGAGGATCTCACCCCCCGGGTTCACGAGTGACCACACGCCAGCAAGAACGAGCGCTGCCGGAGCCATCACCAGCCACGGCAGATGCAGGAGCCAGACCTGCCGCCTCCACACATGCAGCGCGATCGTTCGATGCGCCCGCGAACATCCAAGAAGCGAGTACCAACCACAGCCGAGAGCACCGAAAGCCGCGATCGCCAGCAACATCGCGCCGACGAACGATTCGTCCGACCATGCGACCAGCACCCCGGCGCCGATCGAATACCCGATGACAATCGCGAGCCATCCAATCCCGGTGATGATCCACCGACTCGTTCGCGAGCGGCGAATATCCGCGATGGTGCGCATCATTTCCCTGTCGGCGTCGGTGAAGTCTCGCCCACACTCCGGGCAGCGGCCAGCACCAATCCCGGTCAGGTCATAGTCACAGTTCAGGCAAGGAAGTACGGAGCGCGTATCCATCGTTGAACTTTCCTACGCCTGAAGTCGCGACAAGGTCGCGCCCGACAGACATTACCACCCGTCCGCGACGCTCTTGAGCCCGGCCATTTCCGACGCCCCGTGCCTCGCGAGCAAACCTCCTCCGAACCCCAGGACCACCGCACCGCTGCACACCACCAGCGCGGCGAGTCGCATCCGAACGCCGATCGACGGGGTGTTGGAACCACAGGCCACAAGACGGTGAGTCATGCGTCTCCCAAACATGGTCGCCGCCACAATCGAACATGGGAGCCAGATCGCAAGCCCGATCGCGCCGACGATCACCGTGTCCTCCATCGTGCCGCCCGTTGCCTTCAGCACGAACGCGACCGCGAGCATGACGAGCGAGGCGGGGGCAATCATGAGCCAAGGCATGTGAAGGAGCCACAACTCCCGGCGCCACGCATCCTGGGCCGCGAGCCGCCTCGGACGATCGCACCCGATCAGCACGACGCTCCCGAGCGCAAAGGACCCGACACACGCGACCGTCAACAACGCCGCCGCGAGCAGCAACGCTGGAAACCCCGCGTCGCCGTTCATGATCCCGGCGCCGACCGCGTACACGGCCACCACGATCGCCCACGCGATCACCTGCTTCCTCGGAATTCTGTCGCCCTCACGGAGAATCGCGCCGAGCCGCGCCATCGACGGGCCGTCGTTCTGGGTGAAATCGCGGCCGCACTCCGGGCAACGCCCCGCCTCGATCCCGGAGAGGTCGTAGCCGCAGGTCAGGCATGCAGTTGGGAGCGGGC
>CAYGLT010000058.1:0-15557 GCA_964350875.1 uncultured Phycisphaeraceae bacterium | reverse complement strand
GGAGGCCGGCTTCGATGAAACAAGTCTGTCCGGGGCTGTCGGGATTAGCGACGGCGACGGATGGCGGCGATGCCGCCGAGGCCCATGAGCGCAACCGCGCCGGGGGTCGGGATCACGCGGTAGGTGCCGAGGATCATCGCGTTGGGGATGTCGGAGGCGTCGTCAGCGGCGAAGTAGATGTTGCCGCTGGTGTTGCCCGCGAGCATGTCGGCATACTCGTTGGCGTCGAGCGCCCAGGTGCCCGAACCGGTGAAGGCCTGCGCGCCGGCGGTGAAGGTCACCGTGACATCGCTGGACCAGCTCCAGACATTGAGACCGGTGTCGGCGCCGCCGCCAGCGCGGAACAGCGCGGGGGAGCCGTCCGAGGGGTTCTCGGCGTTGGTGAGGTCGCCGGCGCCCGTCGAGCTGGTGCTGAGGGCATCGCCCGAAACGCCGTAGAAGTTCTCGAGGTACGCGCCGATGCTGTCGGAGCCGCTGGTCGTGACGGCCGAGACACCGGTCGTCGCGGTGATGGTGATCTGGTTGACGACCGAGAGGTCGATCAGGAGCAGGTCGTCGGCCTGGGCGCCGGAGACCATGGCGGCAGCGCCAGCGGCGCAGAGCGAAACCTTCATCGAAGTCTTGAACATGCTTATTCCCTCTTCTCAGGTGCGGCCGTGAAGCCGCATGTACAGAAAATCAGCCCGGTTACACGAACAGGCTGAAACCTACCATACCGGATCATCATCCCGGAGCAACCCCAATTTCCCCTCAAACGGGGCTCATCGCCCTGAATGCCTCATTTTTGTGCCTGCGCGGCCAAGACTGGGGAAAGCCACGGCCCCATAACACGGCAGAATCCCCCGAAAGACCTCGCCGCTTCAGGGAGTCGCGCCCTCGAACTCCACCATCCACACAGCGCTCTCATTGCTCCGACGCTGGATCAGGACCTCGGGCTTCGAAGGGATCAACACCAGGTATGCGGCGTCGACCGCTTCATCCTCGACATACGACACGCTCGCATCGGACGCCGTGACCACGGCCACCGCTTCGCGTCGGCTATCCCAGAACATGAATCGATCGTTATCGAGCCAGCACGGGGGGTGCGTCATGTGCAGGGCTTCGCCGCTGACATCATCGCGGAGAACATCCACCTCGCCCGTCGCAACATCGCACACGGCGACGCGGGTGACGCCGCCGGCGTCGCGCGAGAAGCCCGCGATGGCGCGCCCGTCGGGAGACCAGACCAGGCCGCCGAAACCTCCGATGCGCTCCGGCCGCGGCGCAAGCGTGCCGTCGTCACGGACATCCAGCAGCACCGTCGCCGCGCCGGACTCATCGGACCGCAACACGGAAACAACCTTCCCGTCGGGCGAGCAACTCGGAAGGATGAACGCGGCGTCCGGGTCCGAACCGACCATTCGCAGACCGGTCCCGTCGCGGTTGACGCGCCAGATTTCGTACCGTCCGCCCCGGTTGGAATACATGAGCAGGTCGCCGCGATCGGGCGACCACGCCGCCCCGCGATCACGGTGAGGATCGTTGGTGATGCGCCGCTGCGCCGTGCCGTCCCCGCGCATGACCACGATGTCCTCGTAGGGCGTCGCCGTCCCGTACGAGATCCACGAGCCGTCGTCGGTCACGCGGACCTGTCCGATGTCCGCGTCGGTCGTGTGGAGGAGTTTCGGAGTCCCCGTGATGCGCACGGCCTGCCTGTCGAAACCGGAGCGCTCGATCGTCACACGCTGGGTCTCCGTGCGAAGCACGAGGCGCCGCCCGTCGCCCGACAGACTGAATGTGCTCACATCCATAGGCCCGAGCAGCACCGGCTCCGGCTCGCTCGCGGCCGCTCCGGTGCTCGAGTCGATCTCGATGACCCAGACGCCCCCCGTGCCGAGACGGTCGCTCACAAAGAACAGACGATCCGACGCCGAACCCCAGACCGGATTCCAGTCCGTCGCGGTGTCGTTGGTGATCGCGACTCGCTCACCGCCCTGCGCAGGCACAACAAAGAGATCGCGTATCCCGCCCGTCACCGCCCAGAACGCGATCCATCGACCGTCGGGCGACCACGACGGCGCAACGGCGTCCGGGGCCTCCTCGGCGGAGCGTCCCCCCGTTTCCAGAAGATCGGAGACGCGCGTGCGCACATCGACGACCGAGAGCGTCGCGCGGGTGGCGCGGTCGTAGGCGTCATCGACATCCTCGCTCGTGTACACGAGTTTGCCGCCGTCGGGCGACCACGACGGCGCGAAGCCCGTGCTCGTCATGCGCTGAGGGTTCTCGCCCGTCGCGCCCATCACAAAGATGCCGCCCGACTCGCCCGACGACGCGAACGCGATGCGTTCCCCGTCCGGGCTCCACGCGGGGTCGATGTCGTCGCCCGGGGAATTGGGCGTCAGGTTGATCGGGTTCTCCCCTCCGATGCGGATCGCGAAGATGTCCAGATCGTCCCCGTCTTTGGCGCTGTACAGAACGGTTCGACCGTCGGGCGAAACGGAGATCTCGTGATCGCCCAGCTTGCTCGACTCGAGCACCTGAACGATGCCCGTGACCGCGCCTAGCCCAGCGCCGTGCGCGCCCGCGGGCGAAAGCGTCATCGTCCGGACCGCGAACCCGCCCGCCGTCAGCCCGAGCGCCAGCGCCGCGACCGCAACCATCCACGGCCAGCGCGAACCCGTGCGCGACGGTGAGGGCGCCTGCTCGGCCTGCGAAGGGTTCTCGGCGATCTCCATCAATTCGACGCGCGCGTCGCCGATCGATTGCAAACGACGCGACTTGTCGCGCTCGATACACCGACGGATAAGCCGCCGGAGCGACTGGGGTGTCTCTCGCGGCAAGCGATTCAGGTCGACTTCTTTGTGCAGCACCGCGCCGATCGAGTCCGACGCGGTCTCACCAACGAAAGGAGACGCGCCGGTCAGCATCTCGTACAGCACCACGCCGAACGACCAGATGTCCGTGCGTCTGTCCACGCGCTGTCCGCGCGCCTGCTCGGGGCTCATGTACGCCGCCGTCCCCATGATCGCGCCGGGGATCGTCGGGCTCCTGGGCACGGTCATCGTCGGCGAGTTCGACAGGTTCACATCGCTCGCGCTCGTCGTCTCGTTGGTCTTCGCGAGCCCGAAGTCCAGCACCTTCACCACGCCCTCGAGCGTGATCTTGATGTTGTCCGGCTTCAGATCCCGGTGGATGATCCCGACCTCGTGCGCCGCTTCCAGACCGGACGCGATGCCCGACGCGATCTCCACGGCCTCTTCAACCGAGAGCGGCCCGCGCTCCAGCCGCTCCCCGAGCGTCATCCCCTCGACAAATTCCAGGATGAGGTAGCGGCCGCCGTCCGACTCCTCGACGCCGTAGATCCCCGCGATGTTCGGGTGGTGGAGTTGCGCGAGCGCCTTGCCCTCGCGCTCGAATCGTTCGAGTCGCGCGGCGTTCATCGCCATCCCCTCGGAGATCGCCTTGACCGCCACATCGCGGTCCAGACGCGTGTCCCGCGCGAGGTACACGACGCCCATCCCCCCTCGGCCGAGTTCGCGGAGAATCTCGTATGGACCGATGAATGTTCCCGCGTCTGGCATGATGGCCGCAAGTGTAATGAATGCCCGGTGATGCCGCCCGGACCCGCTCCTTCACCATGACCCATATCTGAACCGGGGCGAGGGAATGGGCGATACGATGATGGGTCGCCATCGCAGCCCCCTGCGCAGAGAGAGGATCCGAGAATGGCCCCCCCGTTCGCCGACCGTATCGACATGCAGAACCGCCTGTTCGCCGAACTCTCGGCGATGTTCGGGAGCGAAGTGCCGCTCTACGACAAGGCGCTCGCCGTCAACTTCGAGTGCAACAGGGAAGTCTGCGACCTGCTTGCGCGGCGCCACCCCGGATTCAGCGTCTCGAACGACCTCCTGCTCCGCACGAGCGGCGAGCGCCACGGCGCGATCCGCATCGGCCGCCCCGACGAGTACCGACTCATCGCGCGGTTCTTCGCGTGCTTCGCGATGGAGCCCCACAACTTCTACGACATGACCGCCATCGGCGCCAAGAGCCAGCCCGTCATCGCGACGGCGTTCCGCTCGACGCACCGCCCCGAGCACCGCGTGTTCACCTCGCTGCTCATGACCGACTACTTCGACGACGCGACCCGCGAACGCCTCGAATCGCTCCTCGCGCAACGGCAGGTCTTCTCCGACAACGCCGTGCGGCTCATCGAGAAGTGCGAGCGCGAAGGCGGGCTGTCCGCCGACGACGCCGACGCGCTGATCGCCGAAGCGACAGGGCGCATCTTCAAGTGGACGGGCCGCGCGCGTGACCACGCGTTCTACAAGGATCTGTGCGACGGCGGGTTCAAGATCGCCGCCGACATCGCGTGCTTCGAGCGCCACCATCTCAACCACCTCACGCCCAACACGCTGTGCATGGACCTCTACACCGCGGCCATGAAGTTCTGCATGGGTGAGTCCGACCGCGCAACCTTCGAACGCCGCGCGACACGGGCGCTCAAACGCACGCTCTCGATGAGCGGGACCGACTGGCTCGCGCTGCACTTCAAGCAGATCGATCTCGACACCATCGAGAACTTCGGCGACGCCGAGGTTTCCGACGCAACGATCCAGTCGAGCGTCAACGCGCTCGCCGATCGTCTGCGCACGCCCGCGCTGCGCCTGACCGATCTCCCCCACGCGGGGTTCAAGGACTTCACCGAAGGCCCCGCCGCCGACACGCCCGTGCTGCTTCGTCAGGACGCGTACAAGGCGCTCACCGAGCCCGTCGTCTTCACCGAGCCCGACGGGAGCGAGGTGAACTCGAAACACACGGCGCGGTTCGGCGAGATCGAACAACGGTTCTACGCGACCACCCCCGCGGGCCGCGCAATCTACGACCAGTGCCTCGCCGCGTTCGAGGAAGCGCGCGCGAAAGACCCGTCGCTCGCCAAACGCGACGAGGAGGCGTTCCAGCGTCTCCAGATGGAGTGCTTCGCGCAGTTCCCGAAGACCCTCGACGACCTGCTCGCGCGCGGGCTGGTGTACGCGGTCTGGTCGCCGACGCAGGAAGGCATCGCCGCACGCGGCACGATCACGACCACCGACATGCAGGAACTCGTGCGCCTCGGCTTCGTTCGCCGCGAGGGCCAGCGCTACGAGGACTTCCTCCCCGTAAGCGCCGCGGGCATCTTCGCGTCGAACCTGAACCAGTACGGCACATCGTCCACGGCCGCGCAGCGCCCCGAATACTCCCGCGAGCAACTCGAGGAGATCATGGGCCGGCGCATCGTCGACACCGACGCCGCGTACGCGGGCCTCGACGCGCGCTCGCGCCTCGACACCTACGAGGCTCTCGGGCTCCACGAGTCGCTTCCCCCGGCCGAGCGCGCGCGACTCGAACGCGCGGCGCAGGTCGGTCAGGTCGCGTGACCCATGCCCGGTTCGCGTGCGGCCTGACGCGGTGCGATGGGATTCACTCCCCGCTCGTCACACCCGCCTGCAGGTAGTACACGCGCGAAGGAGTCTTCGGCTCGTGCATCGTCCGCACGATCTCGAGGATGTCGCGCTCGAGCGCCGGATTCACCGGGCCGACGCCCGCGAGCAGCACGCGGATGCCTCCGTCGTGCTGGCCGTCGGACTGGGACATCATGATGAGTTCAACGCCTTCCTCGGCCGCGACGCGCTCGTGGATCGCCTTGCGCACGCTTGGAGGAAGCGGCTTCGCGTACGGGCGGCTCACGCCCTCGTGGACCTGCCGGTCCAGGTTATGCACGAGCACGGCCGACACCGGGATGATCCCGAGCACGATCGCGAGCGACACCGCGCGGACCCACTTCGGCGCGCGCGATCCGCCGCGCGACGCATCGAGCCCGAAGAATCGGAACACCAGCGCGGCGCCCGCGATGATCGCGAACAGGTTCGTGATGAAAAGGACCGCGGCGCCGAACGCGACATGGAAATCGCTCTTCACCGTCGCGATCCCGACCGACGCCAGCGGCGGGACAAGCGCGACCGCGATCGCCACGCCGACGAGCGTGCCCATCAGGCCCGGACGGGCAAGGGCGAACGCCGCCGCGAACCCCGACAACAACGCGATGCCCAGGTCGAACACATTGGGCGTGCCGCGCGCCATCACCTCCGTCGAGAGTTCTCTCCACGGGCTGAGGAGTCCGATGCTCATGGACGCGAGCAGCGCACCGGCGATGCCGATGCCCATCGCGCGGGCCGCCCGAACGAACATCGGCTGGTTGGCCTGCACCAGCGCGAGGCCCATCGCCACGAGGGGCGTCATGAGCGGCGCGACCAGCATCGCGCCGATGACGACCGCGGCCGAGGACTGGATCAGCCCGAGCGTCGCGATCGCCGAACTCAGCATGAGCATGACGACGAACTCGAACGAGACCCGCCCCCCGTTGTCGAGACGCTCGCAGATGTCGCGCCGCTGATCACGCGAGAGCGGCGGCGCGTACTGACGGAGACGCTCGTACGCGCGAGCGACACGGCCCGGACCGGCGGCGTGCGCGTCGCGCACGATCGCGACCGAGACCTCGCCGCCTTCCGCCTCGCCGCGCAGCGCGCCGAGGGTTCCGAGAACCCGCTTGATGCGCACGGGTCGCTCGGGGCTGAGCAGCACGAGATCGCCGGATCTCACGATCCCCTTGAGGGACACTTCCATCGACGCGCCGGCCGGGGCTTGCGTCAGCCATTCACGCTTGGTTTCCGCGAGCCGCTCCTTCGCCTTCTTGAACACGCGCTCGGAACGCGCCTGGTCTTCGGGATCGGCGATGACCACGACCGGGCGTGTCTCGTTCGCGAAGATCCTGGCCGCGTAACTGATCGCCCCGGCGCCGCCCCCGTCGATCTGCGGCGTCACGATTCTCGCGGGCAACGCTGTACCACCGGAGTCGACCGCGAGCAGGTCGAAGGGCGCGGCCTTCGCCAGCCGCCGCGTGATCGAGCGCAAAGGTGAGGAACGGCCGTCCAACCCCATCGGCAGGACGAGTTGCGACGCGTCGAGTTCGAGAGCGCCGTCGAGCACGGCACGGCGCAGCCGTGAGGCGCGGCTGTCGTATACCTCCGCGTGGTCCAGCCCGTGCTCTTTGCACGCCTCGAGCGCCTGCTTCACCAGTTCGGGCGTTTCGTCGTCGGGCTCTTCCACTCGCTCGAAGCGACGATCGCCGTCCTTGTCTGCGCAGATGAGCGCGAGGGGCTGGCCGACCGTCCTGGCGATCTCGGCGGCCAGCGGGATGGAGTCCAACGCCCTCTCGGCGAGCACGATCAGCACCGTCTTCATGGGCGCAATGTACCAATCAGCACGGGACTTGCGTCACAGGCGCCGTCGCGCACCGGGGGCCGATACAACCCCCAGAAGTGCGCCCGGGCTCGACAACCCCGTTGCCTCACTCGCGAGAATCGCGATGGTGAAGCACGGAGGGATTCGACCGCCGCCCAAGCGGGCGAGCGCATTCTGGAACCGGAGAACAGACATGCCATCCCGAACCGTTCGACGCCGAGGGGCTGCAACCATCTGGATCATTCTCGGAGTCGCGGCGCTCGTCGGCGCTGCCATCATCGGGCTGATGTTCTGGACCCGCGGCGGACCGCCGAATGCGACACATGCGGCGTACAGCGGCGCGCTCCAGAGCCCCACGCCGTTCCCGGCGACCGTCAACGGCGAAGTCCGCGTGACATACCGCGTGAGAACACGCAACGAGACCAGGCCGAGCGGCGCAGGCGCCGGCTTCCCCCCCACAACGGCCTCACCCTGGGTGGGCGCTTCGGGCCTCTCGGTGACCTTCACCCTGACGAACCCGAACGCGACCTTCGAGGACGGCACGACGGCGTTCACCACGACGACCGATTCCGCGGGCGACGCGGTCGCGGTGCTCGTGGCGGCCGCCGCGGGCGACGACACCCTGGGCTACTCGTTCACCGTCGGGAGCCAAACGATCACCGACTCGGCCCCGAACACCTTCACAGTCGATCCCTGAGCGTTTTTTTCGCAGCGATGGAACCGCGCGGCCCGATCGCCCGATATACTATGTGTACCATAGTATGCCACGCGAACCAGGCGGCGTGGCCGGGAGGTCCCATGCGAATCGAAACCGAACTGATGCGCGGCGCCGGGCCGGTGGCCGTCCTCAAACTCCTCGAACGCGGCGAGATGTACGGGTACGAACTCGTCGACGCCCTCGAGAAGCGCAGCGAGGGCGTGCTGGCGATGGGCCAGTCCACCCTGTACCCGATGCTCTACAACCTCGAGGCCAAGGGCCTCGTGAAGAGCGTGTGGCGCGACGCCGATTCCGGGCGCCGTCGCAAGTACTACACGCTCACCGCCAAGGGGCGCAAGCGTCTCGTCGCCGACGAGAAACAGTGGTCCGCCGTCGCGCAGGCGATGTCGGCGCTGGGCGTCATCTCCACCAATCTTCATTCCCAGGGGGCACTGGCATGAACGGGGCAAACAAGTCTGAGAGAGTGACGGCGCTCGATCGCGTCGGCGCGACACCGTTCCGCGATCTTCTCCGGGGACGCATGACGGGGCGTCTCAGCGTCAACATCCTCTTGCGCGACGCGGGCGTGCCCGCCACGCTGCACGGCATCATCCGCCAGACAGTCCGGCGCACACGGTTGCTCCGCATCGAGAAGTCGGAGGTTGCCTCCGAACTCATCACGCACTTCCGAGACGGGCTCGACGCCGGTCACTCGTCCGACTCGCTAGTGAACGCGTTCGGCGATCCGTGCACCGCGGCCAGGCTTATCCGCCGCGCAAAAAAGCGAGACCGATCACTCCCGCTCAAGGCGACGATCCTCACGCTCAAATCGCTCGGTGTGCTCCTGCTCGTCATGGTCGTTGTCTACGCGGGCCTCGCGGTGCGCTACTTCGGAACGCAGCGCGGCCCGATCGTGGACTATGTGCCGACGATCGCCGCGCGAGCGAGCGCGGTGCCCGAATCCCAGCGTGCGTGGCCGGTGTACCGCCAGGCGCTCATCGACTCGGAGATCTTCACCGAGGACAAGCGCGTCCTGCCCGACTCGCGTCCGGGATGGCGCAACTGGTCCGCGCTGGCTGAGCATCTCCGCGCACATCGAGCGACGCTGGAGAAGTTCCGTCAGGCCGCCGCGCTCGACGGTCTCGGGTATATCCCCGGGCTGCGCATCGCTGAAGAAGACCTCGAACTCTGGCCGGGCATGGCGGGGAGCATCTCCGATGGCGGCCTGATGGCCGGCTCGATGATCGAGGTCTTGCTCCCCCATCTCGGCGCGACGCGCCGCATCGCGGGGCTCCTCGTCGCCGATGCGCGGCTCGCGGCGTCCGAAGGCGACGGCGAACGCGCCGCGCAGGACTTGATCGCGACCGTCCGCCTGGCGCGGCAATCGCGCGAGATCCCCTTCCTCATCAACGATCTGGTCGCCATCTCGATCGCGTGGTACGCGACGGAAGAGGCGCTCCTCATCATCGACGCGCAGCCCGATCTGTTCTCCGATGAAGCGCTGCGCGAACTCGCGCACCTGCTCGCGGGGTTCCCGGGCGACGGCGAGCCGCTGGTGCGTCTGGAGGGCGAGCGTGTGTTCTTCGACGACGCCGTGCAGCGTCTGTACTCGCTGAACGCGAACGGCAACGGCGTGGTCATCGCCGGCGCACTCGCGGAACTTGAGAGTCTGACGGGCGAGACGCCATCCGACGAGATGACGCTCAAACTCGCGGGACCGGTCGCCGCCGCGGTCCTTGCGGACCGGAAAGAGATCGTGCGATTCCACCACAGTTACCTCGATTCGGCCGAGGCATGGATCCGCACGCCCGCGTGGAAGCGCCCGACGCTCGATGACCCCTTCGAGAACGAAGACACGGTCGTCGGACGCACACGCTACGCGTTGGCGTTCGCGCTCACGCCGGCGGTAGGCCGCGCACTCAGGCAGGGCGAACAGTTCGATCAGCAGCGCAACGCCGCGATGGTGGTGATTGCTGTGGAACTGTTCCGCCGGCGCGAGGGACGCCTTCCCGAAACGCTCGCGGAACTCACGCCCGCCTACCTGCCCACGGTCCCGGTGGACATGTTCGACGGCGGCCCGCTCAAGTACCGCGTCGATGGCGATTCGTTCATCGTGTACAGCATCGGCAACGACTACATGGACGACGGGGGCCGCGCCGCATCGCCGTACGCGTCATCGCGCTGGATCGCGCGGGACGAGGCCGAGCGACGCATCGCGTTGGCGAGAGCGCGGGATCCGGAGACGATCAAGCGCACGGGTCGCGGATCTCGTGCGCCGGGCATCGGCGATGGCGATTGGGTGATCTTCCCTCCGCCGATTCCGAACGAGCCGCTCCCTCCGTTCGAATACGAGAACGATGACCCGCTCCGACCGATCGAGCGCGAGGAACCGCCGGCCGCCTGATGTGTCAGGACGCGATCGTCACGGCTTCACGAACACGCGGATCTGCTCGCCGTTGTCCACGGTGAGCGAGCGCGTGGTCTGGAGCACGATCGTCCACGACTTGGTCGCGCCCTCGGTGGGCGTGAGCGTGATCATCGACCCGGCGCGCCCCCACTTCCCTCGCTCGCGCACGGTCACGCCGAGGTCGTCGGTGCGCGAGAGCATGTACTCGTTCTCGGGCTGGAGCACGATCGTCGAACCGTCGTTCGGCTGAACGCTCATCCACACGCCGATGAGCGGATCGACGCGTTGACGCGCGGGCTGCGACGACGCGGTGGTTTCGCCCTCGGCGTCTTCGCCCTCCGCGTGCGCGCCCGGCGCCGGCGTGGCGGGGGTCTCGATGACCTCGTCGCCGCCCAGCGAGAGGAACGGGATCGCGCCATCGATGCGGTTGATTGTCTTGCGGAGCGACGCGAGGTGCGCGTCGATGTTGACGAGCGACGACTGGACCGAGCGGAGCAGGATGAGCCGCTCCTGCATGTCGATGAGCGATGTGTTGGTCGCGTCGATTCCGCCGTAGACCGTGTCGAGGTAGGTGTTCGTGCGATCGATCGACGCGCGGACATCGCCCATCTGGACTTCGATGTCGGTGAGTTCGTCGTTGACCTCGTTGAGAGAGGCGTCGACGACATCGAGGCGCGAGTTCACGCCGCGCATTTCGTCGCGGATCTCCCAGACCACGCACCCGGGGAGTGCGAGGAGCAGGGTGACGAGGGCCAGGCACGCGGGGGCGGATCGGTTCATGCCCCATGGTACGGGGCGCCGGATCCACCGACCCCCGAGCCGGGGGGGATTGCACCGACTCATAAAGTTGTCTTCAGCCCTTGACTTTGCCCGACCGATGTACTCCACTGTCTGAGACGCCCATGCGAACCGCCCTCACCATCCAGCCTGACGCCCTCGCCCTTGCGGCGGGTGTCGCTGCGCGTGCGGTCGCGACCCTCAAACTCGGCAAAGCGAAAAAAGCCCCCTGAGGCCCCGGCGACGACCGCGCCCTAGCAAGGCGTGATCACCCCCACCAGACCATCGATTGTCTGGCCCGCCGGAGACCTCCAGCGGGCCTTGTTGTTTTTGCACCCATCCCACAACCTCACAAACACTGAACGGAGAATCGAACCATGAGCCAGACCGCTTCCACCATCGTCGCCGCCGCCGCCTGCCCCGAGTGCGAGGCCGAGGTCACCTTCGGCCGCGCCCCCCGCCGCCACGAGGTCTGCCGCTGCACCGCGTGCGGCGCCGAACTCGAGGTCTCCGCCATCGAGCCCCTCACGCTCGAACTCGCCCCCGAGGTCGAGGAAGACTGGGGCGAGTGATCGGCCGTCCGAATCGCTGACCACGACCACACACAGGGACGAGTGAGAGAGCACCCACGGAGTTTCAGGCCATGCGCGTCGCGTTGCTGCACACAAGAATTCGGGTCGAGGAGCGGATGCTGCTCGACGAACTCGAGCGTCGGGGGATCGAGGTCGATCTGCTCCACGCCGACGAGGTTCTTCTCGACCTCACCGGGGATCGGGGACTGGTCGAGCCGGGCACGGTCGTCATCGATCGATGCCTGAGCCACACCAAGGCGCTCGCGATCCTGCAGGCGCTGGAAGCGCGCGGCGCGATCTGCGTCAACCGCCCGCATGTGGTCGATGTGTGCGGCGACAAGTTGCGCACGAGCATCGCGCTGACAGCGGCGGGCGTGCCGAGCCCGCGCACCTTCGCGGCGTTCAGCCCCGAGCAGGCCGTGGCCGCGGCCGAACGGCTCGGGTACCCGCTGGTGCTCAAGCCGACCGTTGGATCGTGGGGACGGATGGTCTCGCGGATCAACGACCGAGACGCGCTGGACGCGATCATCGAACACAAGACCACGCTCGGCGGGATTCACCACGGGGTGCTGTACTTCCAGGAGTTCGTCGAGAAGCCCGGCCGCGACATCCGCGCGTTCGTGGTTGGTGATCGAACGATCTGCGCGATCGGTCGGAGCAGCGAGCACTGGATCACGAACACGGCGCGCGGCGCGACGACCCACGCCGTGACCGTCACCGACGAGATGAACGATCTGTGCGTGCGTGCGGCGAACGCCGTCGGCGGCGGCGCGCTCGCGGTGGACCTGCTCGAGCACCCCGAGCACGGCCTGATCGTCAACGAGGTGAACTCCACGATGGAATTCCGGAACTCGGTCGCGCCCACGGGGGTTGATATCCCCGCGCTCGTGGTCGAGTACGCCCTCACTCGCGCGAACGCCCCCCTTCCCGGCTCTGCGCAATCGAGCCCGGTCGTCGGGGGTGTCGCGTGAGTGAAGGGTCAGGTCGGATCCGCGTCGGCATCGTCGGCGCGACGGGATACACGGGCGGCGAGTTGATGCGTTTGCTCGCGCTCCACCCCAACGCCGAGGTCGCGTGGGCGACCTCGCGCGGCAAGGCGGGCTGGACAGTCTCGAGCGTTCACCCGGCGCTGCGCGGGTTCCTCGATCTCAACTTCGTCGCGCCCGACGAGGTCGAACGCGTCGATGTTGTCTTCCTCTGCCTCCCCCACGGCGAAACCGCGGGGAATGTCGAGAAGTACGCCGCACTCGGCGAACGCGTGATCGACCTGTCGGCCGACTTCCGCCTGCGCGACGCGCAGCGCTACGAGGACACCTACGGCGAGGCGCACGCGTCGCCCGACTGGCTCGGGAAGTTCGCCTACGGCCTGCCCGAGGGTGATCGCGATCGGCTCCGCGGCGCGGAGTATGTGAGCGGCGTTGGTTGCAACGCGACCTCGGTGAACCTTGCGCTGCTCCCGCTCGCGAGGGCCGGACTGATCGAACGCGTGATCGCGGATGTGAAGGTCGGTTCGTCGGAAGCGGGCGCCGAGCCCGGCGCGTCGAGCCATCACCCCGAGCGCGCGCGCTCCCTGCGCACCTTCGCGCCGACAACGCATCGCCACGAGGCGGAAGTACGCCAACTGCTCGGCGACGACTTCGACCTGCACTTCACCGCGACGACGGTGGAGATGGTGCGCGGCGTGCTCGCCACCTGCCATGTGTTCACCAAGCGGCCGCTGACCGACCGCGAACTGTGGCCGATTTACCAGGACGCGTACGGCGAGGAGCCGTTCGTGCGCGTGGTGAAGGAGCGGCGCGGCCTGCACCGCTTCCCCGACCCGCGGATCGTCGCCGGAACGAATTTCGCGGATGTCGGCTACGCGGCGCAAGCGGGGACCAATCGCGTGGTCTCGCTCTGCGCGATCGACAACCTCGGGAAGGGCGCCGCGGGCAGCGCGGTGCAGAGCATGAACCTGATGTGCGGGCTCGACGAGCGCGCGGGGCTGTGGTTCCCCGGCGTGCATCCGTGCTGATACACCTCTGAGCGGAGCTCACGATGATCGTCATCAAGATCGGCGGCGCGGAAGGCGTCGGGTACGAGGGAGTGTGCGAGGACGCGGCGCGGCTCATCGCCGCGGGCGAGCGCGTGGTGCTCGTGCACGGCGGATCGCACGAAACGAACACGCTCGCGGAGCAACTCGGGCATCCTCCCCAGTTCGTGACCTCGCCCAGCGGTCACACGAGCCGGCGCACCGACGCGCGGACGCTGGAGATCTTCCAGATGGCCTGCGTAGGCCGCATCAACAAGCGGATCGTCCTCGAACTCCAGCGCCGGGGCGTGAACGCCGTCGGGCTGAGCGGCCTCGACGGCGCGATGTGGATGGGCAAGCGCAAGAGCGCGATCCGCATCATCGAGGACGGCGTGACCAAGGTCCTTCGCGACGATTACACGGGCACCGTTGACTCCGTGAACGCCGACCTGCTTCGCCGCCTGCTCGACGGCGGCTTCACCCCCGTGCTCTCGCCCCCGGGGTTGAGCGAGGACGGCGAAGCGATCAATGTGGACGCCGACCGAGCCGCGGCACGGACCGCGGCCGCGCTCAGCGCCGATTCTCTGGTGATCCTCTCGAATGTCCCCGGGCTTCTTCGTGCGTTCCCCGACGAATCGACGCTCATCCCGACTCTCGCGCACTCGGAGTTGGATGGCGCGATCGAACTCGCCGGGGGTCGCATGAAGAAGAAGGTGCTGGCGGCGCAGGAGGCGGCGAGCGGGGGCGTGCGCCGCGTGATTCTCGCCGACGGCCGCGTGCAGTCGCCCATCGCTCGCGCATTGGAAGGACAGGGCACATGCGTGGCGTGAGCGACACGGAAGCGGTCGCGCTCCTGCGTGATCTCGTCGCGACGCCGAGTGTGTCGGGCGACGAGGCGAACGCGGTTGCGCTGCTCGTGGAGCGCATGCGCTCGATGGGCTACCGAGCGCGCATCGACGCGGCGGGAAACGCCGTGGGCGAGTTGGGCAGCGATGCGCGTGACGCGCGGGAGATCATGCTGCTCGGCCACATCGACACCGTGAGCGGGTGGATCGAAGTCCGCGAGGAGGCGGGCGAGTTGTGGGGCCGCGGCAGCGTGGACGCGAAGGGGCCGCTCTGCGCGTTCGCGTGCGGCGCCGCGAACGCGTCGCTTCCGGATGATGTACGCGTGCTCGTGATCGGCGCGGTGGGCGAGGAAACGGCGACCTCTCCGGGCGCGTGCTTCGTGCGCGACACCATGCGCGAGCCGGCGTGCGTGCTCATCGGCGAGCCCAGCGGGTGGGACCGCTTCACCATCGGGTACAAGGGGCGGCTGCTGCTGGAGGCGGAGTTCGCGCAGCCCTGCGGCCATTCCGCTGGCCCCGAAGAAGGCGTGGCCGAGCGTGCGTGCGCGTGGTGGGACGCGGTGCGCGCGTGGGCGGAGCGCATGAGCGGCGAACGCGAAGGGCCTTTCGACCGCGTGCAGGCGACGATCCAGAGCATGCGCACCGACAGCGACGGATTGACGGACCGCGCGACGATGGTCGTCGGCTTCCGACTCCCGATGTGGCTTTCTCCGGAGGACGCCGAGCGCAAAGCGGGCGGACTTTCGACGGATGTCACGACGCTCCGCGCGTTCGGCCACACGCCCGCGCACCGCGAGGACCGATCGTGCGAGCCGGCCGTCGCGCTGGCGGGCGCGATCGCCGACGAGGGTGCGCGTGCGCGTCCCGTGGTGAAGACGGGCACGGCGGATATGAACACGCTGGCCGTGAAATGGCGATGCCCGATCGTGGCGTACGGCCCCGGGGACAGTGCGCTGGATCACACGCCCGATGAGCGGCTGCCCATCGAGGA
>CAYGLT010000057.1:0-15737 GCA_964350875.1 uncultured Phycisphaeraceae bacterium | reverse complement strand
TTCGGTCAGACCGGCGCGGGCAACCCCGCCGATGTGAACGGCGACGAAGTCGTCAACTTCACTGACCTCAACGCCGTCCTCGCCGAATTCGGCGCCGACTGCAACTGAGTCGGGTCGGCGAAGGGTTCTTCGCACTTTCTCCCGCCCGCGCAGAGATGCGCCGGCGGGTCTTTCCAGAGAGGCGCAGCGCACGCGTCTCGCCCCGTGATGTTGGTCACAAACGAGGAACAGCCATGCGATACACACGCACCGTATCCGCCGCAGGCGCCGCGTTCGTTCTGTCGTGTTCAGCCGGGCTCGCCGGCGGGCCCGACGCCATTGTCGGCGCGCTCTATCAAGGCAACTACTACGGGCAGGTGGACGGGGTCGCCGCCTACGCGTTCGGCTACGCGACCTGCAATGTCGGCGACGCAGCGCTCGTCTTCGAGGCCAACACGAACGATCACCCGCTGTGGACGCAGAACCTGTACCGCCTGAAAGGCGGTGTGTTCCAGCAGTTGGGGATGGCGCATGTCGTGCACGGGTTCTTCTCGCTCGAGTCGAACCTGTGCGGCTCGTGTTCTCCGGTCGGCTTGGGCGACATGGGCCCGGGCTGCTCCGACACGAACAGCGCCGGGCTCGCCGGCAGCCAGGCGCAACTCGGTCCGCGTTGGCAGGTGAACGCGCACACCGGCGTCTTCCCGTACCCGTTCAACAGCGCCATGCCGATCCCGCCGACCGTCGGCCGTCGTCTCCAGGCGCCGGCGGCGGATGTCGATCCCGCGCTGAACGCCGGGGCGACCTACTGGATCGAAGTGCAGACGGTTTCCCCGGGCGACGCCGCCTCGGGCAACGGGATGAACAACGCGTCGTCGCGCATGGTCATGTTCAGCCCGTCGCTCCAGCCCCAGTTGATCGGGTCAGACAACCGTGAAGCATCGGCGTTGCTGTCGTGGGCCGCGATGGACGCCGAGGTCCTGGTCAGCCCGGTCGACACCACCGACGACGGCCGCTTCTATGTCGCGTCCCGCGCGTACGACAACGGCGACGGCACCTGGCTCTATGTGTACGCAATCCACAACCTGAACAACGATCGCTCGGCCCGCGCGTTCGAGTTTGACATCGGCTCGGGCGTCGTCACCGATCCCGGGTTCCACAGCCCGTCGTACCACTCGGGCGACGGCGTCAACGGCGTGACCTATTCGAACGCGCCGTGGACCTACTCGTTCGTCGACGAGAAGGTGCGCTGGGAGACCTCGACCTTCGCCGAGAATCCCAACGCCAACGCGCTCCGCTGGGCCACGACCTATTCGTTCTGGTTTACCTCCGAGCGCGAGCCGTCTTCGTTTGACGCCGAACTCACCCTGTTCAAGCCCGGCGCCGGCGGCGACACCTACACCGCGTCGGTCGTGAAGCCGCGCTCGTGCCTCGGCGATGTCGATAACGGCGGCACGGTGAACTTCGGCGACATCAACCATGTCCTCTCGCAGTTCGGGCAGTCCGGCGAGGATCTCGTGGCCGACACCAACAACGACGGCGCTGTGGACTTCGAAGATCTCAACATCACGCTTTCCGAGTTCGGGCGCAGCGACTGCTACTAAGCAACGACGCTTCGCACCAAACGAAACTCCACGCCCGGCGCTTCGATGCGTCGGGCGTCTTTCTTTTTTCCGGGGGTGGTAGACTGGTCGAGCGTCCGAAGTCCCGACGCCGTCGAAACACACACGCGTGAACAGACCATTGCGCCATCCCGTCGTCGTCACAGGGCTTGGCGCCGTGAGTCCCGTCGGTGTCGGCGTGGCGGCGTTCACCGCTGCGCTGCGCGCCGGGACCGACGGCGTGCGACCGATGAACTTTGAGGACGGTCGCGTCGTGTCGAGCGCGGTCGCGGCCTGCGCGGCGTTCGATCCTTGGCGCGTGCTGCCCGACGCCGAACTGAAACGCTTGCCGCGTCTCGTGCCCATGGGGTTGTGCGCGGCGCGGGAGGCGTGCGCTATGGCGAGTCTTCCGGACTTCGCGACGGATGCCTCGAAGGTGTCCGCGGCGAGGAAGGTCGGTCTCGTCCTGGGCACAGGCGGCGGGGGCATCGACTTCACCTTGGAACAGGCGGGCAAGACCGGCGCCGGCGGGCGGCCTTCGCTGTGGAGCCTGACCAACGCGACGCACGGGAACCTCGCGGGGGAGTTGTCGATACACCTCGGACTGCGCGGGCCGAGTCTGTGTGTTTCGACGGGGTGCGCGAGTTCCAGCGACGCGATCGGGCTCGCGATGGAACTGCTCCGATCGGAGAATCCCTCAGCGCCCGACGCGATGGTGGTCGTGGGCGCCGACGCGCACCTGCGCGCCGATGTCTTGCGCAGCATGGAGTTGCTCGGCGTGATCTCCCCGACGAGCCGGTCGCGGCCGTTCGATGCGCAGCGCGACGGCTTCGTGCTGGGGGAGGGCGCATGGGCGCTGGTGCTCGAGCGTGAGTCGCACGCGAAGGAACGCGGCGCGGCGCCGATGGCGCGGATGCTCGGATACGCCGCGACCTGCGACGCGCACCACCGGGTGCGCCCCGCGGCGGACATGGAGGAATCCGCGCGGGCGATGTCGCTCGCGATCCAGGACGCCGCACTGACGCCGAGCGACATCGAAGTCGTGCACTACCACGGCACGGGGACGAAGCTCAACGACGAACTGGAGACGCGCGCGGTGAAACTCGCGCTGGGCGAACCGCACGCGCGGCGGGTGTCGGGGACGAGCGTGAAGTCGATGATCGGGCATCCACAGGGCGCGTGTGGCGCCGCGGCCGTGGTGGCGACGATCGCGTCGCTGGGGAATCTGGACGGCGGGGCGGGCGCGTTCGTGCCCCCGACGATCAACCTTCAAGACGCGGACGCAGCGTGCGATCTGGACTACACGCCGAATGTCGCGAGGGAGACCGACGCGCGGACGGCGCTGGTGAACTGCCTGGCGTTTGGCGCAAAGAACAGCGCGCTGGTGGTGCGCGTCAGCGGCCGCTGAGCGCCGTGACCGCTTCGCCCACGGTGGTGGCGCTGGCGGGGTCGAGCAGCCATCCCTGGAGGGAATACGCGAGCCCGAGGAAGGTGAGGAAACTCAGCGAGTCGGTGAGCATGGTGAGGAAGATCGTGCTCGCGGTCGCGGGGTCGAAGCCGCAACGCCGCATGACGATGGGGATGGAGGCGCCCGCGAGACATCCGACGGTGAGCGCGCCGACCATCGCGATCCACGCGACGGCGCCGAGTTTGTAGTTCACGCCCTCGATGAGCCCGAGGTAGCCGATGATCGCGGCGCCGGTGAACACGAGCAGCCCGTTGACGAGCCCGGAGATGGTTCCCACGGCGGTCTCGCGGACGAGCAGCATCCCCGAGCGGCCCTCGCGGACTTCCCCGAGCACGATGCCGCGCAGCGTGACGGCGAGCGATTGCTGGCCCGCGTTGCCGGCCTGGTTGGCGATGACGGGCATGATGACGGCGAGCAGCGCGAGTTGGGAGATGAGCGCGTCGAAGTTGAGCACGACGATCGCGCTGACGGTGCTCGTGAAGAGGTTGACGATGAGCCACGGTGATCGGCCGCGGAGTTTGTGCGGCACGGTGCTGCTCACGCTCTCGCCCACGCCGATACCGACCTGCTTCTGCGCGTCTTCGGTGGCCTCGGCCTCGATGATGTCGAGCACATCGTCGACGGTCACGACGCCCAGCAGGCGGGTGTCCTCGTCGATGACGGGGAGGGTGATGTGGTCGTACTTCGTGAACTCGCGCGCGACCTCTTCGCGGTCGAGGTCGGGCCTGATGGCGTCGATCTCGCGCTCCATGAGGTCTTCGACGCGTTCGCCGGGCTGCGCGAGCAGGAGTTGGCGCAGGGACATCCACCCGACGAGGCGCTGGTGCTCGTCGAGGCAATAGAGGTCCTCGATCGTGTTGTCGGGATCGCGGAAAATCGGATCGTTGCGCAGGAAGTCGATGGCGCGCTGAACGGTCAGCCCCGGGGGGAGGAAGAGCACATCGGTGTTCATCAGCCCGCCCGCAGATTCGGGCGGGTACTGCGCGAGTTTCCCGAGGTGCGCGGCGAGTCGGCGCGGCATGTGGCGCAGCACCTCGGCCGACTGCTCGCGCGAGAGCGCCTGGAGCAGGTCGACCGCGTCGTCGGGGTCCATGAACTCGAGGAGTTCGGCGGCCTCGTTCGGGTCGAGGTCCATGATGACCGTCTTCGCGAGCGCGAGGTCCATGTGCGCCAGCGCGTCGGCGGCGGACTCTTCCTCCATCCGGCGCAGCACTTCGGCGGACTCGCCCTTGTCGAGTTTCGACAGCGATTCGGCGGCGTCGGCGGGTTCCTGATCCTCGATGAGCAGCGCGAGCGCGTCGGGCGTCGCGTTCTCGGAGTCGATCAGTTCGTCGATGCGGTCGTTGGCTTCGCGGTCGTCGCCGGCGCCGTAGATCACCGTGCAGGCGTCGGGCGTCTCGTCGGCGTCGGACTCCTCGCTGGGCGCCTCGGCGAGCGGGTCGCGCGCGACATCGCCGCGACGCTCGTCGTCGCGCGGATCGCCCTGCGTGATGTCATCGCGCTCGGCCATGGTTGGATGATCGTTCGTGAGCGGTGGTGTGTCCAGTCACACGCTGGGTTCGGGCGCGTGGCCGAGCCGGTCGACATACCGGGCGCGGACGGCGTTGGCGACCTCGGCGACGAACTTGTTCACCTGTCTGGGCGCCAGCCCGATGTACTGTGCGGGCTCCATCGCGGCGTCGAGGTCGATGCCTTCGAGCAGCGGCTCGGAACGAAGCCGGTCGATCAGGTCGTTCGAGAGGCCCTCGTTCTTCACGCGGTTGCCCGCCTCCTGCGCGTGTCTGCGGATCGCTTCGTGCACTTCCTGACGGTCGCGGTGGTGCTTGTGCACCGCCTCCATCATCAGGTTCTCGGTGGCCATGAACGGCAGTTCGGCCATGAGGTTGGCGCGGATCGTCGCGGGGTGGACATCGAGACCCGCGCACACATTGTGCATGAGGTCGAGCGCGCCGTCGATCGCGAGGAAGGCTTCGGAGAGCGAGAGGCGCCGGTTCGCGGAGTCGTCGAGCGTCCGCTCGAGCCACTGGGTGGCGGCGGTGTCGTAGGCGTTGCCGGCCATGTTGATCACGAAGCGCGAAAGCGCGGTCGCGCGCTCGCACCGCATCGGGTTGCGCTTGTACGGCATCGCGGACGAGCCGATCTGCGACTCGCCGAACGGCTCGTCGATCTCCTTGCGGCTGGACATCAACCGGATGTCGTTGCAGATCTTGTGGATCACCGACGCGAGCGACGCGAGTTCGGAGAGCGCGAACGCGTCGACCACGCGCGGGTAGGTCTGCCCGGTGAGGATGTACACGGCGTCGTCGTCGAAGCCGAGTTTCTCGGCGACGAGCGATTCGAGTTCGGAGACTTTGTAGGGGTCGTCGTTGAAGAGCGCGAGGTAGGAGGCCTGTGTGCCTGTGGCGCCGCGCATGCCGCGAAGTTTGATCTCGTCCTCGGTGCGCTCGATGCGTTCGAGGCAGAGGAAGAGGTCGTAGGCCCAGGTGGCGGCGCGTTTGCCGAGCGTGGTGGGCTGGGCGGGCTGGTAGTGGGTGAAGGCGAGGACGGGCAGGTCGCGCCACTTCTCGGCGAAGGTGGTGAGCGAGTCGATGACGCGCGCGATCTTGACGCTCACGAGGTCGAGCGCGTCGCGGAGCATGGGGAGTTCTGCGTTGCAGTTCACATCCTGCGAGGTCGCGCCGAGGTGGATGATCGGCCGCGCGGCGGGGGCGACATCGCCCAGCGCGTGGACATGGGACATGACATCGTGGCGGAGGCGCCGTTCGTGCTCGACGGCGCGGACGATGTCGGCGTCGGTGACCGTCTGGTGGGCGCGGAGTTGCTCGATCTGCTCGTCGGTGATGGGCAGGCCGAGTTCTTGTTGTGCTTCGGCGAGGGCGAGCCAGAGGCGTCGCCAGGCGGAGAACTTGCGGCGGGGCGACCAGATGGCCTGCATCTCGGGCGAGGCGTTGCGCGACGCGAGCGGGGAGACATAGCGGTCGAAGAGATCGTGGTGGGAGGGGGTCATGGGCGGTCGCCTCGTGATGGGCCGCGAACCGGGCGGAAGGCGGGGTGCGTGGCCCTTCGGGAGTCCCGAGGGCCGTATTCTGCGAACGGAGTTGGTACGATCGGCCCTGAAGTGGTCCGATCGGGCCTCACCGAGCCGATGGTATCGCACGCGAGGGGAAGGAGACCGGCGAGACACGCCCGACGGAATGGCCCAGCGATCCCAGAACAATTCTGACGAGGCGCCCGGAACGCCCGATCCGTCGGACCGCGCCCGGCAGGAGCAGGACGCGGCGTCCGCGCGGCGGGCGGAACTCGACGCCCAACTGATCGACCGCATCCGGGCGACCAAGTCCGGGGCGGACCGTCAGGCGGCCTGGGCAGAACTCCTCCAGTCGCACGAGGACCGCATTTTCGCGACCTGTTTGCGCATGGTCCGGGATTATGACACCGCCCGGGATCTCACCCAGGATTCGATGGTGAAGGTCATCCAGGGGCTGGATTCCTTCGACAACCGGGCCCGGTTCAGCACCTGGCTGACGCGGGTTTCGATGAATGTCTGCATCAGTTACATGAGGAAGCGGAAACTCCGTCGGCACGCGTCCCTCGACGCGCCGATGGGCGGGGAAAGCGCCGATACACGGGGGAGGTCATTTTCGGACGCCCTCGAAGCGGCCCCGGAACCTTCCGGGCAGGACCGCGTCGAACATCGCGAGGACCGCGACATGCTCTTGGCAGCCCTCGACTCGCTCGATCCCGACCACCGTGCCGTGCTCGTTCTCCGGGACGGCCAGGATCTGGATTACCAGCAGATCGGGGATGTCCTGGGCGTGCCGATCGGGACGGTGAAGAGCCGGCTGTTCAGGGCCCGCGCGGCGTTGCGCGAGGTCATCGAGAAGCAGCAGTCGGGGCTCTCTGAGGGTTTCGCGGATCCGTCCGACGAGTGAGTCGGGCCAACCGATCGAAGAAGGCAGCAAGGCGATGAACCGGCGAATCAGCGACGACGAACTTCTTGGATTCATCGAGGGCGACCTTCCCGCCCAGCGGATGCTCGAGATCGAGCGCGCCTTGCGCGGCGACGCGGGCCTGGCCGGAACGCTGGACGCCATGCGTCGCGACCGGGTGTTGCTCCGCGCCGAATTCGCGGACATGTTCGTCCGCGCCGGCGGCAAGGCGCCGCACCGGACCGTGCAGGAAGCCCTTGAAGTCGCCGAGCGGGAGGCGATCCTCGCGGATGTCGGCACGACCCGCTCGACGGGAGTGCTGGCGCGCATCGGCCGCAGCCGCGGGTTCGCGATCGCCGCGTCGACGGCGCTGCTGCTCACTGCGGGCGGCGTGATCTGGAACTCCACGCGACCGAGCCAGCCCCGACAGATCGGCGCGGATCAGGCCGCGCAGATGATGGGCGCCGAGTCCGCCGTGCTCGCGATGAACGACGACGCGGCGGATATGGCCAGCGGCGTCAATCCCACTGCCGAGATCACCCCCGAGAACATCCAGAACGCGATCACGATCGCTCGCGAGAGCGAGGCGCAGCGCGAAGAGATGCGCTCGTCCACGCGCGGCGTGGCTTCGGCCGTGCCGGCGGCGATGCGTTCGTGGGACGACCTGCACAGCGAGGCGCTGGTGCTCCCGACGCGCGGCCCGCTGCAGATCGCGAACGATCTTCCGCTCGCGGCGGTGGTTCAGGCGCTCGATCGCGCCCGGATCGACTGGTCCCAGTGGGACAACGAGGTGCTCACGCTCGCGGTCGCCGGTCGTGATCGCCCCTTCACCCGCGCGCGCTACGAGGAACTCCCCGAGGCGTCGCCTTCGTCGTATGAGGACGCGCTGCGTCTGGCGGCGTCGAACCGGCTCTCGCTCCGCGTCGTGGCGGACGACCCGATCGCCGTCGAGCAGGAACTCTTCCGGCTCGCCGAGAACGGCGGGATGCGGGTCAAACTGAACAACCGGGGCGACGCGTGCGGCGCGCTGGAGTACAGCATCGACATGCCGCGCACCAAGGCCGACATGGAAGCCCTGATCGACGCGGTCTGCGGGTGCGACGCGGGTCAGACGACCTCGCCGACGCGCCAGACCTTCTTTGATGTGAGTCTGCTGCCGAGCGACGCATCCCCTCGTTCGGGGCGTGCCGCGTCCGCGGTCAGCGGCGGATCGTCCCGCGTGAGCGTCCCGGTGCTGATCGAGCGGCGCGCCGAGCGTTGACCGACGACTGCTGACCGGTGGGTTCGTGGCGGCGAGCGGCCGTCTCTGATTCCGTCGCGCCGACGGGGGGCACGCGAATATCCTGCACAACGATCGGCGCGGCTTCGGCCTGTGCGCGGGCTCTCGCGATCTGGCGGGAGCGACGGGCGATGGCGCGCTGGGCGCGGTTGCGCTGGTCGGTCTCGAAGGCCGCCAGCGTGAGCAGGGGGAGGGCGAGCATGGCCAGCACGCCCAAGAGGAGCCATGTCGACGCGTTGCGCACGGTCTCGGGATCGAGCATGGCCCAGAGGGTGACGCCTCCGGCGAGCATCGAGGCGAGCGAAACAAGACAGAGCGCCGGGCGGCGGGCGCCGGCGAGAAACTTCGACATGTGCATCCTTGCGCGTTGCTGGTGCGCCGCGATCGCGGGGCGTGAAGTAGGTGGTCTCTCTCGCTCGCACGGCGTCGAGGCGCAGCGGGCGGGCAATCGGACAGAGCGTACCCGCAGATCGGCCCGTTTCGCAAGGGAGGCGCCGAGAATCGGCGCTGAACTTCACTTCCCGGCTGAGTTGTAGATCGTCCGGTGGGCAAGTATCGTCCCGGGCTTGTGATTGACCGGCCCGACCCTCTCTCCACATCGATGTTCACCGCCCGGACGGAAGCCCGGCGGTCGTCGCATCGGCTGTGCGGGATCGCCGGGCTCTGCGCATCATTTGCCCTGAGCGCCGCCGCGCTCGCGCAGGATTCGCCCGCTCCGCCCCCCGGGCCCGTCGAGGAGGAAGCGGAGTTTGTTGCCGAAGTCGAGTCGCCGTACGAGTTCCGCCCGATCAGAGTGATCCGGACCGAGGGGCTCGAGCGGGTCAGCGAGCAATTGATCTTCAACCAGATCCGTTCGACGGAAGGGCAGCCGTATCGCGACGCCGTCGCGAAAGAAGATGTGCGCCGGCTGTTCCGCATCGGCCAGTTCCGGACGCTGGACGCGGTCGTCGAGCCCAACCCCGACGGGTCGGTCGATCTGATCTTCCGCGTCGAGGAAGCGCCGATCGTCGAGGATGTTCAGGTCGTGGGCAACCGGAGTATTCCGGACAAGGACCTGGCCGCGGTGGTGCGCATCGACCCGGGCGTCCCGATCGACGAGTACGAGTTGGGCCGCGCCGAACGCGCGATCGAGGAGTTGTACCGCAAGCGCGGCTACTACCTCGTGGATGTCACCGTCGATCGCGAGGAACTGGAGCGCGACAATGTCGTGCTGTTCCTGATCCGCGAGGGCGGGCGCATCAGCGTGACGGATATCCGCTTCGAGGGGAACACCTCGTTCGCGCCGCGTGAGTTGCGCACGGAGATCCAGACGAAGGTGCGCGGGATCTTCAACCGCGGCCCGATCGACAACGATGTGCTCGACGCGGATGTGAACTCGATCGTGAAGTTCTACCGCGATCGGGGATACCTCGATGTGCGCGCCGACCGGCGCCTCACCCCGAGCCCCAACGGCCGCGAGGCGATCGTCACCTTCCTGATCGAGGAGGGCCCGCTCTATTCGCTCCGGACGCTCATCATGCGGACCCCGGATGTTGCGGAGGGGCAGGAGCCGAGCATCTCCAAGGAGCAGGCGATCGCGTTGATGAAGGTCAAGCCGGGCGATGTGTACTCGGTGCGCGATATCCAGTCCTCGATCGTCGCGATCCGCGAGGCCTACTGGGAACTCGGCCACCCCGACGCGCAGGTGAACGCGCAGGAACTCCGCGTCCCGGGCGAGCGGCCCGAGGTCGATCTCATGCTCACGGTCCGCGAGGGCCCGAGCGTGCTCGTGGGCGAGGTCATCATCCAGGGCAACAACATCACGAAGCAGCGCGTGATCAGGCGCCAACTCCAGGCGGCGGACATCCGCCCCGAGCGACCGCTGAATCAGGGCGCGCTCAACCTGTCGGAGCGGCGGCTGAACTCGCTCCGGCTGTTCGACCCCGCCGAGCCGGCGCGCGTCGTTGTTCAGCGCGCGGCCGACGACGGGCAGGGCTATCGGGATGTGCTGACCGAGGTCAAGGAAACCGACACGGGCTCGGTCACCTTCCTCGCGGCCGTCGGTTCGGACTCGGGCCTGATCGGTTCGATCTCGATCGGCCAGCGCAACTTCGATGTGGCGCGCACGCCCGAATCGCTCGACGAACTGCTCTCGAACCAGGCCTTCCGCGGCGCGGGGCAGGACTTCAACCTGACCCTGGCGCCCGGCACCGAGGTCCAGACCTACTCGATCTCGCTCACCGAGCCCTATCTCTTCGACAAGCCCATCTCGCTCGGCGGGACGCTGTTCCTCCGCGACCGCGTCTACGACCAGTACGACGAGGGCCGGTACGGCTTCCGCACCCGTCTCAGCCGGCGTTTCGGCGACCTTTGGACCGCCGGCGTGGTGGCGCGCGTCGAATCGGTCGAACTCTCGAATTTCGCGTCTGATGCGCCCGTCGATTTCTACGAAGCCGCCGGTCCGAACCTGCTCCTCGGTCTTGCGCTCAACCTGACGCGCACGACCGTCCCGTTCGAAGAGCGGTACACCCCGACGCGCGGCACGCGTCTGGAGATGAATGTCGAGCAGATCGGGGGCGATTACAGTTTCACCAAGATGGAGGCCGAGCACACCGTGTGGATCCCCGTCATGGAGGACTACCTCGGGCGCCGGAGCGTCCTCTCGATGCGCACGCGTGTCGGGTACATCCCTCAGGAAGGCGAAGCGCCGACCTACGAGCGGTATTACATGGGCGGCCGCGACTTCCGAGGGTTCGAGTTCCGGACGATCTCCCCGCGAAGCGTGCAGCCCAACGGCCAGCCGTCGAACGAGCCCGTGGGCGGCGACTTCCTGTTCTTCTGGGGCCTGGAATTCGAGCAGCCCATCTGGCAGAACATCCTGTCGGGCGTCCTGTTCCTGGACACGGGCACGGTCATCAACGAACCGGGATTCGACGACTACCGCGTCTCGGTCGGCGCCGGCATCCGCCTCCGCATCCCGGCGCTCTCCAACGCCCCTCTGGCGTTCGATTTCGGGTTCCCGATCAAGAAGGTCGAAGGCGACGAGGAGAGCCTGTTCTCCTTCTCCATCGATGTGCCGTTCTGAGCCGCTGAGGGCGTCTCACGCGTCCTGACGCGGCCCGGGAGCACCCCGGTCGGTATGATTCAGCGACTCGGGACCGATCCGGCCCCGAGACCGGCGGTCGGCTTTCCCTCTGGAAGCGACCGTCCCGGGCCGCCGATCCTTTCGCCGACGAGCCAAACACGCTTATGAACGCATCCACACGCCGCCGTTCGTTCCTCCCTCTCGTCATCTGCTGTGCCTGCCTCGTGGCGATGAGCGCCTTCGCGCTCCGCGCGGGCGCCTCGGCCATGCAGTCGGCCAAGCCCGTGTCGCTCGGCCTGATCAACATCGAGAAGGTGATCAACTCGCTCGACGAGTTGAAGGACCTCCAGGCGCGCGTCGACACGCTCGTCGCCACCCGCCGCAAGGTCGTCGACGACATGTCGGCGCAGGTCGAGAAACTGCAGGGCGAACTCCGCCTCGCTCCCGAGGGCTCCGCGCAGCGCCTCGCCAAGTCGCGCGAACTCCAGGAACTGACCTACAAACTCCGCGTCGAGACCGAGGTCGCCGTCGCGATCATCGACGGCGAGAAGGGCGGCATCTACGCCGACCTGTTCCGCAAGATCACCGACTCGTCCCAGCGCTTCGCCGAGCGCAACGGCTTCGAGATGATCCTCAGCAGCGACGCCATCGCCGAGACCCCGCGCGGCGGCACCGAGGCGCAGATCAAGAACTTCATCGTCTCGCGCCGAGTGATCTACAACTCGAACTCGATCGATGTCACCGATCAACTCATCACCATGATGAACAACGAGTACAAGTCGAACGCCGGCGCGCGGCCCAACGCGGGCGGCGCCGCCAACGGCAACCGGAATCCCTGAGACGCGCCGAAGCATGCAGAGCCCCGCGCAGAGCGAACGCACATCCCACCGAGACGCCGACGCGAACTCGGCGGGTCATCCCGCGCGATCGAACGGCGCGGCGTGCGGCTGGACCACGGGCCAGTTGGCGGAACTGCTCGACGCCGAACTCGTCGGCTCGCCGGGCATCCGCGTCGCGCGCATCAACGCGATCGATCGCGCCGACCGCGAGAGCGTGACCTTCGTGCGCGACGCCAAGCGCGCCGCGCAGTGGGACTCGTCCAGCGCGTGCGCGGCCATCGTCACGCGCGGCGTCGAGGTCGAGCCGGGCGAAGGCCGCGCCCTGCTCATCGTTGACGACGCGGACCGCGCCACGATCACTCTGCTCGAGACGCTCACTCCCGAAACGCACACGCCGCGCGAAGGCGTGCACCCTGGCGCCGCGATCGATCCTTCGGCGCATGTCGATCCGACTGCGGCGATCGGCCCGTTCGTCACCGTCGGGCCGCGCACCGTCGTCGGCCCGGGGACCGTGCTCCATTCGGGCGTCTGCCTCGGCGCGGATGTGCGCATCGGCTCGGATTGTGAGTTGCGCGCGGGCGTGGTCATCGAGGATCGATGCACGCTCGGATCGCGCGTGCGTCTGCACGCCAATGTCGTGATCGGCGCCGACGGGTTCGGGTACAGGCCCAGCGCCGACGGCAAGTCGCTCGTGAAGATCCCTCACGCGGGCAATGTCGAGATCGGCGACGATGTCGAGGTCGGCGCGAACACCACGATCGATCGCGGCAAGTTCGGGCCCACGACGGTGGGGGCGGGCGCGAAGATCGACAACCTCGTGCAGATCGGCCACAACTGCCGCATCGGCCGTGGCGTGATCATCTGCGGCGCCGCCGCGCTCGCCGGGTCGGTGACCGTCGGCGACGGCGCGATCCTTGGCGGCGGGACCGGGATCGCGGACAACCTCACCATCGGCGCGGGCGCCAAGGTCGCCGCCCGCTCGGGAGTGATGTTCCCGATCCCCGACGGCGAGACCTGGGGCGGCTATCCCGCGCGTCCGATGGGCGAAACCATGCGGATCGTGGCGGCGACGGCGAAACTTCCAGATCTCATGAAGCAGGTGAAGCGACTTATGCGGGGTTCGCGCGAAGAATGACGGCGTCGATGCCCCCGCCGTCCAAAGCCATCGCCACCCAGAGCCAGCGGACACTCGCGCGTGACGCCCGTGTTGAGGGTGTCGGTCTGTTTACCGCCAAGCCCGCGAAGGCGACGATCAAGCCCGCCGAGCCCGACACCGGGGTCGTCTTCCGCCGCGTGGACCTTCCCGGTCAGCCGACCACCGCCGCGCGGATCGAGAATGTCGTCGACAGGCCCCGTCGGACGGCCCTCAGGGCCACCGGCGCCCCCGTTGACAGCACCGAGGCCCTGATCGAGACGGTCGAGCACCTGCTCTCGGCCCTTGCCGGGCTGGGCATCGACAACGCGCTCATCGAACTCGACGGCCCGGAAGTGCCCATCGGCGACGGCTCGGCTCGACCGTTCGTCGAGGCCATCCAGTCCGCCGGGATCGCGGCTCAGGACTCTCCCCGTCGCCCGCTGGTGATCAGCGAGGCGGTCACCGTCCGCGCTCCGGCCGGCGCCGACGGCGGCGAAGCCATCCTCGTGGCTCTCCCGGGCGACACTGACTCCCTCGAACTGTTCTACGACCTCGATTACGGCGAGACGAAGCCCATCGGCCGTCAGGTGGCCGCATTCACGCTCTCCGCCGCCGCGGATCGCCAAACCTCGGAGGAGGCGTCTGAGGGCGGGCATCCGGGCGTCCTGAAGAACGGTGCGATCGGGGCCAGCGCCTACGCCCGGACCATCGCCCCGGCGCGGACCTTCGCCATGCTTGCCGAGGCCGAGGCCATGCGGGCCCGCGGCCTGTTCACGCACCTCAACCCCGCCGACATGCTCGTTCTGGGCCCCGACGGGCCGGTGGACAACACCCTCCGTTTCCCCGACGAGCCCGTGCGGCACAAGTTATTGGACCTTCTGGGTGATCTCTACCTCGCCGGGCGGCCCATCGCGGGGCGGATCATCGCCAGCCGGTCGGGCCACGCCCTCAACCAGCAACTCGTTCGGGCCCTGATCGAGCAGGCCCGCAAGCGGGAGGCCGGCCTCCGCCGGGGCGAAAAAACCTCGCTGGCGGGCCCGGAACGGCCTCCGGCCTTCGACATCAAGCGGATTCTGACCCTCCTGCCGCACCGCTACCCCATGGTTTTGGTGGACCGGGTGATCGAACTCGACGGCGACCGCCGGGCCGTGGGCATCAAGAACGTCACGATAAACGAACCCTTCTTCCAGGGTCACTACCCCTCCGAGCCGATCATGCCTGGTGTCCTCATCGTCGAGGCGATGAGCCAACTCGCCGGCCTCATGCTGAGCCAGAAGCTCGAGCGAACGGGTAAGATCGCTGTGCTTCTCAGCATGGATCGAGTCAAACTCCGCAGACCGGTCGTCCCGGGCGACCAGCTGGTGATGGAGACAGAAGCAGTGAAGGCATCGGAGCGCTTCGGCGATGTGCAGTGCGTGGCTCGCGTGGACGGACGGACCGTCGCCGAGGCCCGCGTGAAGTTCATGATGGTCGACGCGGAGCCCTCACGATGAGCCAGCACGCCTCCTCCGTCTCGTCGCACGCGCACCCCGCGCTCCGCCTTGGCCGCGACAACGACCACGACGAGATCCAGATCCCTCAGCACGAAGTCAAGCCCTTGCCCAGCGAGGTCTTGGAAGCGCGCCCCGAGGTTCACCCCACCGCAGTCATCGACGCGTCAGCGCACCTCGAACCGGGCGTCATCGTCGGCGCGTACGCCGTCGTCGGCCCGCGATGCGTCATCGGCGCCGGCACCGTTCTCCATCACCACTCCATCGTCGAGCAGGACACCACCCTCGGCGTGGGCAATCAGGTCTACCCCTTCGCCACCCTCGGCACCGATCCCCAGGACCTCAAGTACCAGGGCGAGCGCACCACCCTCGTCGTGGGCGACCACAACAACTTCCGCGAGCACTCCACCGTCCACCGCGGCACCGCGGTCGGCGGCGGGATCACCCGCGTCGGTTCGCGCTCCCTCATCATGGTCGGCGCGCACATCGCCCACGATTGCCTCGTCGATGACGAGGTCGTCCTCGCCAACCAGGTCATGCTCGGCGGCCACTCCCACATCGCCACCGGCGCAGTCATCGCCGGGGGCGCGGGCGTTCACCACTTCGCCACCGTCGGCAAGTACGCCTTCGTCGGCGGGCTCGCGCGCATCGGCAAGGATGTCCCGCCCTTCCTCGTCGTCGAAGGAAGCCCCGCCGAGCCGCGCAAGGTCAACACCGTCGCCCTCGCGCGCCGAGGCTTCACCGACCGCGAGATCGACGCGCTCAAACTCGCCTACAAGACGCTCTTCCGCGACCACGAGGCGCCCATGAGCGTCCTCGTCCGCCAACTCCTCGACGACCCCAAGCAGCCCGCCTGCGTCCACGAACTCTGCGACTCGCTCGACCGCGTGCGCCTCGGAGTCCACGGCCGCTGGCGCGAGTCGCTCCGCGACACCCACGCCGCCCCGCGGCGGTAA
>CAYGLT010000056.1:11105-16081 GCA_964350875.1 uncultured Phycisphaeraceae bacterium | reverse complement strand
TCGTTGAGGATCTTCTCGGCGTAGGAGTTCATCGCGTCGCGGAGTTGTTCGAACGACTCCAGCACATAGAGGATGGGCTGGTACTTGTCGATCTCGAACGAGGTGTTGCAGACCTTCTCGAGGTTGAAGGGGCGGCGGTCGACCTCGGGGGATTCGAGGGCGTGGTGGCCTTCGCCTTCGGAGGAGATGAGCCCGCTGCCGTAGAGTTTGACGCGGTTGTCCTCGCGGATGAGGCCGAACTCGACGGTGAACCAGAAGAGTCGCGCGAGGCGCTCGGTGTGCATGGGGTCGTGGGTGTGGAGCGCCGCCTGGCCGTAGGTCTGGAGGAAGTCCGCGAAGACGGGGTCAGCGTGGAGGGGGACATGCCCGAAGACATCGTGGATGATGTCGGGTTCGGGGAGGTAGTCCATGCTGGTCTTGGGGCGCACGGTGATGGTCGTGGGGAAGTGGCGCTGGGCAAGGAAGGCGAAGAAGGACTTGGCGGGGAGGTAGCCCGGCACGCCGCGTGATTGCCAGCCGGTCATGGGCTTGAGGTTGGCGTTGACCTCGCGCAGGTCGGGGACCTGGTTGCGGTTGAGGTTGATGATCGACAGGCCTTTGAGGAAGACATCGGAGGCGTCGGTTTCGAGTTGCTTCATCCGCTTGTCGAAGAGGATCTTCCAGACCTCGTGGTCCTCGTCGGAATAGCGGTCCCAGTGCTGGGTGATGACCATCGACTCGATGTCGATCTGATCGGCGTTGAGGCCCTCGGAGTCGGCGGCGGCCTTGAGGGCGCGCTGGGCGTCGGCGGAGTCGATGGCGTTGTGCTGGATGCTGGACATAGCGGGCCTCTCTGTCTGAATGCGGCGAATCACTTCATTATACGGGTGGGCCGGAGGGTGGCGTGGCGCAGCCTTCAGGAGGCGCCACGGATGGGCGTGGCGGCCGGAGGTCTGCCCTCACCCGGTCGCTGCGCGACCACCCTCTCCCCGCGGGAGAGGGTGGAGAGGCATCGCGTACACTGGGTTCATGCGTGCCGCGGAACCGTCGATGGGTCGGGAAATCATGCGTCTGCCGACGCTGGTGGTGAACCAGATCGCGGCGGGCGAGGTGGTGGAGCGGCCATCGTCGGTGGTGAAGGAACTGCTCGAGAACGCGCTGGACGCCGGCGCGACGCGGATCGTCGTCGAACTCGAACAGGGCGGGGTGGAACTCGTTCGCGTAACGGACGACGGGGGCGGCGTGCCGATGGAGCAGGCCGCGCTCATGCTGGCGCCGCATGCGACGAGCAAGGTGCGCGAGATCGGCGACCTCGACGCGATCGCGACGATGGGGTTCCGAGGCGAGGCGGTGGCGTCGATCTGCTCGGTGTCGAGGATGACGGTGCGCAGTCGCACGCGCGACGCGGAGAGCGGCTGGGTGATCGAGGCGGGCGGCGACGAGTTGGGCGAGCCCATCCCGAGCGCGGCGCCGCTGGGCACGAGCGTGAGCGTGCGGACGCTGTTCTTCAACACACCGGCGCGGCGGAAGTTCCTGCGCACGGTGGGCACGGAGCAATCGCGCTGCGCGGAGGTGGTGCGCAACGCCGCGCTCGCGCACGCGCATGTGGGGTTCACGCTGAAGATCGTGAGCGAGCGCGACGAGCCGCGGACGATGTTCGAGTACCCGCCCGATCAGTCGCCGCGTGAGCGGGCGCTGGAGGTGCTGGGCCGCGAGTACGACTCGCAATTGCTGGAGATCCACGCGGACACCTTCGATGATGCGCGGGGGATCGCGCTGTGGGGATTGATCGGCCTGCCGAGCGTGGCGCGTTCGACGGCGCGGGCGCAGCATGTGTTCGTGAACGGGCGGCCGGTGCGTGATCGGACGATCCAGCACGCGATCAGCGAGGCGTACCGGGGGTTGATCGAGCCGGGGAAGTATCCGACGGCGGTGCTGCTGATCGAGATGAGCCCGGCGGGCGTGGATGTGAATGTGCACCCGACGAAGACGGAGGTTCGCTTCCGTGATTCGTCGGCGGTGCATCAGACGGTGTACCGCGCGTGCCGCGACGCGCTGCGCGCGAGGGATCTGACGCCGATCTGGGAATGGAAGAAGCGGGAGAGCATCGAGCCCGCGCAGCCGTGGTTGACGGTGGGTGAAGAGGGCACGAGGCACGAGGCACAAGGCACTGGGAGAGAGGGAGAAGGCAGCGGGGAGCAGACAACGGGCAGCAGGGAAGAGACAGGTCCGGCGATGGGTCAGCCGATGGAGGCGAAGCCGCAGGGTCAGCCGGTGATGGCGCGGCCGGCGGACCGGGTGCTGCAGGTGCACAACTCGTACCTCGTCACGCAGGACGAGGATGGTTTGTTGATCATCGACCAGCACGCGCTGCACGAGCGGGTGATGTTCGAGAAGTTGCTCGCGCGGCTGGGCGAGAAGGGATCGCTCGAGAGTCAGCGTTTGCTGACGCCCACGGTGGTGGAGGTGGGCGCGCACCAGATGGGGAAGATCGAGGAGTTGCAGGAGACGCTGACGAAGTTGGGGGTGGAGGCGGGCGCCATCGGCCGCGCGAGCGTGGCGGTGCACGCGTTCCCGTCCTTCCTGTTCGATCGGGGCGTCGAGCCGGGCGAATTCCTGCTGGAGTTGTTCGACAAGGCGGATGCGCGGGGGCTTGCGGCGGGCAAGGAGGAGGCGCTCCACGAGGTGCTCGACATGATGGCGTGCAAGGCGGCGATCAAGGCGGGCGACCGGATGAGCGACACGGAACTGGCGGAACTGCTCGCGCTGCGCGAGCGGATCGAGCGGTCGAGCAACTGCCCCCACGGGCGGCCGACGACGATCCGGGTGCCGATCCGGGAGTTGGAGAAGCGTTTCGGGCGGGGGTGAGAGCCCCCGACAGGAACTCCAACGGAATGGAGTATGCGGGGGCATACTCCATTTTTGGGCCGAATTTTGGAGTATGATCCGCGGAACTCCAGCGGAATGGAGTGGGACTGGCCTTGCTGGGTGGGAACCAGACACAAGGGGTTGTGCATGGACCTGACACTCTTCCAAGATGTAGTCCCAGGTCGGCTGATCCCGATTGAGCGCGGCTGGTCGGCGTTCCTTCCGGACCCGTTGCCGGTTGCGGGGTACACGCCAAGTCACGAGGTCCGAGAATTGCTCGCTGACGCCCGGGAGGCGATCGGGGAATTGCGCGGCAAGACGAGCGCGGCGATCCTCCCGAATCCCGGGGTTCTTCTCAGGCCGTTGCAGCGACAGGAGTCGATGCGGAGTTCGAGCCTTGAGGGGACATTCGTCTCCCCTGAGGAGTTGCTCGAGTTCGAGTTGAGCAAGGGTGAGCGTGAAGGAGCGCCGGGCGATATTGACCGTTGGCGAGAGGTGTTCAACTACGACTTGGCGTTGCAGGAGGGCGAGGAACTCGTCGATCGGCATGGATTTTCACAATGGCTGATCCGAGCGCTGCATCAGCGCCTGCTCGGCGGCGTGCGCGGCGACGACAAATCACCCGGCAAGTACCGTGAAGGCCAAGTCATCATCGGGACTACCGCGAGATTCATCCCGCCGCCCGGGCACTTCGTTCCGGAGTGCATGGAGGCGCTCGAGCGGTATTGCCAAGGTCCGGACGAACCGTTGCACGCCTTGCTCCGGTCGTTCATCATCCATTATCAGTTCGAGACGATCCATCCGTTTCGGGACGGAAACGGGCGCGTCGGTCGCCTGCTTCTTGCGCTGATGCACGCGCGGTGGCTCGGCCTGGATCGTCCGTGGCTTTATATGAGCGGCTACTTCGAACGCCACAAAGATGAGTACATTGATCGACTCTTCAATATCAGTGCGCGCTCGGAGTGGAATGAGTGGCTGGCGTTCTGCCTACGCGGAACGGTTATCTCGGCCCGAGAAACGATCGACAGGTGCGGAGAACTGCTGTCGTTGAAGAATGAATGGGAAGATCGGATCCATGGCTCCCCGAGCGCGTCGTCATCACGGCTGTTCCAGTTGATCCGGCACCTGATCGGAAATCCGATTGTGTCTCCGACACAGGCGAAGGAACTGACCGGTATCCGGTCATTGACGACGGCGAGCAAGGATCTGGAGGAACTGGCCGCACTCGGCATCCTCAGTGGACCGCGCGGCACGAAACCAAAGTCGTACATCGCGATGGAAGTGCTTCGTATCGCGCACGGAATTGGTCGTGACTCGCGCTAAGCGCTCCTTGCCTTCTCCGTTTCGTGGCGGAGTTGGCCGCAGGCGGCGGCGATGTCGCGGCCTCGGGAGCGGCGGATGTGCACCGTCACGCCCGCGCGGCGGAGGATCTCCTGAAAGTCGCGGACATCCGCGGTGTGAGGCCGCTCGAAGGGCATGCCCTTCACCTCGTTGTAGCGGATGAGGTTCACATTGGCCTGGCCGCCCGCTTCGGTCTTCATGCGCTTGATGAGCGTGACGAGTTGGAGGGCGTGCTCTTCCTGGTCGTTCACGCCCTTGAGCAGCGTGTACTCGAGGGTGATCTCGCGTCCTGTCTTGTTGAACCAGACCGAGCACGCCTTGAGGAGTTGGTCGATGCTCGTGAAGTTGGCCCAGGGGATCAGGTTGCGCCGGAGGTCGTCGTCGGGCGCGTGGAGCGAGAGCGCGAGGGTGACGGGCAGGTCGAACTCGCGCGCGAGTTTCTCGATGGCCTGATGGAGACCCACGGTCGAAATGGTGATCTTGCGCGCGGAGATGCCCAGCCCCCACGGCGCGCACATGGTGCGCACGGCGTGGGTCACCGCGGCAAAGTTGGCCAGCGGCTCGCCCATGCCCATGAAGACGACATTGCTGATGCGCCCGACATCGGGCAGGCGGCCGAGGCGCCAGATCTGCTCGACGATGCGGCCCGCGTTGAGGGAGCCGTCGAGCCCGGACAGGCCCGAAGCGCAGAAGCGGCAACCCACCGGGCAACCGACCTGGCTGGAGACGCAGGCCGTCTTGCGCGAGGGCGTGGGGATCATGACCGTTTCGGTCTGACGGCGGGTGTC
>CAYGLT010000056.1:0-11005 GCA_964350875.1 uncultured Phycisphaeraceae bacterium | reverse complement strand
CCGTCTTGCGCGAGGGCGTGGGGATCATGACCGTTTCGGTCTGACGGCGGGTGTCGGGGGCCAGCGAGGGCTGGTACATGGGCAGAGAGATGCCCGACGAGGTCTCCGCGATATCCCCTGAAACGGGCGTTTCCAGTGTAGTTGGATCGGTCCACTGAATGAGGAGTTTCTGGGTGCCGTCGGTGGCGAGTTGGTGGCCGAGGACCGCTCCGGAGAGGAAGGTCATCTCGCGGGAGAGCGTCTCGCGGTCCTTTTTGGAGAGGTTGGACATCTCATCGGGTTCGATGACGCCCCGTTGATAGACCCACTCGAGGATCTGGTTGGCGCGGAACGGCTGCATGCCGCGCTGGGCGCACCACTCTTTGAGGGTGTCGGGTGTGAACTGGAAGATGTGTGATTGGGGGTGGCGCACGGCTGAAGGATAGGGACGGCAAAGCGGGGCGCGGCACGGAACTGTGCGTGCGCCCGCCGCGTACCGGCACGCCCGCGCGCCGGGGTGTTTGCGTGATTTTCGCGATTCTGCCGCGAGATGGCCTCGGCGCACCGGGGGAGGGTTCGCTACGCTGTTCGCACGAGCGGGCGATGCCGCCTGGGTGGGCCGACGAGCGGCCCGGTGGATGCTTTTCTTCAACGCGCTTCTGTGGAGCGAATCATTATGGTCCGAGGTGCTTCTCGACTCATGACATGCGCGGCCTTGTCGCTGGCTGTCGTGACCGCCGCGTTCTCCCCCTTCGCTCAGGCGCAGCGCACGCGCGGCGGCGAGCCCGGCCAGACCGGGCCGGGCGGCATCGGCGAGGCGCCGCCGAGCGCGATTCCGATCGAGCGGCCCGGCGATCTTCCCGGCATCCTTGCGAAGGGCATGCTCGGACGCCCCACGGACGCGGCGAGCATGGCGGGCA
The DNA here is from genome assembly GCA_964350875.1 of uncultured Phycisphaeraceae bacterium. Classification (GTDB taxonomy): domain Bacteria; phylum Planctomycetota; class Phycisphaerae; order Phycisphaerales; family UBA1924; genus JAHBXC01. The sequence goes on along the minus strand of CAYGLT010000056.1, from coordinate 10,106 downwards.
CGGTGATGTACCGGAGCGGCGGGACGCGCAGTCAGTACGCCGCGGTCACCCCCAACGGGGAGCCGATCGGTCAGGCGACGGCGCTGGGGCTCACGCCCGCGATCGGCCAGCCGGTCACGATGTCGGGCGTGAACCTGCTCGTGGTCGGCTTCGCGCAGGACACCGATCTCGCGGCCGCGACCGCGTTCTTCCGTCAGAACGGCCTTGTCGGCGAGGTCCGCCAGCAGACGCTCCTGAGGAATGTGTACACGGTCAAGACCGCGACGGCGCTCGAAGCGTTCCAGGTCGGCGACTTCATCGGCGGCAACGCGGCGGTGCGATTCGCGCACCCGGACATGTACGCCGAGGTCGTCGGCGCCGTGCCCGTGCTCGAACTGCGTCAGGGGATGACGGTGATCGCCGACGGCGGCGCGTTCGACTTCGGCACGACGAGCACCGGATCGGCCGTCGATGTGGTGTTCACGGTCGTGAACACGGGCGACCAGCCGTTGACGGTCTCGCCTGCGCCGGCGCCTGCGGGCTTCTCGATCCCCACGACTTTCCCGGTTGATCCGCTCGATCCGGCCGAGTCGTTCGAGTTCATCGTCTCGATGGACGCGGACTCGCCCGGCGCGCAGAGCGGCTCGATCCTTCTTCTGAACAACTCTGCGGCGAATCCCTTCGGGTTCACCGCGATGGGTCAGGTCGATCCCCCGATGGGCCCGACTTCGCTCCGGGTGACCGTCGACGGGAACGCGCTGATGAACGGCGGTTCGGTGAACTTCGGTTCGACGCCGCCCTCGGTGCCCGTCGTGAAGGTCTTCACGATCTACAACGACGGCGCGGACGAGTTGGTCTTCGGCAATGTGACCGTCCCTGCCGGCTACACGGTGACCTCTCAGCCCGTCAGCCCGGTGCCGGGCGGGGGCAACTCGCAGTTCATCGTGCAACTCGACGCGGACGCGGGCGGCACGTTCACGGGTGATCTCTCGTTCCTGAACAACGACGCCGACGACAACCCGTTCACGGCGATGCTTTCGGGCACGGTGAGCGGCATGGGCGGCGGCGACATCGAAGACCCGCTGTTTGAGAACCAGTGGCACCTCGCCAACACCGGGCAGAGCGGGGGCACGCCGATGATCGACATCGATGTCGAGAACGCGTGGCTGCGCACGGTGGGCAACGGCGCGATCGTGGGCATCATGGACGACGGCACGCAGCCGATCCATCCCGACTACGCGGCGAACCTGCTCGCGTGCCCCGACTGCGTGAACGAGTTCAACTTCGACAACAATGTCGCGACCGGCGACGGCAGCCACGGCACCGCGGTCGCGGGGCTCATCGTCGCGGCGTCGAACACGATCGGCGGCCGTGGCGTGGCGCCCGAGGCCAAGATGCTGGCGACTTCCTACTACGGATCGTCGCTCGACACGGCCAACAACTACGCGGCGGTCGCCGCGCGGGACGCGTCCGTGCACAGCAACTCCTGGGGGTACGGCGACCCCACCTTCCTGCCCGATGTGGTGAGCGACAGCATCATCGACCTCACCAACAACGCCCGCGGCGGCCGCGGCATGCTCTTCCTGTTCGCTACGGCGAACAGTTACACCCTGACGCTGTACGGCAGCGCGTTGGCGGCGATGGAGGAAACCCTCGGCGTCGGCGCGGTCACCAACCAGGCCGACCGTTCCCCCTACTCCGACTACGGGCTGGGCACCGATGTCGTCGGCCCGTCGAACTTCGGTTCGCTGGGGATCACGACGACCGATGTGACGGGCATCGGCGGGTACAACATGAACGCCAGCGACGCGGGCGGCGACTACACCGCCACCTTCGGCGGCACCTCGGCCGCGACGCCCATCGTCGCGGGCGTGGCCACGCTGGCGATGTCGGTGAATCCCGAACTGCACGCGGCGCAACTCAAGCGCCTGCTGATGCACACCGCGAGCCAGAACCTCGAGCGCAACGACCTGCTCTCGATCGAGAACCGGCCCTTCAACTCGGCGTCGAGTTACAGCGAGTCGTACGGGTACGGGCTGGCGTCGGCCTCGGCGGCTGTGCAGGCCGCGCTCGACGCGACGACCAACGGCGGTCTGACCTGGCCTGCGCCGGTGAGCAACCTCACCGTGAATCAGGGCACGGCCATGACTTCGGTCGATTGGACGAACCCCCCCACGGGCCCCAAGGGCGAGTATGCCGGCGTGCTCGTGGTGCGCATGGGCTCGCCCCAGTGGAAGCCTACCGACGGCGTCGAGTACACGGTCGGCGCTTCGCCGGTCGCGGGCGTGCAGGTGATCGCCGTGGGCGATTTGACCAGCGCGCAGGACATGGTCGCGACACTGGGCACGAACGCGACCTACGGCGTGTTCGTCTACAACAGCAACTTCTACTACTCGTTCGGCACGCTTGGGTACGCCGCGCAGCGTGACGGCAATGTCGTGCTGTTCGACAACTTCGAGACCGATCGCAGTTGGGTCTCAACGGGCGACTGGCAGCGCGGGACGCCGACGATCAACACGGTGTTCGTCGATGTGCTCGATCCCGACGGGAATCTGATCCCGTTCCTGATCGGCACCCCGCCGCGGACGCGCGGGTTCAACACGCCGCACAGCGGATCCAACTGCTTCGTGACCGACCTCGACGGGACCTACGCGCCGAGTTTCGACCACGAGTTGTTCTCGCCGATCATCGACCTTGTGGATTCGGACGCGCGCAGCGCTTCGATCAGTTACTGGGAGATGATCGAGATCGAGTCCAACAACCCCAACACGGTTGTGCGGGTCGATGTCGTGAACACCGATGTGAACAACCCCGTGGTGATCACGCAGTTGAGGAGCGGCAACCCGGGCAACTCGCATGTGTGGTCGCCCCGCTCTCACGACCTCACGCCGCAGATCGGGACGCGATTCCGCATCCGGTTCACGCTGAGCGCGGACGGCCCGCTGGGCGTCGGGATCATCTCCCAGTTCCAGGGCTGGTTCCTTGACGATGTGCGCATCGCCACGGACGGCACGGTGGTGCAGCCCCCGCCGAACTCGCGCCTGCCCGGGCTCGTGCGTCTCCCGCCCCCCGGCGGCTTCCAGTTCTTCCTCAACGCGCCGCCGATCGTCCCGATCTACGCGAACCCCGATGTCAACGGGGACGGGAAGTACGATCCGCTCGATGTGGGCGAGGTGCTCCAGGCGTTCGGCGCCAAGCGTGGTGACGCGCACTTCGATTCGCGCCACGACATGAACGACGACGGCGAGATCTCGCTGTTCGACCTGGGCATCGTGCTCGTCGTGGCTCTCGATCCGTCGAGTTACACGCCCGATCCGGCGCCCCCGGCGCCCCAGGCGCCGGTCGTCAACCGACGCTGAGCGGTAATCGAGCCGGACAACCTCACCAGACCGCACAGACGGCGGGGCCACACGGCCCCGCCGTGTTTGTTACAGGATGCGCCGAATCGACAGGCCGATAGCCCACCGGGACAAGCACGGAGGCCCGTCGGCAATGAGCACATCAGACAAGACATTCACCCAGGTCAAAGACATCCTTCGCAAACTCGAGCGCTCGATCGATCAGGCGCGCGAGAAGCGGCTGCACCTTGATGAGGACGAGGACGGGCTCGATTCGCCGGCGCCTTCGCCCCGTCCGGCCGAGCCGGGCCGCGCCCAGCCGATGCAGGCGCCGACGCGGCACGACTCGCCGCGGACCTCGCCCTCGGGCTGGATCGCCCGTTGATCTGCTGAACCCCGCCCCCGGGCCCTGTCCGGCCGGATCGAAAGGCCGTTGCCGTTCCCGATCTCGCGGCTACTATGTCCGCACACCTTGGGGATTGGTGTAACGGTAGCACGGCTGATTCTGGTTCAGTTAGTCTAGGTTCAAATCCTAGATCCCCAGTTCAAACCAACAGCGACGCGTTGAAGCCCCCCCGAACCGGTGGGGCTTCCGTGTTTTTGGGTTGACATTTTTTTGTGTCATGTTTCCGGGCCCTCTCCCGGGCTGCGCTTTATGAAGGGAATGGAGCGCGCGCGATCTGCTTTCGCGGGCACTGGCGAAAAAGCCCGGTGCTTCCCCCAGTCGTTCCGGGACGACGCGCGTGAGGAGAGGATTGCTCAATGGCCATTACCCATCAGGATTGTGAAGTCCGGTACCGCACGAAGGATGTCCGCTGGTCCGGCTCAAGCATTCAATCTGCTCGGGGTGACGACAACATGCGCGCGAATGACTTCTTCCCCGCCGATCCGGCGCACGCCGGGTTCTCACCCGCACACATGGGGGCGTGCATCAGCGCGTTCCTCGACGACGCCGGGTGCGCTGTCGTCGTGTGCGATCCCCTCGGCACGATCCACTATGTCAACAAGGTCGCCTCGTGCCTGATCAACGCCGAGTCCACCGACGCGGTGCTCGGCAAGCGGCTCCACGACATCCTGCCCGCCCACTCGGCGGATTCCCGTCTGGCGCTCGTGCGGCGTTGCCTCGAGTGCGAGGACTGTCAGCCGCAGGTCGGTCTGGGCGCGACGGACGGCTCGTGGCGGCGCATCGTCGTGCGTTCGATGGATCGCTCGCCCGGCGCCGAGCGTGCGCTGATCGTCTGCTCGCCGCTCGCGCAGCCCGTCACGATGGCCGACCTCGTCGGTCCGAAACAGTCGTTCTGCGAGACTTCGATGGACCTCGGGCCGCTGACGAAACTCACCGAGCGTGAGATGCAGGTCCTGCGGCTCATCGGGCTCGGGCTCTCGACGCAGGAGATCGCGGATCACCTCCATCGCTCCAAGAAGACGATCGAATGGCACCGCGTGTCGCTCGGCGCGAAGATGGATGTGACCAACCGCGTCGAACTCGCGCGGATGGCGCTGAACGCCGGGCTGACCTGGTTCGAAGAGGACGCGATCACGCACATCTGGCGTCACGCCGACCGCAAGGGCATGCTGCCCCCCGACGAGGCGTGATCGTCACCTGATCCGGTTCGGCGGCCGCTGACCGGCGAACACCGCGCTGACATTCCCGCCCACCATCGTGGTCATCAACTCGCGATGCTTGCGCGACGCGCTGCCGATGTGCGGCGTCATGATCACATTCTTCAGCGCGATCAGATCAGCGCCGGGCTTGGGCTCGAACTCGTACACATCGAGCCCCGCGCCGAAGATCCATCCCTCGCGCAGCGCCCTCACCAGCGCGGCTTCTTCGATGACCGGCCCCCGTGCGGTGTTGACGATCACCGCGGTCGGTTTCATCAAGCGAAGACGCCGCTCGTCGATCAGGTGGCGCGTCTCGCTTGTCAAGGGCGTGTGGACGCTCACGAAGTCCGCGCGGGCGAGGCCTTCGTCGAGGTCGACGCGCTCGGCGGCGAGGGGCGAGAGTTCGAACTCCACGCGGCGCTTGCGCGCGACATAGAGCGTGCGCATGCCCCAGCCCAGGCCGCGCAGCGCGGTGGCGTGGCCGATGCGTCCGGCGCCGACGATGAGCAGGGTCTGCCCGCCCATGTGGACGCCGAGGAAGTCGTCCATGCCCAGGTGGCCTCGCTTGGGATACTCGTCGCTTCGCGCGTAGTCGTCGGCTTCCTTGAGCCGGCGGGCCGCGGCGAGCATGAGCAGGAACGCGATGTCGGCGGTGCCTTCGGTGACGGCGTCGGGCGTGTTGCACACGATGACGCCGCGCCGCTCGCACTCGTCGAGGTCGATGTTGTCGTAGCCGACGGCGAAGTTGCACACGACCTTGACCTGATCGCCCGCGGCGTCGAGGGTCTCGGCGTTGATCGGGTCGTGGTACATGCTCACGATCGCGTCGGGTTTGTGCTCGCGCAGGAAGGCGACGAGCGCGCCCGGCTCGCGCAGGCCTTCGCTCGGGCCGACGACGATGTTCGCGTCGGGGATGGGCATCTCCCCGGGATACGGCCTGGTCACACACACGGTGCGCATCAGCGGGTGATCTCCTTGAAGGTCAGCGCGGTGGGTCGGTGCAATGATCGCACGAGTTCGGCGGGGATCGAATGTTCCAGAGAGAGTGAGTCGTTCTCGCGCATGCCCTCGCGCCGGCGCATCGAAGCCGCACGCGCATTGTCGTCGACGCTCGGGGGCACGATCGGCGCGTCGCTGCCCATCCAGAGGAGTTGCGCGGGATCGCGGCCGGATCGCTCGATCGAGGCGGTGATCTCCCCGAGCGGGAGCAGGCGGTCGATCCGGTGAGGGAGGTAGCGGCGGAGGGCCTCGACATCGGGGAGCAGATGGCAGGGCTGGGGCGAGCACACGACATTGAGCGCGGCGAAGCGCGCGGCATCGGCCTCGTCGACGAACTCGCAATGCTCGATGCGCGCGAGACGCGATGGGTCATCGGCACGAAGCATGGATGGGTTCGCTTCCTCGAGTGCGTCGAGGCCTTCGCGCACGGCGGCGTCGCCGATGGCGTGCATGGCGATGCCCAGGCCCAGCGCATCGCACTGATTGATCGCATCAACGATCTGCGCGCGCGTCATCATCGCCACGCCGCGCGGGTGGTCGGCGATCGCTTCGCGGAAGTCGTGGAGCATCCACGCGGTGCGGCTGTTGATCGTGCCGTCGAGGAAGAGTTTGCCGCCCGCGACGCGGACCCGTTCGCGCGGCCAGCGCTCGCTCGCCGCGAGCATCGCGTCGAGTTTCTCGGGCGCCGCGTAGAGCCAGACGGTCATGGCGCAGGCGTCGGGGTCGCCGCGTGCGACGAGTTCGGCGATCGCGTCGCCCAGCCAGACCTCCGCGAGCATGTCGTGGACTTCGACGAAGCCGCGCGAGCGGAAATCCGCCAGCGCGAGGCGCACCTGCTCGGTGCGGGACTCGCCCGACGGCGCCGGCACGGCGTCCCACACGGGAACGCACGCCTTCTCGAGCAGCACGCCCGACGGTTCGCCGCGCGCGTCGCGCTCGACCACGCCCCCTTCGAACGAGGAGTCGCGTGTGATCCCGGCGATCTCGAGCGCGCGGACGCTGGCGCTGAGGGAGTGGTGATCGAAACTGCGCACGACGCACGGGCGGCCGTTCGCGGCGCGGTGCAACTCGTCCGCCGTGGGCCAGCGACGCTCGCGCCAGCCTTCGGGCCTGGCGCAGACGCATTCGATCCAGTCGTCGGCGCGCTTCGCTTCGGCCGCGCGCGCGATGCGTCGGAGGCATTCGTCGAGTGAATCGCAGTCGGCGAGGTTCACGCACGAGAGTTCGTACCCGTGTGCGTGTACATGAACATGCGCGTCGCGGAAGCCGGTCATGCATCGCCTCGCGCGAGCAGCGCGGCGAGTTCGCGCTTCGCCGCGGCGTCGTCGTGCGCTTCGTTCGCGAAGGGGGTGAGCGTGACGCCCAGTTTGTGCCGCACGAGCGGGCCGGCGGGGTTCACTTCAACACACACCGGATCGGTGAGGAGCGAGCCGGTCGCGGCGCGGCAGGCGCGCTGAAGAACGGCCTTGTCGGCGTTGGCGTGTTTCACGAGCGCGGGCTCGATGGGCGCGAGCGGGTTGAACGCGGCGAGGTGGTCGTGGTCGATCACTTCGGAGCGCAGGCGCGCGCTCTCGGGGTCGAAGGCGATCCAGCGGACATCGCCGCGCGGCGGGTCGAGGTGGAGCATGAGCCAGCGGTCGCGAAGCGCTTCGCCCACTTCGTCCTTGCGGCGGGTCAGCAAGACCTGCAGCGCTTCGTCGCTCTCGTCGGGCATGAAGAGCACGAACTGCTCGGCGGGGACGAGCGTTGTCGGGAGCGGGATGGCGACGACGCCGGTCTTCGGGTCGACGGCGAGCCCGGTCTTGTGGGGGATCTCGCCGCAGAGCAGCGCACCGCGGCGGAAACTCCGCCACGCGCGCATGGCCGCGCTCGCGCGGTGCGCGTTCACGCCTCGTCGTCCGGGACGGGCGCGGGTGGTTCGGCGGCCGCGTCGGCGCGGGGGAAGAGCGCCTCGCCCTTGACGATGAGCGTCCCGGGCTTGAGCGCGCCCCACTGCGCGAGGGATTCGTAGGTGTCGCCCGGCTCGAGTTGCACGCCCATGCGCGACCACATCTCGCCGATCTTGTCGGGCATCGCGGGATACAAGCCGAGCGAGGCGATGCGCAGCGCCTCGGCGCAGTGGTAGAGGATCGCGGCGAGTTCGTCCCTGCGCGATTCGTCCTTGGCGACCTTGAAGGGCTCGGTCGCGTTGATGTACCCGTCCACCTTGCGCGCGAGGTTCATCGAGGCGTTCAGGGCCTCGCCCAGTCTGTTCTGTGCGAAGGCGGCGGTGGTTTGCGCCACGCAGTCACGCGAGAGCGCGGCCCAGTCGTGCCCGGCGTGCGAGGTCACGCCCTTGGGATCGGGCATGACGCCGTCGAAGTACTTGGCGATCATGTTGCTCACGCGGCTGAAGGCGTTGCCGATGCCGTTGGCGAGGTCGGCGTTGTAGACCTCGACGAATCGCGCGTGGGCGAAGTCGGAATCGGTGGCGCCCAGCGGGCCCTGGGTCGCGAGGAACCAGCGCAGCGCGTCGCGCGAGTAGGCGCGGCAATACCCGCGGATCGTCGCGAGGTCGAGGAAGTTCCCCAGCGACTTGCTCATCTTGCGGCCTTCGCGGATCCAGTACGAGTGCGCGAGGACGGTGCGCGGCAGGGGCTCGTTCAGCGCGGTGAGCATCGCGGGCCAGATCACCGCGTGGAACCAGACGATGTCCTTGGCCATGAGGTGCGTCGCGGGCGAACTGCCGCCGAACTGGGGGATCTCGCTCCAGAACATGCGGCGTTCGGGCGTGTCGACGGCGCTGAGGTAGTTGAAGAGCGCGTCGATCCACACATAGATGCGGTGCTTGGGATCGCCCGGCATGCGGATGCCCCAGACCTCGGCGTTCTCGTCCTCGACGGCGCGGGTGACGGGGACATCCTGCAGTTCGGCGCGGATGCGGCCGAGGATCTCGTTCCGCCGCGCGTCGGGCTGGATGAACTCGGGGTGGGACTCGATGTGCTTCTGGAGGGTGTCGGCGTACTTGCTGAGCCGGAAGAAGTAGTTCTGCTCGACGCGCTTCACGAGTTCGCGGCCGGTGACGGGGCTCTTGTAGTCGTGCTCGCGGGCGGTGGACTCGGTGACATATTCCTCCTGGGAAGCGTCCCACCAGCCGGCGTAGTCGCCCAGGTAGATGTCGCCGGTCTCCTTGAGGCGGCCGATGTAGCGCTCGACGCGCTCGATGTGCCGCCGCTCGGTGGTGCGGATGAAGTCGTCGTTGGAGAAGCCCATCTCGCGGAAGACGGTCTGGAACTCGGCGGCGTTGCGGTCGGCCCACTGGATGGGGGTCACGCCGTGCTTCTCGGCGGACTCGACGACCTTGTCGGCGTGCTCGTCGGTGCCGGTGAGGAAGAAGACATCGCGGCCCTGGAGGCGGTGGAAGCGGGCGAGGACATCCCCCAGGAGGGTCGAGTAGACATGCCCGATGTGGGGGCGGTCGTTCACATAGTAAATGGGCGTGGTGACATAGGACGGGGGGAGATTGGTCGGGGTCGTGGGCATGGGGGTGAGTGTAGAGGCGCAGAAAGGCCCGGCGGGCGTCTGGAGGGGGGATGAGTGGGGTGGCTGCGAGAGCGCTGCAGCGCTCAGTGCTGCTTGAGCAGCAGATAGCGCTCTCGGAACCATTCGACAGAGGAAGTCCGGCCGTAAAGCTTGGCAATTGAACGGGGAGTCCTGCCTTGATCGTCTCGCGCGCTGATGTCCGCGCCGTGCGCTACGAGAATCTCAAGAATGTCGACATCTCGGCATGAAGCAGCCAGATGGAGGAGGGTTTCGCCGTGATCAGTGATCTTTCGCTCCGCCGACCACTCACCACTTCGCAGCTTATTTGCGAGTTCCTCGGCTGATATTTTCGTGATCCAGTATTCAGGTCGATTGGACGCCTCGGCGATCGTGTGGGTGGTTGTGGTTGTTATCGAAATCAGGGGGAATCGCACAGCCAATCCTGCAACAACGACCAACGCCGCGACTGCCCCGATGACGAAGGTGATCTGGCGCGAACGCTTCACTGGTCATCATCCTCTTGGGACACACCCAATCGCGCATCCGCCCCGCCCAGCATACCCCCCCCCCGCCAATCCCCCCTCAGAAACGCTCACCCCGGGGGGGCGAACGGCCGATATCCAAGCGTGGCTTCGCACGATCACGCCGTGAAAGTGTCCGGCG
>CAYGLT010000055.1:0-16168 GCA_964350875.1 uncultured Phycisphaeraceae bacterium | reverse complement strand
GATCACGGATTCCGCGCGACATCGATCTGGCGGAAGTACTTCGCCGGATCTTCTTCGAACTCCGCGACGCACGGCTCGCAGCAGAATCGCACGAGCCGGTTCGCGTACACCTTGTCGATAGGGTCGCCCATCGTCCCGAGTTTCTCGCCCGAGATCACGCAGGTGGTCAGCGGATAGTCTTTCGTCTGCTGCTCGATCACCGCTTCGTCGATCACCGCGAGAAACTTCTCGGGGTTGCTCTCGAACTTGCCCGTGCAGCCGTCGCAGCAGAACCGCACGAGACGGTTGTAGTAGACATAGCGCACGGACACATCGTGAGCGCCCTCGATGTCGAGCGGATCGCCGGGGTTCACCACGCAGTTTTTGAGCGGGTAGTGCGGCATCTGCTGCTCAATGATCATCTCGTCGATCTTCGCGAGGTACTTGGCGGGATCCTTCTCGAACGCGCCCACGCACGAATCGCAGCAGAAACGCACCTCTCGGCCGTCGTGCACCTTCACGATCGCGTCGCCCATCGAGCCCAGATTCTCGCCCGAGACGGGGCAGGTCGAGAGCGTGTACGGATCGCCGACCCTTCCGGTCTTCGCGTCAGGCGCGGCCGCGGTCAGCAGCGCAACGGCAACGGCGGCGGGGACGGAAGCGGCGATGGCGACGAGACGGCGGTTGAACATGCGGGGCTCCTTGGATCGATCTGCAGATTGTAGCCGTCGAGAGCCGGCGCTCGTTCGAGACGCCCGCCGGAAGGTCCGGGGAGCGGGCAAGCAACCGAGCGCCTATCGAGCGGCGGAGGCGTAGATGGCCCGGTCGTTGACCAGCGAGCCGCGCAGTTTCGCAGACTCCCAACCTTCGGCCGCCGCATCGTCGAGTTGCCTGATCGCGGCGTCGACCGTCCGGATCGCGTCGTCGCGCGAGCCGTTCTCGTAGTGAGCCTTCGCGAGCCTCCGAAGAGCGGCCTCGGGCGGCATGTTCATGCCTTCGATCGCGGCTACGAGACGGACGACGACCTCGCCGTGGGACAACTCGCCCAAGGCAACACCGGTCTCGCACACGATCGCTTCGCATTCCACGGCGCCTCGCGCGCCGAAACTCCCGACGCCCGAGAACGCATTGAGCGCCTGCTTGGCGGTGGAGTGCGCTGCAGCGAGATCGAACATCGCCAGAGCCTCGGCTCGCCGGCGCAACAGGTCTGCCACGGTCAGCCGGATCACGAAGTCCTGCTTCGCTCCTTCGGGCAGTTCGTTGTACTGCGCTACCGCACGCTGAAAGCGGTCCGCCGCCGCGCGATGGTCACCCGACGACGCCGCGGCGATCCCTCGCGCGTGCCAGATCGTGCCGCGCATCTGGAGCCGATACGGCGCGTCGAGCCCCGCATTCTCGTTCACCATCCGCTCGGCCTGATCAAGGTACGGGGCCGCCGCGTCCGCGTTGCCGATGTTCGCGAGGACCGTGCCGAGCCTGCTCTTCGAACTCATGTCGAGCCTGATGCCGGTCTGGTTCGTCGGAGACTTCAGCCGGAAGACTCGCACGGCTTCCACCGTCTCGATGTAGACATCCTTTGCGGCTGTCAGCGCGCCGAGATCCGCCTCGGCGTCGCCGAGCCGCTCCAGCACGACCGCGAGGTCGAGCATTGCACGCTGATTGTCCGCGTCGAGCGCGACCATGGATGCGGCCACCGCGCGGCCGTTCTTCAGCGAATCACGCCGCTTCACAAGATCGCCGAGCATGCCGTGCGCCTCGGCGATCTGCAGATCGATGACAAAGAGGTCGCGTATCGATCGCAGGTCGTCGTCTCCGGCCTGTTCCTGGAGGGACGCGCGGAGCGTTCGAGATCGCGCGTATGCATCGAGGGCGCCGGAAGGGTCTCCGGCCGCGAGCCGCGCACGACCGACGCGCCCCAGCCCGATGGCCAGATCGCGCGTGTTGATCGAATCGGCGGCGTTCCCGCGAGCGAGTTCCTCCCGGATCCGCACCGATTCCGCGTAGGCGGCCTCCGCGTCGGAACGGTCGCCCAGCCGCCACATCGCGTCGCCGCTGGAGAGCACCGACGACGAGAGAAGGCGCTTTGCGTCGCGGTTCGCGGGCTCCCTCGCAAGGATGTCCCGCGCAATCGCCTGCGCCTCGCGGTACATGGCAAGGGCGCCGGGCGTGTCTCCTTGCCGTTCGAGCACATCCGCGATCTTGATTGACGCCTTCCCGCTCCCGAGCGCCGCTTCAACCGACTCTCCAGCGTGGAGCGCGTAGATCTCTTTCGATCGCGAGAAACTCTCCATCGCCTGGTCGATGCGGCCGAAGTTCGCGCTGCGCTTCCCGCCCTGGATCTCCCCGATGCGGTCGTAAGCGTCCGCGAGTTGGACCGCGATCACCGGGTCCTTCCTCGCTCCGTCGCCGAGCGACTCGAGCGTGGTGATCGCGGAGTTCACGAGCGCGTCACCGGTCTTCAGTTGACCCGGCGCGGTGTCGATCTCGTCGTACAGCGCGAGCATCTGCGCCGAGATGCTCTGCAACTGGCCCAACCGGTTGTCGGCGACTTCGCGGAGCCTCTGCGCTTCCTCGAGCGCCCGCTCGGCGCGATCCCTCTGATCGACCGCCTGATGCCGCATGTATGAGGTCCCGGCCATGCCCAGCACGAGCGCGCACATGACGGCGCTCGCGCCGGCCACGGCGGCGCGATTTCGCCCGACGAACTTCGTCGCGCGATACCCCAGCGTGTCCGGTCGGGCGATGACGGGCATGCCGTCGAGGTGCTTGTCGATGTCCCGCGCCAGGTCTTCAGCGGAGCGGTACCTGCGTTGGGGCTCCTTGCGCAGCGCCATCAGCACGATGTTGTCGAGGTCTCCGACAAGCATCCGGCGCAGTCTCTCGATGCGGCCGTCACGCGCGTGGCTGACCTCGACGGGGCTGATGCGTCGCGTGGTGAGTTCACCCGTGCGGGTGCGTGTGCGGATCTCCTCGATGCGCGAGAGCGCGGTGCTCGGCCGATCGGGCGCCTGTTCGCAGATAATCCGCTCGAGTTCGTCCTGCGTGTTGCGTTCGAGGCGGTAGGGCCGATGGCCCGTGAGGAGTTCGAAGAGGATGACGCCGAGCGAGTAGATGTCGCTCGCTGTGGTGATCGGTTCCTGACGCACCTGCTCCGGGCTCGCGTACTCGGGAGTCATCAGGCGGAAACGGGTCATCGTCGGCGCGTGCTCGATCAACGCGAGGTCGGGATTCACCAGTTTCGCGATCCCGAAGTCGAGCAGTTTCGGGTCGCCCTTCTCCGTCACCAGAATGTTCGCGGGCTTGAGGTCGCGGTGGATCACCAGATTCTGGTGCGCAAAGTGCACGGCGTCGCAGACGCGCATGAATAGCCGCAGACGGTCATCGATCGTCAGCCGGTGTCGATCGCAGTAGGTATCGATCGGCTGGCCCTCGATGTATTCCATGACGAGGTACGGAGAGCCGTCTTCGGCCATGCCCCCATCGAGGAGCCGGGCGATCCCCGGATGATGCATCGCCCCGAGGATGCGACGCTCGGTCCTGAAGCGCGCGATGATCTGATCGTTGTCGACACCCTCGCGAACACACTTGATGGCGACACGGCTCGCGAACTGGCTGTCTTCGCGCACCCCCATGTACACATCGCCCATGCCGCCCGAGCCCAAACGCCCCAGTATCCGGTACGGACCTATGCGACTCGGATAGCCCGCTCGCGTTCTGGCTGCCGTTGCGCCATCCACTCGAAGTGGGTGTTCGGCCGTGGGCAACTCATGAGGATCATTCTCCTCATGCTCTTGAGACAGCGACTCCGACTTTGCTGAATCGCTCATCGACTTGAGACCTCGCCGGCGATCATCGCGCAGTGATAGTGAGAAGGGAGGGGATTTCCAGCACAGGAAATCACCCGACTTCCACGATACCGACCGGTGTCGAAGCCGAAACCGGGGGAATTCCCGGTTTCATGCCGATGGCCATTTTCTAGAGTGGATGTCTCATTGTCTGCGCGGTTGCAATGTTTGCGGCGTTGCTCCCGCGTGAAAACGGCGGGCATCCCCTCATTGCGGGCCCGGTTCTCATGATGAAGCGGTTGGTTGTTTGAAGGATGGCTCTATGAGTACGGCAGTGATTCAACGCCGCCTGCGTCGCGCTGTCGCCGCATCGGTCCTGAGCATGACCTGCGCGAGCGCCGTGACGATCGCGGGCGGTTCCGCGGCGATCGATCCCTCCGACCCCGAGATCCTCAACACAACCGGGACCACCGATGTCGGCTCTGACCAGAATCCGTCCATCGCGACGACGAGCGGGGGCGTCGTCGTCTCGGTCTGGGATACGGACGACACTTTCGGCGGGACGATCATCGTCACGGGGAATGGGCGCAACATCGCGATCGCCCGCAGCGAGGATGACGGCGAGACATGGAGCGCGCCGGTCCCGCTGACCACGAGTGGTTCGCGGCAGAGTTCAAGCCCGTCGATCGCGACCGATGGCGAGGGGAATTGGATCATCGTCTTTGCGTCGCGACTCGCCACCGGGTCGGACGGGATCAGGCAGGACATTTTCTTCTCGGTTTCCGTCGATGACGGGCTCACATGGTCACCTCCGGCGCCGCTGGACGATCTCTACGCCGCATCGAGTCAGGGAGAGGAGCAGGCGCCGTCGATCGTCAGCCTGGGCGGCGGGGAGTGGGTCGTCGCTTGGGAGAGCGAGAGCGACCTCAACATCAACGGCGTGCTGCTCGGTCCCGATTCCGACATCCTCGTTTCAAGAACGGAGAACAACGGCGGCGCATGGTCGGCGCCCACGCCCCTGCGGCTCGGCTACGCCGCGGGTGACAACGGCGACGACATCGCGGTGCGTCTGGCGGCTGACCGAGAGGGTCGCGTGGTGGCCGTCTGGTCTTCCACCGACACGCTTGCGCGATTCAACGAGACAAACCTCGGGAGCGACAGCGATGTGCTCGTCGCGCGGAGTTCGAGCCGCGGCATCAACTGGTCGTTCCCGGCGCCGCTCAACTCCTACGGCGCAATCGACTCCAACAGCGACACGGCGCCGAGCATCGCGACGGATGCGGCCGGCGTGTGGATCGCCGTATGGCAATCGGCCTATGGCGGACCGGGGAACATCTACGGCCAGGATCTCGATCTATGGACATCAGTCAGCGTCAAGGAAGGCGACCTCTGGTCTGAGTCCGATCCGCTCGTCCCTTCGTACGCCCAAACGAGCGCGAATGATCTGGAGCCGTCGATCGGGACCGATACGCTGGGCAACTGGGTCGTCGTTTGGACCTCCCGCAACGCGCTGGGTTTCAACGGGCAGCCGTCGATCGGTGAAGACGACGATGTGCTGGTCTCGTTCTCGAACACCTCCGGCGCAGCCTGGTCAAACCCCGCGCCGCTCAACACCAACGCGAGCGGCGATGGACTCGCCTCCGACGATTCGACCGCTATCGGCGTCGATCGCAGCGGCCGGTGGATCGTTCCCTGGGTTTCAGACAACGCATCGTTCGGTGGTTTTGACGATGATCTGCTTCATTCGCGGTTCCTCAGCCCGGTGGTCGAGGTCTTCTGGCACACGCCCCCGGGCGGCGTGTTCGGTCACGCCTCGAACTGGGACGCCGGTCGCGTGCCCGGGCCGTTCGATCGGGCGGCGTTCGATGACACCGCCGTCCCTCAAGCGCTGAACCAGTCATACACGGTTGTAGTCAACGAAGAGGTAGTCACCGGCCGGCTCGCGGTGCGCACCGGCCAGGTTTCGTTGAACCTGCAGGAATCGTACTTTCTTGGAGCCGCGGCTTCGGAGGCGTCGCAGCCGCCGCTCATCGTCGGGGAATACCCGGAAATACCGCCTGTTTCCTTGATGCTCTTCAACTCGGTGGGAACCAACGGAGATGGCGCCTCGCTCATGGCCGAGGCGGTCTCCATCGCTCGTCGGCTCGGATCGACCGCGACGCTGGACGCCGACGGCTCGGGCGTGCAACTGGATGTCACCACCGGACCGACGATCGTCGGGGAGCGCGGACAGGGAACCCTCCGTGCGCGAGACGCCGGGCGACTCGCCATCACCGGCGACATCATCCTCGGCCAATTCGCCGGAAGCAGCGGCCGGCTCGAACTCCGAGACACGAACACGCTCCTCGGCTTCGGCGGGCTGAGCGGCGAGCCCGCGAGCATCGTCGTCGGGGAAACCGGACACGGCGCATGGGTGCTCGGGAACCCTTCCGAACCCGCGCAGGGGCCGCAGGCGGTGCAGACTCCTGGCGCCCCCGTGGACGAGATCGTCCTGGCCGACGCCCCCGGGGCGACCGGGCTGCTCCACATCGCAGGCAGTCAGTCGCTCCTCAGCACCTCCGCCATGCGCTTTGTTGTGGGGTCGCACGGCGCCGCGACGCTCACCATCGAGCAGGGGGGAATGCTCGACACCAACTCGTTGGAACTGGTCGGCCTCGCCCGGCATACCGGGTCCAGCGCGCGTGTCGATATCCGCGACGCGGGATCACGATGGTTCGAAACATCGCAGGCGATCAATGTCGGGCTGAACGGGACCGCGGTGCTCACCGTGGGCAACGGGGCAACGATCCGAACCAACAGCAGCCTGAATGTGCTGGGCAATGGAACGCTCGTCGGTGACGGACGCGTCGTGGGGGAATTGCAGAACACCGGCTCGGTTCGCCCGGGCGTCCCTGTGCCCGACGAAGCGTTCCCCGGTGGGCACGGCGTGCTGACGGTGCAGGGGCGCTACACCCAGATCGGGCAGGCTCTGTCCGGCTTCGCGAACTCTGGCTCGCTCTTCCTGCGCATCTCGGGCGTCGAGCGCGGGACCGAGTACGACGCCGTTGATGTCATCGGAGACGCGGCGCTCGGCGGGGGGCTGTTCATCGCCATCGATCCGGCATATGCGTCTCAGGGTGGTCCCGGGATCGGTCAGCAGTTCAATCTGATGAGCGCCACCCAACGCGACCCCAATCAAGCCATCTTCGATGTGGCCGTCGTTCCGGGTTTCAGCGACAACCGCCTGCTGCGCGTCGATTACTCCGGCGGGAATGTGAACCTCGAGGTTTCGACGCTCGGACGCGTGCTCGGATTCGCTGAACCGAAGGACTCTCAGTCGATCGACGGCGCGCCGGCCGGGATCGTCATCGCCAACTTCGACCGTGATCCGGACGGCCTTCCCGATCTGGTCGTCCCGGTCGTCGGCGCGACGAGCACGCTCTATGTCCTCGTGAACCGTGGCAACGACGCGGTGACGAACGAGTGGCTCGGGTTCGATGTGCGCACGCAGGCCCTCAATCCTGCCGACGGCATTCCGGTCGGTTTGGCGGCCGGCGATTTCTCGCAGAACGGTTTCGCTGATGACATCGCGATCGCGTATGACGGCGGTGACAGCGGTCGCGTCCGCTTTTTCACCAACCTCGACGCCCAGCCGGGCTTGTTCCAGTCGACGATCACTGTCTACCCGATCCCCGCGACGCCGCGCGACCTCGCGTCCGGCGACCTGAACAACGACGGGCTCACTGACCTCGTGATCGTGTCGTACAACGACATCGCCGGCGCCGAAGACCCCGGGGTCGATCGGCTCATCGCGCAACCTCTGGCGGTCCATCAGATGGCGCCGCGCGTGCTCCTGCCAGGCGCCGGTCGCCCCGAGAGCGTCGACATCGACGATCTGGACAACGACAAAGACCTTCTTCTCGGTCCTGTCGCGGATGAGGACATCGTCATAGGCGACGCCGGGATGGGCGCGTTCATCGTGCTCCGGAACGACGGCGCCGGAGGCTTCGGCGACGATCCGCTCATTCTCGACGCGGACGGCGCTGATATCAGCGAGACGTCGCTCGCCGACCTCAACGGGGACGGGCTGACGGACATCGTGGGTCTCTCAACGACGCAGGGCGCGGCCATCGTCGTGATCAACCGTCCGACTCCCGGTGAATTCGCCCCCGCCGTCCCTGTCGCGATCGGCGACAACGCGCGCTCTCTCATCGTCGCGGATCTCGGCGGGTCAGAGGCGGTTGACATCGCCGCGATCGCGGACGGGGGAATGCCGGCGACACGCACGATCCGCACGCTGCGCGGCGACATCAACGCCGACGCCGTTACCTTCAGCGAAGGCCCCGAGTACCCCGCCGACCCGAACGCGTTGCTGCTCGGCGCAGCGGATGTCAACGGGGGTGAGGGCGCTGATCTCGTGGTGCTCGGCGGCCCAGACAATCTACGCGGGCTCGGGTCAGCGAGCACGCTCTTGAACGCCGAGTGCGCGGGCGATGCGAACAGCGATGGATCTGTTGGCTTCGCCGACCTGAACGCCGTGCTCTCGAATTTCGGGCAGGCGGGCGTCTCCATCACGGGCGATGTCAATCTGAGCGGCGCGGTCGACTTCACCGATCTGAATCTGGTGCTCGGAAACTTCGGAAGACGCTGTCGCTGATCCACGGTGCGCGCGTCAACGCCCGGTCGGTTTCCGGCCGATCGTGAGCCCCGTCGGACGATTCGTGTGAAAGTCGCTCGGTCTGCGCGGGTCGATGCCCATCGCCTCGAGTTCGATCTGCGCGACTTCGGTCATGCGTTCGGCCGACCAGGGGGGATCGAAGGTCAGCGTGACGCTCACTTGGCTCACCCCTTCGACGCCGCGCACCGCCTGCTCGACGCTCCGGACGATCTGGTCGGCCACAGGGCAGTTCGGCGCCGTGAGCGTCATCAGGATCCGCACGCAAGCGGATTCGTCAATCGACAACTCGTAGATCAGGCCGAGGTCGTACACGTTGATGGGCAACTCCGGATCGAAGACCTTGCGGAGCGCCTTGAGGATCGGTTCGCGCAATGATTCACCACTCATGGGCGGGCCTCCGTCTGCGCAGCGAGCGAATCGCGCATCGCGCGCCAGGCGAGCGTCGCGCACTTCACCCGCATCGGGAATTCACCGACGCCCGAGAGCGCGGCGAGTTCTTCTGGAAGCAGCGTCGCGTCGAACTCCCCGCCGAGCAGGTGCGCCACGAACGCGTCGGCGATGGAACGCGCGTGCTCGACCGGCTTGCCGCGGATCGCGTCGCAGGCCATCGACGCTGACGCGAGCGAGATCGCGCAACCCGTCCCGGTGAAACTCGCGTCGCTGACCGTGCCGTTCTCGATGCGGACGAACATCGTTACCCGGTCGCCGCAGAGTGGGTTGTCGCCTTCCGTGCTTGCCGCGGGCGGGGTTGGAAGTTCACGCTTGTTGCGCTTCGAGCGGCTGTGATCGAGGAGGGTCTCCGTGTACAGATCACGCAGTTCAGCGCTCATCGCAAAGCCTCCGCAGCGCCGCCGAGCGCGGCAAGGAACGCGTCGATCTCGTCGACGGTGTTGTAGCACGCCACAGAAGCACGGATCGTCGCGGGAACGCCGAAGCGTTCCATGAGCGGCTGGGCGCAGTGGTGCCCGGCGCGGACCGCCACGCCTTGCAGATCAAGAATCGTGGCGATGTCGTGCGGGTGGCCGCCCTCGAGCGTGAACGACTCGAGGGGCGCTCGGTCGCCGCCGCTTGCGAGCAGCGAGACACCGCCGATGTTGAGCAGCCCCTCACGCATGCGATCGTGCAGCGCACGCTCGTGCGCGATGGCGGCGTCGCCCATCGACGACATGAACTCGATCGCCGCCGCCAACCCGACCGCGCCCGCGATGTTCGGCGTCCCGGCCTCGAAACGCGCCGGCGGATCGGCGAAGGTGGTCTCGCTGAACGAGACGCGACGGATCATCCCGCCGCCGGTCTGGTAAGGAGGGAGCCGTTCGAGCAGGCCGCGCCGGGCCCACAGCACGCCCACGCCCTGCGGCCCGTACATCTTGTGCGCGCCGAACGCGTACATGTCGGCGCCGAGCGATCGGACATCGACGCGCTCGTGCGCGACGGCCTGGCAGCCGTCCACGACCACGACCGCTCCGACGGCGTGGGCGCGTTCCGCGATCCTCGCGATCGGATTCCTCGTGCCCAGCACATTCGACACATGCGTGAGCGACACGATCCTGGTGCGTTCCGTGAGGAGCGAATCCAGCGACCCAAGGTCGAGATCGCCGTTGTCGAGCACCGGAATCGCGCGGACGGTCGCGCCGATGCGCTGCGCGATCATCTGCCACGGAACGATGTTCGCGTGGTGCTCCATCTCCGTGAGCAGAATCTCGTCGCCCTGCCGGAGCAGGAGTGTGCCGAGCGAGTGCGCCGCGAGGTTCAGCGCAGCAGTGGCGCCTTGTGTGAAGATGATCTCGTCTGTGGACTCGGCGTTGATGAATCGCGCGACGGCGCGACGCGCCGAATCGAACGCGAGGGTGGCTTCGTGCCCGAGCGTGTGCACGCCGCGGTTCGCGTTCGAGTTGTGGTTGCGGTAGAAGTCCGCCTGCGCCTCGATCACCGATTCCGGCTTGTGCGTCGTCGCGGCGTTGTCGAGGTAGACGAGCGGCTTGCCGCGGACTTCGCGGGACAGGATCGGGAAGTGCGCGCGGATCGATTCGACATCGAACGCGGCAAGAGACTGCCTGTCGTCGGCGGTGTGCGTCACGCTGCACTCCCCGCGGCGGCCGCTTCGCGCTTTATCCGCGCGATGATGGCGTTGAGCCCGACCGCCCGGTTCATCCTGATGCACGACGAGAGCCCGAGCCGCGAGAGCAAGTCCGCCGGGATAGTCGCGATCAGCGCCGGCGTGGAACGGTCGTACGCATGCACGAGAATCGAGAGGATCCCCTTCACCGTCGGGGCTTCCTCGGCCACGGCGATGCGCAATCGCACTGCCCCCGGGTTCTCGTCGTCGGGGAGCACCCAGAGATGCACGGGCGTCATGCATTCGTGCACGCGGTTGGCGTCGAGGTCCTTTTGCGCTTCGAGTTCGGGCGGGAGCGGCGGGAGTTTCTTCGCAAAGTCAAGCAGCATCGCCAGCCGGAGTTCCTCGTCCACGGCGGAGAAATCGGCGGCGATGTCGTCGATCGATCGTGTCATGCGAAACTCAGCCCGCGCTGGCGGGAGCGGGCGTTCCCTTGCCCGTCTCGATGGGCATCCCGACGAGGTTACCCCACTCGGTCCAGGAGCCGTCGTAGTTGCGCACCTTCTTCATGCCGAGCAGGTGGTGGAGCACGAACCAGGTGTGGCTCGAACGCTCGCCGATGCGGCAATAGGCGATGACATCGTCGTCGGGGTCGAGCCCGGCGTGCTCGAAGTAGAGCCGTTCGAGTTCGTCGCGCGACTTGAAGGTCCCGTCCTCGTTCGCTGCCTTCGCCCACGGAACGCTGCGCGCGCCGGGGATATGCCCGCCGCGCAGCGCGCCTTCCTGGGGGTAGTCGGGCATGTGGAGCGTCTCGCCCGTGAACTCGCTCGGCGAGCGGACATCGATCAAGGGCAGGCCGGCGTTCGAGTGCTTGAGCGTGTCGTCGCGGAACGCGCGGTGGCGTTCGTCGACCGCCGAGGGCGTCGCGTAGTTCGCCGGCGCATACTTCGGCGTGGTGGTCGTGATCGCGCGGTTCTCGGCGAACCACTTCGCGCGTCCGCCGTTCATCAGGCGGCAGTCCTTGTGGCCGTAGAGTTTGAACGCCCAGAACGCGTAGCACGCCCACCAGTTCGACTTGTCGCCGTAGAACACGACGGTCGTGTCGTTGGAGATGCCGAGGCGGCCGCACATTTCCGCGAACGCGGCGGGATCGATGTAGTCGCGCTTCACCGGGTGCTGGAGGTCGTTGTGCCAGTCGATCTTCACCGCTTCGGGGATGTGCCCGGTGTTGTAGAGCAGGACATCCTCGTCCGACTCGACGACGCGGATGTTCTTCGTGTCGGCGCGGTGCTCATCCACCCACTCGGTGGAGACGAGCACATCGGGATTGGCGTAGTCGCGGCTCATCGTGGGTCCGATCAGGAGGGGAGCAGCCCGCGCGCGACGGCGTCGCGCAGACGCGAATCGATGATCGACTTGGTGAACTGGCGCAGCGATTCGATGGGCAGTCGCTCGGTGTTCTCGGCGGCGAAGGCGAAGAGCAGCAACAGCCGCGCGTCGGACTCGGGGATGCCCCGGGCGCGAAGGTAGAACAGCGCGTCCTCGTTCATCTCGCCCGTCGTGGCGCCGTGCGAGCACTTCACATCGTCGGCGTAGATCTCGAGTTGGGGGCGAGCGGTGGCCGCGGCGGTGTCGGAGAGCAGCAGGTTCGCGTTGTTCTGGTAGGCGTCGGTCTTCTGGGCGATCTGATCGACGAAGATGCGCCCGGTGAACACGCCGCGCGCCGAATCGCCCAGGATGCCCCGGTAGTACTGGCGGCTCGGGCAGTTCGGCGCCATGTGGTTGACGCGCATGTGGTTGTCGAGGTGCTGCTTGTTGATGCCCAGGTACAGCCCGTCGAGCGAGGACTCTGCGCGCTCGCCGTTCAGGATCGACCAGACATTGTTGCGCACCATCTTCCCGTTGGTGATGACGCGGTGGCTGGCGAAGTACGAGTCGGCGTCCTGCACCGCGCGGAGCGTGGTGATGTGGTACGCGGCCTCGCTGTCGCGGCCGAGCATGCAGTGTTCCACGCGTGCGTTCGCGGCGACGCGGACATCGCACGCGCCAGCCGTCAGGTACACGGCGCCCATCTCGCCGAGGTGCTCCTCGACGATGACGACGCTCGAACGCTCCTCGGCGAGCACGACGGTGCGCGGCGCGTTGAGCAACGGAGTCTCGGTGCTCGTGGTCGCGTAGGTGATCGCGAGCGGACGGTCGATCACGGCGTCGGCGGCGACGCGGATCACGAGCCCGTCGCGGATCAGCGCGCCGGCGAGGGCTTCGACGCCGTCACGGGCGTTCTCGATGGAGTCGGTGAGCGTCGACCGGAGCGCGTCGTCTGCGGAGGTCAACGCGTCGCGGAGGGGTTCGACCGTGAGTCCCGAAGGGAGCGCATCAAGGTTCGAGAGTTCGGGAACGACGCGCCCGTTCAGCACGAACACGCGCAGGGCGTTGTCGACCGGCGCCGCGAGATCGCGGAGGGCGACCATGTCCTCCGGATCGTCGGCCTCGAGCACGAACTCAAGGTCGCGGATCGGCTTGAGGTTGGTGTAGCGCCACTCCTCGTGCTTCGTCGTTGGGAGGCCGAACTCCCGGAACCGCTCGAGTGACTCGGTGCGCAGGGCGACGAGCCAGTCGGGGTCGGTGGCTTCGTGGGCGCGTTGGAGCGCATCGGCGATGTTGTCCATCGTGATGGCGCCGAGCGGGGCGTCGTGGTCGTGGTGCGCGGATCGGGCTGCGAGTGTGCTCATGTCGTTCTCACCGGTGTCGTTCACGAGCCGGCCGTCGCGGGTTCGATGGAGGAGAGGATGTCGGCGTAGCCGTTGGCTTCGAGTTCGAGCGCGAGGTCCTTGCCGCCCGATTTCACCACGCGGCCCTTCGCGAGCACATGCACGAAGTCGGGGACGATGTAGTCGAGCAGACGCTGGTAGTGCGTGACGACGATCATCGCGCGATCCGAGTTGCGCAGGGAGTTCACGCCGTCGGCGACGATGCGCAGGGCGTCGATGTCGAGCCCCGAGTCGGTCTCGTCGAGCACGCACAGCGTGGGCTCGAGCAGCGCCATCTGGAGGATCTCGTAGCGCTTCTTCTCGCCGCCCGAGAAGCCCTCGTTGACCGATCGGCGGAGCAGGTCCTGGTTCATCTGGACGAGCGAGAGCTTCTCGCGGAGGTACGAGAGGAACTCGGAGGTGTCGAACTCGGACAGGCCGCGCGCCTTGCGCACGGCGTTGATCGACTCCTTGAGGAACTGCGTGTTGCTCACGCCCGGGATCTCGACGGGGTACTGGAACGCGAGGAAGACGCCCGCGCGGGCGCGCTCGTCGGCGTCCATGTCGAGGAGGTCCTCTCCCTTGTAGAGGATCTGCCCGTCGGTCACCTCGTAGGCCTCGTTGCCCGCGAGGACAGCGGCGAGCGTGCTCTTGCCCGAGCCGTTGGGGCCCATGATGGAGTGGACCTCGCCCGCGTTGATCGTCAGGTCGATGCCGCGCAGGATTTCGGCGCCTTCAACCGACGCGTGGAGGTTGCGGATTTCAAGAAGCGGAGTGGGCATGGTTCGGGGGTCTCGGATTCGGTCAGAGTTTCACGCAGACGCGGCCGTCGATGACCTTCGTCTCGTAGGTTTGGATCACGGTGGTGGGGTCGTCCGCGTACTCGCCGGAGCGAAGATCGAACTCCCAGAAATGCAGAGGGCAGACGACCGAGCAGTTCGTCACCGGGCCGTCGGAGAGCGAGCCGCCCGCGTGGGGGCATTCGTCGTCGCACGCGAAGAAGCCCTGCTCGGTGTTGAACACGGCCAGGCGCTTGGCGCCGAGCACCACGAGGCGGCCTTCGCCCCGGGGCACTTCGCTCTCGCGCATGATTGGAGTGAAGCCTTCGTTCATCGATGGCCGGGCGTCAGCCCACGCTCCCTTCGAGCGAGATTTCGAGGAGTTTGGTCGCCTCGACGGCGAACTCCATGGGCAGTTCGCGGAAGACCTCGCGGCAGAAACCGTTGACGATCATCGACACCGCCTGCTCGGCGGTGAGGCCGCGCTGCATGAGGTAGAACATCTGGTCCTCGCCGACCTTGCTTGTCGTCGCCTCGTGCTCGCACTTGGCGGAGGGGTTGGCGGTCTCGATGTAGGGGAAGGTGTGGGCGCCGCACTGATCGCCGATGAGCAGCGAGTCGCACTGGGTGTAGTTGCGCGCGTTGGTGGCGCCCCTGAGGATCTTGACGAGCCCTCGGTAGGTGTTCTGGCCTTCCTGCGCGCTGATGCCCTTGGCGACGATGTTCGACCGGGTGTTCTTCCCGATGTGGATCATCTTCGTGCCGGTGTCGGCCTGCTGGCGGAGTTTGGTGAGCGCGACCGAGTAGAACTCGCCGACGCTCTCGTCGCCCTGGAGCACGCACGAGGGGTACTTCCAGGTGATCGACGAGCCGGTCTCGACCTGCGTCCACGAGATGTGCGAGCGGCGGCCTTTGCACAGGCCGCGCTTGGTCACGAAGTTGTAGATGCCGCCCTTGCCCTGCTCGTCGCCCGGGTACCAGTTCTGGATGGTCGAGTACTTGATCCGCGCGTTCTCGAGCGCGACGAGTTCGACGACCGCGGCGTGGAGCTGGTTCTCGTCGCGCATCGGCGCCGTGCATCCTTCGAGGTACGACACATACGAGTCGTCCTCGGCGATGATGAGCGTGCGCTCGAACTGGCCCGTGTTCGACGCGTTGATGCGGAAGTAGGTGGACAGTTCCATCGGGCAGCGCACGCCCTTGGGGATGAACACGAACGAGCCGTCGGTGAAGACCGCCGAGTTGAGCGCGGCGAAGTAGTTGTCGTTGTGGGGGACGACGCTGCCGAGGTACTTCTTGAGGATGTCCGCGTGCTCACGCGCCGCCTCGGACACCGAGCAGAAGATCACTCCCGCCTTCGCGAGTTCGGCCTTGAAGGTCGTCGCGACCGAGACGCTGTCGAAGACCGCGTCGACGGCGACGCCCGCGAGGCGCTTCTGCTCCTCGAGCGGGATGCCGAGCCGGTCGTAGGTTTCGAGGAGTTTCGGGTCGACCTCTTCGATCGACTGGTACTTGGGAGTGTTCTTGGGCGCGGAGTAGTAGGAGATGTTCTGGTAGTCGATGGGGGGGTACGAGACCTTCGGCCAGGTCGGCTCCTCCATCTCGAGCCAGGCGCGGAACGCCTTGATGCGCCAGTCGGTCAGCCAGCCCGGCTCGCCCTTCTTGGCGGAGATCGCCTTGACGACATCCTCGTTGAGCCCGGGCGCAAAGGTGTCGGCTTCAAGGTCTGTGACGAAGCCGTAGCGGTAGCGCTGCTGCTCCCACTGCGCGAGTTCGGGCATCGTGCTGGTCATGTCGGAGGGGCCTCGCTGGGCAGGGGTGGCGGGGGCGGGTGGTCGGCGGTCGCTTGCACCTGATTCTTAGAATCATTCGAAGAAAGGCAAGGGTTGGACGCCCTGAAACTGCGGTCAAAGGCCGGGGGGAGGAGCGAAGCGCCGGGCCCGCCTCGGGGCCGCGTGTGGGGGTGGGGGCACGACGCGTGTGGGGGACATTCCTCACGAACCTTGAACCGAGAGGGCGGTCCGCCTATTCTCCGCCACTGACTGCGGGGTAGAGCAGTCCGGTAGCTCGTCGGGCTCATAACCCGGAGGTCGCAGGTTCGAATCCTGTCCCCGCTATTGAAATTCGCGATCTGTTTGGTAGCCGGCGATCCTCTTGAGGGT
>CAYGLT010000054.1:0-16326 GCA_964350875.1 uncultured Phycisphaeraceae bacterium | reverse complement strand
CACATCGTGTTCTGGCGCGGCGAGATGGTGCGCATGCTGGAGCCGGGCGAGGCATTGGATAAGGAGAAGATCGCTCGCGGCAACTGGGAATCCCCCGAAGCCGTCACCGACGCCGCGTGGGCCGAGGCCAAGGCGCGGTTCGCGGCGAGCCATGAACTGATGGCCGACGCGATCGGGAAGAGCGAAGAGAACGCGAAGAAACTCGCGGAGATGCTCCCTCACGACGCGTACCACATCGGGCAGGTGCACACCATGCGCGCGGTGATGGGGGTGTGATATTCTGGGCGGATGCATCCGCGCATCGATAAGATCGACGCGAAGATCGCCAGAGGCATGGCCGCGCTCGGCCACCCGATGCATCGGTGGTTCCTCGGCCTGTTCTTTCTGTGGTTCGGGCTGCTGAAGGTCTTCGGGCACACGACGGCGTCGTCGCTGCTCGCGCACACGATCTACTTCGGATCGCCCGAGGAGATGGTGCGCGTGCTGGGCGCGTGGGAGGCGGCGATCGGGGTCTGTCTTCTCTGGCCGCGCCTGATCAGGGTGGGGATTCTGCTGCTGGCGGTGCGTCTGCCGGGGACAATCGCGGCGCTCGTGCTGAAGCACGATGTGTGCTGGGTGACGCCGCCGTTCGTGCCGACTCCGGAGGGTCAGTACCTGATCAAGGACGCGATGCTGCTGGGCGCGGCGTTCGTGATCGGGGGCGAAGTCAGGCGGGACGCGCACAGGTCGTGAGCGGCTGGCGGAAAAGAGAAACGGGCCGAGCGTTGGCTCGACCCGTTTGTGTGAGTCAGTGATGAACTGTCAGCCAGTCTCCCGATGCTCGTGCCGAGCATCGACCTCTCCCCTGAGAGGAGAGGTGGGGTCGTGGATCAGCCCTGCTTCTGGAGCAGGTCGCGGATCTCGCGGAGCACCTGCACATCCTCGGGGACGGCGGCGGGGGCCTGTGCTTCCTCGGCCTTCTTCTCGAACTTCTCACGCGCGGTGTTCATCGCCTTGATGACGATGAAGAGCGCGAACGCGATGATGATGAACGCGATCAGCGCGTTGATGAAGTTGCCGTAGCGGATGACGACGGCGGGGATCTCCTCGCCCGCCTCGCTCACGCCCGCCTGCTGGAGGGTGATGCCAAGTTCGGAGAAATCGACGCGGCCCAGGGCCATGCCGATGGGGGGCATGAGGACATCGTCGACCATGGATTTGACGATGGTGCCGAACGCCCCGCCGATGACGATGCCCACGGCCATGTCGATGACATTGCCGCGCATGGCGAAATCACGAAATTCCTTGACGAAACCCATTGGCGTGCGCTCCAAGCCCCCGGGGGTTAATGGACAGGGGGGAGGCCGGCCCTCCCGAGTGTTGGGGGCCAGTGTACCGGATTCGGGGGGCGGACGGGCGCCGACCGGGAGCGGGGGCGGCCGCGCGCACGGTGGGCAGGAGATTGGTATCGTTTCGGCGGAGGAGTTCCGGGAGCCGATTCGGGAGAGGAGTCTGCTGTGGCAAAGAACGCGATTCGTGAACCAAACGCTCGACCGCGCCAGGGAAGGCCCCTCGGTTCGGTCACGGTGACGCACGGGGTGAAGATCGCCGTGGAGCCGGCGTATGTGCCGGAGCATTCCGATCCATTCGATCGGCGGTATGTGTTCGCGTACCGGGTGAGGATCGTGAACGAGGGCGACCGCTGGGTGAAACTGCTCCGCCGTCGCTGGGTGATCGTCGATGCGCATGGCGAGCGTCAGGAGGTTGAGGGCGAGGGCGTGATCGGCGCTCAGCCCGAACTCGAGCCCGGCCAGTCGTTCGAGTACTCCAGCCATTGCCCGCTGCCGACCGCGTGGGGAACGATGGAGGGCGCGTACACCTTCAAGGTCGCGTCGGGCGAGGAATTCCTCGCGGACATCGCCCGGTTCTATCTCGTTGCTGACGAGGAACTTTCCGCCGGCAACGCCTGATCGCGGCGACTATGAACGCCGTTTCACCGCGCGTTCACCGCGGCTTTGAGTGACTCCCGAAACGTTGGGTATGAGCGAGGCGACGGCGTCTCGCAAGACCTTGATACCCACTCGAAGGAGTTCTTCTCATGTCCACCAGCAACAACAGCAAGCCGCTCACCGGTCGCACCGTCGCGTGCCTGGTCACCGACGGCTACGAACAGAGCGAACTGACGAGCCCCGTCGAAGCGCTGCGCAACGCCGGCGCGGAGGTGCACATCGTGTCGCTCAACTCCGGCAAGATCCGCGGCTGGAAGGACGGCGATTGGGGCGACTCCGTCGTCGTCGACAAGACGGTGGGGGATGTCTCGGCCGACGACTATCGCGGCCTGCTCCTCCCGGGCGGCGTGATCAACCCCGACAAACTCCGTCGTGACGACAAGGCCGTGTCCTTCGTGCGAGATTTCTTCGCGCAGGGCAAGCCGGTGGCGGCCATCTGCCACGGCCCCCAGATGCTCATCGAGGCGGATGTCGTCGACGGCCGCACGATGACTTCCTTCTCGTCGATCCGCAAGGACCTCGAGAACGCGGGCGCCAAGTGGGTCGATCGTGAGGTGGTCGTCGATCAGGGGCTGACCACGAGCCGCTCGCCCGACGATCTTCCCGCGTTCAACAACAAACTGGTGGAAGAGTTGGCCGAGGGCGTGCACGAGGGCCAGAAGGCTTCCGTGTGATGATCTGTGCGGCATGACCGCCATGCGTGGTACATTCACGCGATGACGACCCTGATCCTCGTCGCCGCCGCGATCCTCGTCGTGCTCTTGCTCGGCGCAGGCTTGCTCCATCTCACCGCACACCTCGCGCCCGGCGCACACGATGCTGTGTGCCGGGCGCCGTTGCTTGATGTGCTGGTGGCGTACTTCACCGCGCTGCCGTGGTTCCTCGGGCCGGTGCTTGGCGCGAACGCGCGGATGTTCCACGAGGAACTCGCCCCGATCCCGTGGTGGTTGGGCCTGATCGCGGGCGTTGCCGGGCAGATCATTGCGCTGATCGTCTGGACGCGTGCGCACGAGTTGATGCATCGCGAAGCGGTGCGCGGGCCGCGCATCGTCAAGGCGCTGAACCGTTCGGTGGGTCCGCTGAGGAACCACGCGGCGGTGTGGTGGACGGCGCTGGCGGTGCCGGTGTTCTGGCTCGTTCGTCTGGCGGAGTTGATCGTGTACCCGCCGCTGGTGTGGATCGTGCGCTTCCCGAGGTACAGGCAGGGCGAGTGGGTCAATGTCTCCCGCCACAAGTTCGGCGGGCTGGTCGGCCACGACCTGATCTGGTGCCTCTATTGCGACTGGATGACCGGCGTCTGGGCGCTCGGGTCGGAGATGCTCCGCAATGTGGAGTCGTTCTGGTGCCCGATCCGGTTCATCGACGGCAAGAAGTGCGAGAACTGCGTGATCGACTTCCCCGATCTCGACGGGGGCTGGGTTCGGGAGGAGGACGGGATGGCCGGCGCCGAGGCCGTGGTGGGGGAGAAATACCCGCCCGGCAACCGCGAGAACTCGTGGTTCGGGCACCCGGGGCGGGCGCGACACACGAATGTGACAGTCGAAGGAAAACCCGCCCGGCCCTGAGCGAAATTCTTTCCGGAGCCCCCTCCCGGGGTGCTATTCTGTGGCTCCATGCCAAGGTCCTCCACCGCGAAATCCGCGGTTTCATCCGATTCGAAGCCGAAATCCTCGTCCAAGACCGCCAAGAAGCCCGCCAGCCGCCCCGCGCGCAAGGCAGGGGCCGGCGCCAGCAAGACCCGGACGAAGCCCCTCTTCAGGTCGTACGACGACGCGCTGCGGTATCTGAACGCCCGCGTCGATCTCGAACGCGCACGCCTCACGCGGCACCACCGGGGTTCCTTCAAACTCGACCGCATGGCTGCCCTCGCCAAGCAACTGGGCAATCCCCAGGACGCCATGCGCATCGTCCATGTCGCCGGGACCAAGGGCAAGGGCAGCGCCTGCGCCATGCTCGCCGCCTGCCTCGAGGGCTGTGGCTACACCGTCGGCATGTACACCAGCCCCCACCTGGTCGACCTCCGCGAGCGTGTGCAGATCAACGGCGAGATGATCACCAAGGCCGAGTTCCGCTCGTGCATGGAGCGCGTCGCCGTCGCCGCCACCGCCGTCGAAGGCAAGCACGGCGAGGCGACCTACTTCGAACTCCTCACCGCGCTCGGGTTCATGTACTTCGCCGAGAAGGCCGTCGACATCGCCGTGATCGAGGTCGGACTCGGCGGCCGCTTCGACGCGACCAACATCGTGCGCCCTGATGTCGCCCTTGTGACCGAAATCAGCCTCGACCACTCACAGGTGCTGGGAGACACGCTCCCCGAGATCGCGCGCGAGAAGGCGGGAATCTTCAAATCATCCGGCGCGGCGATCACCGTCCCGCAAGCGCCGGGCGTGATCGAAGCCATGCGCGAGGTCGCCGAGGCCGCGGGCGCCAAACTCGAAGTGCTCGGGCAGGACATCGACTTCAGTTTCCGGTTCGAGAGCAGCGCCGACCTCGGGCCCCATCACCGCGTGTGCGTCACCAGCCCGCGCAGCGGTTTCGAGCACTTCGCCTCGCCCCTCCCCGGTGAGCACCAGGCGTTCAACTGCGGCCTCGCGCTCGCCGCGCTCGACACCCTCCGGGCGCGCGGCATCGACACCCCCGAGGCCGATGTCGCGCACGGCCTGTCGTGCACCTATCTCCCGGGTCGTATGGACCTCGTCTACGAGCAGCCCAAGATCCTCCTCGACGGCGCCCACAACGCGGCCTCGATGGGGGCGCTCATCAAGACCGTCGGCGCGCACATCCCGTACGACTCGATGGTCCTCATCTTCGGCTGCGCCGTCGACAAGGACATCCGCGGCATGCTCGAAAAGGTGGACCTTGGGGCCGACAAGGTGATCTTCACCCGCTCGTCGTCCAACCCACGGGCCGCCGACCCCAAGGACCTCCAGCGCACCTTCGCCGAGATCTCGGGCAAAATGAGCCAGGTCGCGCCGAACCTCAAGGACGCGATCAACATCGCCTACCGCGCGGTGGGGAAGACCGATCTCATCCTTGTCGCCGGCTCGTTCTATCTCGTGGGCGAGGCCAAGGCCCTGCTCGCCGAACTCGCCGCACGCAACGGCGCCGCCGCGACACGCTGACCGCGCCGGGACCGGGCCGATCGGGGCGATAGACTCCGCCCTATGAGCAACGACCCGAGCGATCGAACCACCCCGGCCGACGGCGACCGCGCACCCGCACACCGCTACACCGTCACCCTCGCCGACGCCATCGAGAACCGTTGGCAGGACGCGTGGGACAAGCAGGGCGCCTTCCGTGCGCCCAACCCGGGCGACGAAGGCTTCGATCCCCGCAAGCCCAAGTTCTACGCCCTTGACATGTTCCCGTACCCCAGCGGCTCGGGCCTGCATGTCGGCCACCCCGAGGGGTACACCGCCACCGACATCCTCGCGCGATACAAGCGGATGACCGGGTTCAATGTCCTTCACCCCATGGGGTGGGACGCGTTCGGGCTGCCCGCCGAGCAGTACGCCATCGCGACGAATGTGCACCCGCGCGAGACCACGAAGAAGGCGATCGACACCTTCAGGCGTCAACTCAAGCGCTTCGGCTTCTCGTACGACTGGGATCGCGAGATCGCGACCATCGACCCCGAGTACTACAAGTGGACGCAGTGGATCTGGCTCCGTTGCTACAACTCGTGGTACGACCCGCGCGAGAACAAGGGCCGCGGCGCCGCCGCCCCGATCAAGACGCTCCTCGACGCGCTCGCCAGCGGCAAGATCCTCGTCACGCTCGACGGCGACATCGCCGTCGCCGACAAGACTTCGCGCGACCTGTCCGCGCTCGAGGGCGGCATCGCGCACGGCGTGCTCCGCGAATGGAACTCGCTCCCCGCCGACGAACGCCGCGCCGTCGTTGACAACCAGCGACTCGCGTACATCGGCGAGCAGATGGTCAACTGGTGCCCCAAACTCGGCACCGTGCTCGCGAACGAGGAGATCATCGACGGTCGCAGCGAGCGAGGCGGGTTCCCCGTCAAACGCATGCCGCTCCGCCAGTGGATGCTCCGCATCACCGCGTACGCCGACCGCCTCGTGCGCGACCTCTCGCTCGTCGACTGGCCCGAGAGCACACGCGTCCAGCAGGCCGAGTGGATCGGCAAGAGCGAGGGCGCCGAGATCGATTTCCCCGTGCTCTCCGACGGCGGCGAAGCGACCGGCGAGACGATCCGCGTCTTCACCACCCGACCCGACACGATCTTCGGCTCCACCTACATGGTGCTCGCGCCCGAACACCCGCTCGTGGAAGACATCACCACCGCCGCCCAGCGCGACGCCGTGAACAAGTACCGCGAGAGTGTCGCCGGGCTCACCGATGTCGAACGCCAGGAGTCGAAGAAGAAGACCGGCGTCTTCACCGGCGCGTACGCGCTCAATCCCGCGAGCGGCGAGCGCGTGCAGATCTGGATCGCGGACTATGTGCTCACGGGCTACGGCACCGGCGCGATCATGGCGGTCCCCGCCCACGACGAGCGCGATTTCGAGTTCGCCAACGCGTTCGGACTTCCGATCAAGCCCGTCGTGCGCCCGAACGACGACGCGCAATGGGCGAAGATCGCCGCGGGCGATGAGTGCTACACGGGCGTCGGCGAGGCCGCCGAGAGCAGTAACAGCGAAGTCTCGCTGAATGGCATGCCGACAGACGAGGCCAAGCGCACGATCATCGCGTGGCTCGAGAAATCCGAGAACGGCGCCGCGCGCACGAATTACCGGCTCCGCGACTGGCTCTTCAGCCGCCAGCGGTACTGGGGCGAGCCGTTCCCGGTCATGTTCGACGAGGACGGCGACGCGCACGCGCTCCCCGAGAGCGAACTGCCCGTGCTGCTCCCGGAGATGGAGGATTTCCAGCCCGTCGAGAGCGACAAGCCCCAGCCGCCGCTTGGTAAAGCGACCGACTGGAAGCGCGTCGAGCGCGACGGCAAGGTCTTCACCCGTGAAACCAACACGATGCCCAACTGGGCCGGCTCATGCTGGTACTACCTGCGCTATTGCGACGCGCAGAACCCGAACCGCTTCGTGGGCGAGGACGCCGAGCGATACTGGATCGGCGGCGAAACACCCGACGGCAAGAGCGCCGGCGACTGGGGCATCGACCTGTACATGGGCGGCAACGAGCACGCGGTGCTCCACCTGCTCTACGCGCGGTTCTGGCACAAGGTGCTCTTCGACCTCGGCGAGGTCAGCACGCCCGAGCCGATCCGCAAACTGCGCCACCAGGGACTGATCCAGTCCTTCGCCTACGAGCGTCCCGAGGGCGGGCTCGTTCCGGTTGACGAGGTGGAAGAGCGCGCCGATGGCGAGTTCGTCGAGCGTTCCACCGGCAAACCGGTGAAGCAGATCGTCGCCAAGATGAGCAAGAGCCTGAAGAATGTCGTCAACCCCGACGATGTCATCGCCGAGTTCGGCGCCGACACCTTCCGGCTCTACGAGATGTACCTCGGGCCCATCGAGGCAAGCAAGCCGTGGAACCCGCGCGACATCGTCGGACTGTTCCGCTTCCTCCAGCGCGCGTGGCGTTTGTTCATCGACGAGGACACGGGCGCCGTCCGCTTCGCCGAAGCGCGCAACGACGACACCGAGCGTGCGCTCCACAAGACCATCAAGAAGGTCGGCGAGGACATCGACCGCCTCTCGTTCAACACCGCCATCGCCGCGATGATCGAGTTCGTCAACGCCGCGATGAAGACGGGCGTCACGCTCGACCAAGCCGAACGCTTCGCGCTGATCCTCTGCCCGTTCGCGCCGCACATCGCCGAGGAGATGTACGCGCGGATCCACTCCCACGCGGGGACCAGCCCCGGGCTCGCCTCGCTCGCGGAATGGCCCGCCTTCGACCCCGCGATGCTCGCGGCCGAGACCGTCGAGATCGTCGTGCAGGTTCTGGGCAAGCCCAAGGACCGCATCTCGATCGCCCCCGACGCCGACGCCAAGCAACTCGAACTCGCGGCCCTCGCCTCTCCCAAGGTGCAGGCGGCTATCGACGGCAAGACGGTGCGCAAGGTGATCGTCGTGCCCGGACGGCTCGTCAACATCGTCGTGGGTTGAGCGGGCGTTCCGCCGCGATCAGCGGTCGGGATCGGTCGCGACGAGGACGAGTCGCCGCCGATGCAGCGTGAGTTCACGCATCGTCTCGCGTAACGCCGCACGCTCCTCTTCGGTGGCGCGCGGGTCGTTGATCTTCTCGGTCAGCGAGTTGATCTGCATATCGATCGCGTTGATCTTCGCGATGGCCTCGCGGTCCATCGCCTGCCGGTCCGCGGGCTGCTTGAAGTCGTTCTTCGCACGCTCCGCGCGCAACGCGATGCTCGGGTTCACCGCGCCCATCCCGCCGCTCGGACGGCCGGGAACGAGCGACGCTTCACCGCCCGACATGAGACTGACGCTCTGGGTCGGCCGCACGACGCGCCGCGACGCCTGCTTCCAGTCGAAGCGTGAGACGGGGGCCGCGATCGGTCTGCCGGTGTCCGAGTCCAGGTCGTACCCCTTGCGGTGCATGCGCAGCGCCAGTGCGCGGCGCATGACCTCGTTCTGACGCGCCCGCGCCTGCTGATTCAGATCGTCCCAACTGCCGAGTTCGATCTGCAGTTCGATCTCCCTGCCTTCACGCAGGACGAGCACATCGACGAGGTCGCCCGGATCGAACGACGCGATCGCCGCCATCAGCGGCCCCTGATCGGTCTTCGTCGGGCGCAGATCGACGCCGCCTATCACCAGAATCTCGTCATTCGCGCGGAGCGTCTTGCCCGCCGGGAAGCCCGCTTCGAGTCGCTCGACGCGGATGCCCGACTCGGCGCCGGGCGCCATCCGGATCCCGATCGCGGGGCGCGGCGAGTTCAGGAACCTCGTGTAGATCGCGTCGCGCAGCCTCGCGCGCCGTTCCGAACACACTTCCGGGAGTTCGCACGCCTTGGCGAGGATCTCCTCGTCCCACATCGCGACATTCGCGAGCAGTTCAGACGCGCGTTCACGCTCCGCGAGGTCGTCCGATCCCAGCCGGTCGATCACCTCGCCCAGCGTGAGATCACCCGACGACACATTGCGCAGATCCTCGAACAACTCGTCCGATCGCGGCTCGCGCGGTTCGGCGGCCTTCTCGTTCGCTCGCGCCTGCTCCACGATCTTCTGGAGCGAGGGCGGGAGGAACGGCGGCGGGTCGCCCGCATCCACAGCCGACGCGAACATCGCCAAGGCGAGCGCGGTCAGCGCGGGGCGTGCGAACATGGTTGTCCCGGGGCGTCCGTGCATGGCTTCCTCTCAGCCGGAGTACCTGAAAGTGTACCCGAACCGGGGGGCCTCGGGTGCGGACTTTTCTGGAGGCGTTCTCGGACCCCGTTCGGGGGTCTCCATGCGGTTCAGTCAGAGATGAGCCGCACGAGCCGCGCCTTGTTCTCCAGCATCCAACGGCACTTGCGCTCCACCATCCGGAGGAACGCCCCGCCGTCGTGCCCCGCGAACGACCCCGTCGCCGCGATCGGTGCGGCCGCCTCCAGGATCAACGCCTCGATCATCAGATCGGGCACGGCGTCGATCTCGGCGGTCGAGAGGATGCACTCCTCGACGGCGTCGTAGCCGCGGCAGAACCGCTTGAACCGGGATTCGTCGAGGTGATCGGGCCAGCGGTCCAGGTCGTCGCCGTCCATTGTGATCGAGAACTGGAGGGCGCCGTTGGCGACATCCAGCACCCGCGGCTCGAGACGGAGCGAGTCGAAGTCGATCACCGCGACGACATGGGGCCCGCGATAGAGCGTGTTGCCCGGGTGCCAGTCGCCGTGGACCAGTTGCGCCGGCCAATGCCGGATGCCCAGTTTGTCGACGCGCTTCGACGCCGCGTGGTACATCGGTCGGAGGTGCTCGCACAGCGCGACGAGCGAGTCGTCGCCTTCGGCTTTGGCGCGCTGGGTGATCATCGCGAACTGCCGATCGATCGCGTCCACCGAGTGATAGCCGAGCGTGGGCTGCAGGTCCTCGGTGGGGACCGAGGCGATGAGTTTGTGGAAGAGCGCCAGCGCGTGGCCCGCGTCGGAAGTCGCGGGGAGGGTCGCGTCGTAGCGCGTGCCCGGGATGAACTCGAAGAGTTCGTAGATGCGCCCGCTGTATTTGACGAGCGTTTCGCCGTTCGCGCGGTCCTTGATGAGTTTGGGCAGGGGGAAGTGCTGCTCGGAGAGTTTCACCTGCACGCGGTGACTGAACTGCACCCGGTGCGCTTCGTCGCGACCCGGCGCGCGGCGCTTGAGCAGCACCGTGCCCCGGTCCGCCTTGAACAGCATCTTCGGCGCGCGGCGAGAGCCCCGGCGGAACTCGTGCACCGCGTGGATCACCCCGATGTCGAAGTGCGACAGCACGATCGCGAGTTCTTCCGCCCCGAACTGTTCACGACTGAGTTCAGCGGCGCCCGGCGTGCGATCGGCGCTGCTCGCGACAAGCCCGACACCCGTGTTGAGCGTCAGCCCGGTCCCCGACATGGTGTGAACCGAGAGCAGCGCGCTGCTGGGCTGGATCTGCCCGACCGAGGATGAACTCGGCTCGACGGCCGGCCCGACCATCGAGGTCTGCGAGGCCCCGGGATCGCTGATCGACGGCGTGTGGATCGACGACCCCGAAGGATCGGCGCCAAGATCAATCTCGGGTGGGGGGGTGTCGGTCCCGGGTTTGGTCGGCATCGGCGGGATGCCTCCGTAGCGGTCGGGGGAAGTCATCGGAGGGCGCCTGCGAAGCGGCCGAAGCCGCCCCATGGCCCGGTACGAAGTTCTCTACGCATCAATCATGAGGCCGGAGGCGCCATCTGTCCAGCCGAGTTTGCCGGAGAGACGGCCCTATTCCACATTCTGGACCTGTTCCTTGATCCGATCGATCGCCCCTTTGATCTCCACGACATCCCGGGCGATGTCCGCGTCCGCGCACTTGCTCCCGATCGTGTTCGCCTCGCGGAGCATCTCCTGCGCAAGGAAATCGAGCGTGCGGCCGACCGGCTTGTCCTCGGGCGCCCCGAGGAGTTCCGAGAATTGTTCGATGTGGGCGCCGAGACGCTGGATCTCCTCCGCGATGTCCGCCTTCTCGGAGAACGCCGCCACATCGCGGATCACATCCGCCGGCTCGGCCACGAAGCCCGCCTGCTGGAGCAGACGCTCGGTCCGCTCCTTCAAGCGGCGCTCATAGTCCTGCACGACCTGCGGGGCCCGTGCCTGCACGCGTTCCAGTTTGTCGTGGATCACGCGCTGGTGGACCATCAACTCCTCGTTGAGTTTCGCGCCTTCCTGCGCGCGCATCGCGACGAGTTTCTCGATCGCGGCGTCGAGCATCGTCATGAACGCCGAACGCGCCTTGTGCAGGCGCTCTTCGTCGTCGCTGGGCTGGAGCACGCCCGGGAGCGAGAGCAGGTTGGCGGCGTCAACGGTGAAGTCGGCGTTCGCGGGCTTCTTGAGCCGTTCGATGGTCTCGAGGTAGCCGCGCAGCGCGGACTCGTTGACGACATGGGCCGCGCCGCCCGAGGTGTCGGAGACCTTGCCGATGAGCACGAGCGCCCCGCGCGAGATGCGTGCGCGCAGCGCGGATTCCAGTTCCGCCTCCAGACCTTGCAGGTCGTCGGGCAGGCGGATCGACGCCTTGAAGTACCGGTTGTTGAGCGAACGCACCTCGAGGTGGTAATGCACACCCTCGGTGTGGAGTGAGGCCTCGCCGAAGCCCGTCATGGAGCGGATCAGGGCTGGGGCTCCGGCTCGCGGACCGGGACGGGCTCGAACGGCGTCGCCGGGTTGGTCGTCGTGATCGCCTCCTCGGGCGCCGGCGCCGTGCCCGTGGCGGGCTGCTCGGCGGAGGTCGCGGTCGGCGCGACATTCACAGGGCCCGAAGGACGGATCGCGTAGTTCAGTCCGACGGCCACGAGCAGGTAGAGCACAAAGACACTGATCGTGCCGATCGTGAGCGCGTCGCCCGTGCGGGCGCCGAAGACCGTCTGGCCCGAACCCTGCGCGCCGCCCGATCCGAAGGCGCCCGAAAGGCCGCCGCCCTGGGGTTTCTGGATCAGGATGATCAGGATCAGGAGCACGCACACGAACAGGAACCCGACGACCATCAGCGCGAGCATCCATTGGGCCATGGCGAGGGTCGGGGTCAGCGGAAGCATGGAAAGCATCAGGCGGGGTTCTCGCAGAGTGGGAGGTGAGCCGGAAGTGTAGGTCGGGGGTAGGCGAGAGGCCTTACGGAGCGATGGCCCCGACGATGGCGCAGAAGTCCTTGGCGTTCAGGGAGGCCCCGCCCACCAGGAACCCGTCGATGTCGGGCTCCCGGGCCAGTTCCGGGGCGTTCGAGGGCTTCACCGACCCGCCGTAGATCACGCGGGTCGCCCGAGCCACGGAATCCCCGAAGAGCGAGCCCAGGACCTTCCGGATCGCCGCATGGGCCATCTGGGCGTCGCCGGCGCTCGCGGTCTTGCCCGTACCGATCGCCCACACCGGCTCGTACGCGATGACCAGCCGCTCCGCGTGCGCGTGCGAGACACCCTTGAGCCCCTCGCGGAGTTGGTGCTCGTTGATCGCGTCGGTCGCGTTGTCCTCGCGCTGTTCCAGAGTCTCACCCACGCACAGCACGCAGGTCATGCCGTTCGACAACGCGGCACGCGTCTTCGCGTTCACCAGCGAGTCGGGCTCGTGCAGCACATGCCGACGCTCCGAGTGGCCTGTAAGCACCGCGCGCACGCCGAGGTCACGGAGCATCGCGAACGACACCTCGCCCGTGAACGCGCCGTCCGGCTCGTGATAGCAGTCCTGCGCGCCGAGAATGACGCCGCGCGCGTCCTGATCGCCGAGAACCTGACGGACCGCGTCGAGATGCACGAACGCCGGGAACACCGCGACCTCCGCGGTTCTCGGTCCATCGCCCGAGGTTCTCAGACCCTCCACAACCTCGCCCGCGAGATCCTGCGCGTGCTCGCGCGACAGGTTCATCTTCCAGTTGCCCCCGACAAACGGCTTCCGATCCATGCGCAGTGCTCCGTGCGTGTTGCGCGCCGGGTGTCGAGCGCGCGGCCAGTGCGAAGTGTAGGGGCTGTTCCGGTTGCGCCGCGCGATCCGGACGGCACGCCGTTCGATGAATCGGACCTGCATCGAGCGAACCTGTGCGCTCTGTGCCGGGAGTGACGCCCGTGTCGGCCGCGACGGGTGTGCCGGGCCGAGACCGGCGCGCACGCCCCTCATCGTCAATACGGCCGGGAGAGGGGCCGATGTGGGCTGACGAGTTGGCGAGCACATCGCGCCCTATCGGGGGGCGTGAACCAATCAACCACGCCCGCCGAGTCCACAGGGTTCCACTCACGCACGAGGATAAGTCTCCCATGAACACGCCCAAGCATGTCCGCAAACTGCACAGCGCTCCGGCGGCACGCGCCGCTCTGGAGAGCCGTCCCGTCTTCATCACCGGCCTTGTCGCCGCGCTCGCCGCCGGCGCGCTCGTCGGCTGCTCGACCGACTCCAAGTCGTCGTACAACCCCAACTCCGGCGCGCTGACCCGCGACCAGCTCGCCAGCAAGGCGACGGTCTCGATCGACCCGCAGGGCGTGAAGGGCTCCGTCGACAAGCAGTGGTTCGAGGAGCAGGCCGCGACCATCGAACTCCCGGCCATCTGGCTGAGCGAGGCGCGCAACGCCACCGCCGACATCGAAGGCCGCCGCGCCGCCGCGCAGGCCTACAAGGCCGAGCGTGACGCCGTCCAGGCCAACGAACTCGCGCAGCGCGAGTCTGCCTGGCAGTCCGCCGTCTCCTCGCACGAGAGCTCGATCGCGAAGGCCGCTTCGCTCGACCGCCAGTACGAGGCCAAGCTCGAGGAACTCTCCGCGCAGGCGATCGCCAAGCAGGAGGCCTACGACGCGCAGGCCCGCGAGGGCGCCGCCGTCGTGCGCGCCACCCTCAAGGAGCGTCAGGCCGAGTTCGAGCGCATGCGCTCGATCGCCGACACCGAACTCCGCTCTTCCGAGGCCGAGTATCAGAAGATGCTCGCCGCCCGCGTCGCCGTCGAGCGTCAGGGCTCCGCCGAGATCGAGCAGATGATCAAGATCGCGGACATGACCGAGGCCCGCGCGCACAGCAAGATCAAGGCGCTCCGCATCGCCAGCAAGTCGGTCGCCGAGCAGTCCGAAGCCCGCGCCGCCGAACTGAACGAGCAGATCAAGAGCGTCACCCAGCAGACCGCCGCCAAGAGCAGCGAACTGCGCCAGCGCGCCGCTTCCCTCGAGGCCAAGAGCAAGGCGATCTTCGACGAACTCAACGCCAAGGCCGGCGCGAAGACCAGCAGCGACGCCGAGGCCGGCTTCAAGCTCGCCCTCAAGACCGCTGACACCGAGTTCGAGCAGGCCAAGGCCGAGGCCGAGGCCATGCGCCGTCAGGCCGACGCCGTCGTCCGCGAAGCGCAGGCCGACATCGCCCGCATGCGCAGCGAAGCCGAGAAGATCATCAGCGTCTCGCAGGCCGACTTCGACAGCCAGATGAGCGCGCTCGAGACCTTCCGCGAGCACGGCGTCGCCCAGTCGCAGATGCTCCGCGCCCAGGCCGACCGCATCGAGTCCGAGGCCCGCTCCAACTTCATCAAGGCCGAGGCCGAAGCCCTCGCCAACGCGCTCCGCGAAGAGGCCACCCACCAGGTCGTCCTCGCCGAGTCGCAGTACGAGCAGTTGAAGGCCGAGGCCGACGCCAAGGCCGCGACCATCCGCGCCGAGGTCTTCCGCACCCTCGCCCAGCAACTCGCGCAGGGCAATGTCGAGTTCCCCGGCAAGATCGAGCCCAAGAACCCCGACGCGTCCCCCTCGCAGGCCACCCCCGCCTTCGCTGACGCCCCCGGCATCCCGACCGTGGTCGATCCCGGCCATGTCGCGATGTTCAAGGCCCAGCTCGGCGAGGCCGTGAAGGTCCGCATCCAGGCCGACGCCCAGCAGAAGACCACGCTCGCTTCCTACGAGGAGCGCGCCAGCAAACTGCAGGTCTGGCTCGACAACACCGAGGCCCAGGCCACCGAGATGCTCGCGAAGGCCGACACCTTCCAGCAGGTCGCCAACGCCGAGGCCATCGAACTCAACGCGCAGGCCGACGCGCTCGTCCGCAAGGGCGAGGCCCAACTCGCCCGTTCCAAGGCCGAGGCCGACGCCTCGCGCAACGACACCTTCGCCCTCGTGACCAACCTCAAGGGCGAGGCCACCAAGGTCCTCGACAAGGGCAAGGCCGCCGCGACCCAGCTCCTCGCCAGCGCCGAAGCGAACGATCGCGCAGGCGCCGCCGAGGTCCAGTCGCTCCGCGTCCAGCTCGACGCCACCCGCCGTCGCGGCGACGCCGAGTTCAAGCGTCTCGTCGCCGAGGCCAACGCCCTCGAGACCTCGCAGAAGGCGCTCGTCTCGCAGATGCGTCAGGAAGTCGCTTCCGCTCGCCGCATCCTCAGCGCCGAACTCGCCCGTCTCGATCAGGCCAGCCAGTCGTTCGTCGAGGTCGCCCGCGCGTCCTACGACGAGGCCGTGAGCGTCGCCGGCGCCTTCAACACCAAGGCCATGGCCGAGGTCGAGAAGCTCGAGGCGTTCAACGAGTCGCAGCGCCTCGTCGCCAAGGCGGATGTCTCGCACATGCTCAATGTCGTCAACGCCCAGCGCCTCGCTGGCAAGGCCGATGTCGAGCGCGCCATGGCCTCCGCCGACGCGCAGCGTGACATGTTCCGCGCCGACGACGCCGCCGCCCGTGCGACGATCCTCGCGCAGACCCGCATCAACGACGCGACCATCAACGCGTGGCTCGCCGAGGCCGACGCCCTCGAGAACGCCACCGTCGCGCAGTTCAGCACCCGCATGGTGCAGACCGTCTCGGAGCGCAACCAGGCCTACGCCCAGCGCTACCTCTCCAACCAGCAGATCGCCGCTCGCCAGGAGCAGGCCGTCGCCGCCGCCGAGGCCCACCAGCACATGGCCCACCAGGCCATGGTCACCCTGCAGGAGCGCAGCAACCAGTTCCAGACGGCCGCCCGTCAGAACTGGGATGTCCGCCTCGCCATGCCGGGCACGACTCCCACCCCCAACACCCCCGATGTCTCCTACCAGACCGTCAGCGAGTCGTTCCAGACCAACCCTGGCTCGCCCACGGGCAAGACCAGCCCGAACGCGCGTCCCTCGCGTCCCGCGTTCGCCAATGTTCCTACCAACGACTGATCGTCGCTCGGGCAGTGAACAACTTCCCTGAGTGAACCCGACGGGCGGGCCGGATCAACCGGTCCGCCCGTTGTTTGTTTTTGCGATGCCTCTCCGCGTGCCACTGGCGGCTCGCCCGCCA
>CAYGLT010000053.1:9679-16472 GCA_964350875.1 uncultured Phycisphaeraceae bacterium | reverse complement strand
CGTTTGTAACGATCATTCCGACTTTGCGTGCGAAGAGGCGAGCGCCGGTCCGTGGCGTGCTCGCCCTTCGCCGCTTTGCTTTGCATGTTCTCCCTGCACGCCGTGCGGCCGTTCGTGTGTATCGGACCCGCCGCGCGGCTCGATCGTTCACACACGCAGGAAGAACACATGCTCAAGACCATCACCAGCCGCTCGTTCGCCATCGCCTCGCTCGCCGCTCTCGCCGGCGCCGCCAACGCGGGCGTCATCACCGCGAAGGCCACCGCCGACAACCACTACTCGATCTATGCGACCGTCGGCGGCGAATTCGTCAAGGTCGGCGGCAACGAGACCGGCGCGGCCGGCGCTCCCGGCCGGTACAACTGGAGCATGGCCGAGGCGTTCACCTTCGACACCAGCGACCCGATCTACATCGCCGCCTGGTCCGATGACGCGACGGCGCAGGGTCTGCTCGCCGAGATCGACGCGGGCGACCTCGGCACGATCTACTCGGGCGACGCCCGCTGGCAGGTCTTCGCCACCGGCATCGACCTCGACACCGGCGCGCCGCATCCGCT
This sequence comes from uncultured Phycisphaeraceae bacterium, assembly GCA_964350875.1. Taxonomy (GTDB): domain Bacteria; phylum Planctomycetota; class Phycisphaerae; order Phycisphaerales; family UBA1924; genus JAHBXC01. Next base: position 15,915 of record CAYGLT010000053.1, on the reverse strand, counting down.
CGCGACCGATGTCGCCGCTCAGATCGCGATGGCCGACGCCAACTCGTGGTGGGACTCCCCGTTCGTGGGCGAGTACAACGGGCAGGGCACGCTGCCCTGGGCCAAAATCGCCGACATCAGCGAGGACGCCCGTTGGATGTGGAACGCCACCGACGGCGGCGACGCCCTCCGAGGCGGCAAGAACCACGACGAGTACCTCATCTTCCGTCTGGCGGCGATCCCGGCCCCCGCATCGGGCCTCGTGATCGCGGGCGCGGGTCTTGCGCTCGCCCGCCGTCGCCGCTAAGTCTCTGATTCCGGCGTCAGAGTGCAAACCAACGCCGGGTTTGCGGTATAAGGGCATCCATTCCAGCGGGCGCGGTGATCGCGCCCGCTGTCCATTGCGCCCTGGAGACCGCTTACCGATGCAACCGAGAAACGCCTTCCGCTCCGCACCCGCCGCGATGCTCGCGATCGCCGGAACCGTCGCCGCTCTCGCGCCTTCCGCGCTCGCAGAGATCAATCCCCACGGCGGCATGCTCCGCTATCCGGACATCAGCAAGTCGCAGATCGTCTTCGTCTACGGGAACGACCTGTGGACCGTCCCTCGTGAGGGCGGCCGCGCAACTCCGCTCGCGGGACCGACCGGGCAGGAACTCTTCCCGAAGTTCAGCCCCGACGGCTCCGAGATCGCGTTCGTGGGCAACTACGACGGCGACACGGACATCTATGTGATCGGGAAGGACGGCGGCCTCGCGCGGCGCGTCACCCATCATCCCGCGACCGAGGTCCTCAACGACTGGACCAAACAGGACGACCTGCTGTTCTACATGAGCGGCCTCGGCGGGCTCACGCGTCAGACGCAACTCTTCACCATCGACACCGAGGGCGGCGAGTACAACCAACTCCCCGTGCCCTACGGCGCGCAGGGCGCGATCAGCGACGACGGCAAGTGGCTCGCTTACACGCCGCACACGCGCGACGCGCGCACCTGGAAGCGGTACCGCGGCGGCATGGCCACCGACATCTGGCTGTTCAACCTCGAGACCAACGAGTCGGAGCAGATCACCGACTGGGAAGGCACCGACACGCTCCCCATGTGGGCGGGCGACACGCTCTACTACCTTTCTGATGCGGGCCCCGAGCACCGCCTCAACCTCTGGTCGTACAACCCGCGCACGGGCGAGCGCCGCCAGCGCACCGAGTTCACCAATTACGATGTGAAGTGGCCTTCGATGGGCCCGGGCCCGAACGATCGCGGCGAGATCGTGTTCCAGAACGGCTCGCGGCTCTACCGATTCGACTGCGCGAGCGGCCGCCACTCGATCGTCGATGTCTACATCCCCGGCGATCGTCCCAGCCTGCGAGAGCAGACGCGTGATGTCAGTTCGGACATCACCGACTGGTCGATCGCCCCGAGCGCCAAACGCGTCGCGGCCATCGCGCGCGGCGATGTGTGGACGCTCCCCGCCGAGAACGGCATGCCGCGCAACCTGACCCGTTCCGCGGGCGCCCAGGAGCGAAGCGTCGCCTGGAGCCCGGACGGCCAGTGGCTCGTCTACACCTCCGACGAGGGCGGCGAGATGGAGTTGTACCTCGTCCAGTCCGACGGGATGGGCGAGACCCGCCAACTCACTCACGACAGCAAGACTTACTACTCGGCGATGAACTGGTCGCCCGATTCCGAGAAGATCGCCTACGCCGACAAGGGGGGCACGCTTCGCGTCCTCGATGTTGAGTCCGGTTCGAGCGAGATCATCGATGTGGACGGTCGCGGCGGCGTGTTCCTGCCGTCGTGGTCTTCCGACAGCCGCTGGCTCGCGTACGCCAAGAGCGACACGAGCGGCAGCGAGAACACCTCGATCTACCTGCACGACACCGAGAGCGGCGAGACCCACCGCGTCACCAGCGGGTTCTTCAACGATTCCTCGCCGACCTTCGATCGCGGCGGCGAGTTCCTCTACTTCGCCTCGAACCGCGCGTTCTCTCCCGTCTACGACGACATGTACGGCGGGCTCGAATCGCCCTTCGTCTACACCGACACCGAGGTCCTGATCGCCGTCCCCCTCCGCGACGATGTGAAATCGCCCTACCTCCCCAAGAGCGACGAGGAGGAGTGGGACAAGGACGCCAAGAAGGACGAGAAGAAAGACAGCGACGAAAAGGAAGACGACAAGAAGGAGAACGGCAAGGACACCGGCGTCGTCGGCGACTGGGAAGGCACGAGCAACGGCATGCAGCAGATGGGCATGGAGGACGACTCGGTCTCCTTCACCATGAACATCACGAAGAACGCCGACGGCTCGTACAGCGCAACCACCACGACGCAGGGCGAGTCGATCGGCCTCGAGGATGTCAAGTTCGATCCCACCACCGGCGAGTTCAGCGGCAAGGTCCCCTCGCCCGTCGGCGCGGTCCTGCTCAAGGCCACCGTCAGCGGCGCCTCCATGACCGGCACCTGGGAGATCGAGGGCATGGGCGTCACCGGCACATGGAGCGCCACCAAGTCCGGCGCCCCCGCAGGCGGAGACGAGGACTCCGAGAAGAAGGACGGCGACGACAAGGACGCCAAGAAGAAGAAGGCCAAGCCCGTCGAGATCGACATCGAGGGCTTCGAGGCGCGCTCCATGCAACTCGCTCCGGGTCGCGGCGTGTTCTCGAACCTCACCGTGAACGACAAGGACCAACTGCTCTATGTCCGCCGCTCCGGCCGCGGCATGGGCGGCGGCTCTGAGATCATGCTCTTCGACATCAAGGATGAGAAGAAGGACGAGAAGAGCGTCGCCAAAGGCGCGGGACGCTACGAACTCACCGCCGACGGCAAGAAGATGCTCGTCGCGCGCGGCAGGAGCGCCCAGATCCAGAACGCGAGCGCCGGCGCCTCGGGCAAGCCCGTCGTGACGAATCCCATGCTCCAGACCGCCGAGCCGCGTGAGGAGTGGGAGAGCATCGTGCGCAACGCGTGGCGCATCATCCGCGACTTCTTCTACGACCCCACCATCCACGGCGTGGACTGGGATCAGGTCCTCGAGGACCACCTCGCGATGCTCCCCGACGCCGTCACACGCGAGGATGTCTCCTTCATCATCCAGGAAATGATCGGCGAGATGAATGTCGGCCACGCGTACTACCGCGAGGGCGGCGATGTGGAACGCGCGAGCAACCTCAATGTCGGCATGCTCGGCGCGGACTTCACGCTCGACAACGGCGCGTACAAGATCGAGAAGATCCTGCGCGGCGCCGAATGGGATACCGACGCGCGCGGCCCGCTCAACCAGCCGGGTCTCGACATCAAGGAGGGCGAGTACATCCTCGCCGTCAACGGCGTGCCCGTCGATGTCGAGAAGGACATCTACGCCTCGTTCATCGGGATGGCGGGCCGACCGGTCACCATCACCGTGAGCGAGAAGGCCGAACTCGACGACGACGCGCGCCAGGTCGTGATCGAGCCGTACAGCAACGAGGTCGAACTTCGGTACCGCGACTGGGTCGAGTCCAATCGCCGCCGCGTCTACGAGATGTCCGACGGCAAGGTGGGCTACATCTATGTGCCCAACACCGGCGGTCAGGGCCAGAACGAACTGATCCGTCAGTTCTACGGCCAGGCGCACATGGACGCGCTCATCATCGACGAACGCTGGAACGGCGGCGGCCAGATGCCGTCGCGCTTCATCGACATCCTCAAGCGTCCGGCGAGCAACTACTGGGCCGTCCGTGACGGCGCCGACTGGACAAGCCCCTTCCGTGCGCACAACGGACCGAAGTGCATGCTCATCAACGGGCTCGCGGGCTCGGGCGGCGACGCCTTCCCGTTCTTGTTCCGCTACCACGAGGTCGGGCCGATCATCGGCATGCGCACCTGGGGCGGCCTTGTGGGCATCGGCGGCTACCCGCCCATGGTTGACGGCTCCTCCGTCACCGCGCCCTCGTTCGCCTTCTACAACACCGACGGCACCTGGGGCATCGAGGGCCACGGCGTCGATCCCGACATCGTGGTTGTCGACGACCCCGCGAAGATGGTCGACGGCGGCGACCCGCAACTCGAACGCGCCGTGCAGGAGATGCTCGACGCCATCGAGCGCGAGGGCTACCAGCGCCCCGCACGCCCCGCGTACCCAGATCGTTCCAAGATGGGCATCCCCGAGAGCGACTGGTGATCTGAGAACCGTCGCACGAATCTGATGACTCCCCGAGGCCCGGCAGCCAACGCCGGGCCTCTTTCATGCGCAGACACGCCGCCGCCCGGCCGCGCCGAGCCGGTATGCTTTGGGCATGAGACACCGAACCTTCCGCGCGTCCGTGATCGCTACCGCCGCCTCGCTCGCCTGCCTCGCGGGCGGCCTCTGCGCAACTCCCGCCGCGGCCGACGAGGGCATGTGGCTCCTGAATCAGTTGCCCATGAAGATGCTCAAGGACCGCTACGGGTTCACGCCGACGCCCGAGTGGGTCGAACTCGTGCAGAAGGCGTCCGTCAAGTTCCCCTCCGGTTCGGGATCGATCGTGTCCGAAGACGGACTGGTCATGACCAACCACCATGTGGCGCGCGGGCAACTCGCGAAACTCAGCACACCCGAGCGCGACATCATCAACGACGGGTTCCTCGCTCGCTCGTACGAAGAAGAGATCAAGTGCCCGGACACCGAACTCCTCACGCTCCAGGAGATCGTTGATGTCACGGCCCGGGTGAAGGGCGCCGTGAAGCCGGGGATGACCAACGCGCAGGCCGACGCCGCGCGGCGCGCGATCATCGCGAACATCGAACGCGAGCAGAAAGAGAAGACCGGCCTGACATGTCAGGTCGTCACTCTCTATGGCGGCGGCATGTATCACCTCTACTGCTTCAAGCGGTATGACGATGTGCGCCTCGTGTTCGCTCCGGAGGAGGCTATCGCGTCGTTCGGCGGGGATGTCGACAATTTCGAGTTCCCACGCTTCAACCTCGATGTCACCTTCATGCGCGTGTACGAAGACGGCAAGCCCGCCAACCCCGAGCATCACCTGAGTTTCACGCTGGAAGGAGTGGAAGACGGCCAGCCTGTCTTCGTGACCGGGCACCCGGCTCGCACACAGCGTGCCTACACCGTTGACCATCTCCGCACGCTCCGAGACATCTACTACCCCAAGTGGATGGACACGACCTATCGCCGCGAGGTCGAACTTAATATCTTCGCGAGCCAGAGCGACGACTTCGCGACCCAGGCGTACCGCGAACTGCCCAGGGTCGAGAATCGCCGCAAAGGTCTCGGCGGCAAACTCGTCGCGTTGCAAGACCCGCGCAACTTCGAGAAGAAGATCGCCGAGGAGACCGAACTCCGTTCGGCAATCAGGGCGGACAACGAACTCGCGGAGCAGGTCGGCGACGCATTTGACCAGATCGCGCAGGCTCAGGTCGTGTACGCCGAGTTCGACGACGAGCACAACATCCTCGAACGCTGGCCGGTCGGCGGCTCTGAACTTTTTGACATCGCGCGGCACATCGTGCGGCTGACCGCTGAAAGAGCCAAACCAGACGAGGAACGCATGAGCGCGTACACCGAGAGCCGAATCCCGTCGCTTGAAGTCTCGCTCTACTCGCCGGCGCCGATCTTCGAGGAACTCGAGATCAACCGCATCACCAGCGGGCTCGGCATGGCGGCCGACACCCTCGGCGCCGAGCACGAGATCGTCCGCGCGATGTACGGCGGACTCGGAGCGAGCGATCGCGCTCGCCAACTCGTCGGCGGCACGCGACTCGCGGATGTGGAATACCGCAAGGCCCTCGTCGCGGGCGGAGTCGACGCGGTCCAGGCCAGCGATGATCCGATGATCCAACTCGCCCTCGCGCTCGACGGCGGTGCACGGGCGGTCCGCGCTCGCTACGAGGAAGATGTCGCGGCGCCGCAGACCGATGCGTACGGACGCATCGCGGCGGCGAGGTTCGCCGCGTTCGGTGACACGGTGTACCCCGACGCGACCTTCACGCTCCGTCTGTCTACAGGCCGCGCGAAGGGATTCACCCAGGAAGGCGTCGAACTCCCGTTCGAGACGGACTTTGGCGGGCTTTTCGAGCGGTACGAGTTGCGCGGCCCGAACGAACCGTTCAGTCTCCCGCGCAAGTGGCTCGCGTCTCGCTCGTCGCTCGATCCGACCACGCCGTTCAACCTCGTTTCGACGAACGACATCATCGGCGGCAACTCCGGCAGTCCGCTGCTGAACGCAGATGCCGAGGTCGTCGGACTCATCTTCGACGGCAATCGCTACTCATTCGCGTGGGACAC
>CAYGLT010000053.1:0-9579 GCA_964350875.1 uncultured Phycisphaeraceae bacterium | reverse complement strand
GGGTACGCGATCCAGTCGGGAGGGCTGTTCCCGCACCTCACCGCTCGCGGCAATGTCGAGTTGCCGGCGCGGCACGCGGGATGGGCCCGTGATCGTATTGCGTCGCGCCTCGACGAACTCGCGTCGAGCATGCGCATCGAACACACCCTCCTCGATCGATTCCCGCGTGAACTCTCGGGTGGTCAGCGGCAGCGCATCGCGCTCATGCGTGCGCTCGTGCTCGATCCCGAAGCCATCCTCCTGGACGAACCGCTCGGCGCGCTCGACCCGGTCATCCGGGGAGAACTCCAGAGCGAACTGCGCGACCTGTTTGACCGCCTAAATAAGACCGTGGTGCTCGTCACGCACGACCTCGCGGAGGCCGCGTACCTTGCGCCGGACGACATCGTGCTGATGCGTGACGGCGTCATCGCGCAGCGCGGCGAGTTCCAGACCTTGCGAAGTCATCCCGCGGACGAATTCGTTCGTGCCTTTATCGAGGCCCAAACGAGCCGGGTCCGAGCGTTGGTGGGGGAGCGTCGATGACTCGCTCCGCCGCCATCCAGATCGCCGCGGGCGTGCTCGTCATTGTCGCGATCGTTGCGACGATCGTTCTGAACCGAACAGCGTCTGACTCGCGCATCGAACTCGGCTCGAAGAGTTTCACCGAGTCGAGCATCCTCGGCAACCTGATGCTCCTGCTTGCCACAGAGTCCGGCGAACCGGCGAAACTCCGCAGCTTTCCGGGATCCGCAGTCGCGTTCAACGCGCTGCTCGCGGGGGAGATCGACGCATATCCCGAATACACGGGCACGCTCAAGCGTGAACTGCTCGCCTCGCTCGACATCGAGTCCGATGAAGAACTGCGCACCGCGCTCGCGGAGCGCGGCATCCTCATGTCGGCGCCCCTCGGCTTTAACAACACCTACGCGATCGGCGTCAGCCGTGAACTCGCCGAACGATTGGGGCTGCAGCGGATCTCCGATCTGGTGTCGCACCCCGATCTGCGGCTCGCGTTCTCAACGGAGTTCATGAACCGGGGCGACGGCTGGCCCGGACTCCGTGACCTCTACACGCTCCCTCAAGCCGCACGCGGTATCGAGCACTCGCTCGCGTACGCCGCGCTTGATTCCGGCGCGATCGACGCGACTGATCTCTACGCGACAGACGCTCAGATCGCCGCGATGGACCTCGTGGTGCTGGAAGACGATCTCGCCTATTTCCCTCGGTATGACGCGGTGATCATCTACCGTGAGGATACCGCGTCGCAACATCCCGACGCGTTCGAGGCGATGCTTTCGATCGCCGGGCGCATCGATGCGCCGCTGATGCGAAAGTGGAACGAGCGTGCGGAGATCACGACGGAGGCGCGCACCCGACAATCTCCCGCAGCCGTCGCCGCGAATGCGTACACCGAACTCGGCGGGGATTCGGTCGAAATCATCCAGCACGGACTCTGGCGTCGGATCAGCATTCGCACGAAAGAGCATCTGATGCTCGTCGGTGTCTCGATGGCTGTCGCGATCTGCCTCTCGATCCCGCTCGGCGTCATCGCGGCCAGATCCCGAGTCGCGGCGGGCCCGATCCTCGGCGTCACGGGAATCCTGCAGACTATTCCAGCGATTGCCCTGCTCGTGCTCCTCATCAAACCGTTCGGCATCGGCCCGCAGACCGCGATCATCGCGCTGATCCTGTACTCACTTCTTCCGATCGTGCGCAACACGCACGCGGGGCTCGTGGGGATCCCGCCCGACCTGATCGAATCCGCCAACGCGATAGGACTCTCGTCGTGGGAACGATTGCGCCGCGTCGAGATCCCGCTCGCGCTGCCGACGATTATGGCGGGTGTGAAAACCGCTGCAGTCATCAATGTCGGCGCCGCGACCCTGGGCGGGTTCATCAGCGCCGGCGGCTACGGCCAGCCGATCTTCACAGGCATCACCCAAAACAATTTCGCGAAGATCCTTGAGGGCGCTGTCCCCGCCGCCGCCCTCGCGATACTCGTTCAACTCGGCTTCGGCCTGCTGGATCGCGCGGTCATCCCGCGCGGATTGCGACACGCCAGACCGTCCTAGGCGCAAAGGCTTGTTGCAAGAAAGGTAGCCCCGGCAGGATTCGAACCTGCGACCTGACCGATTATGAGTCGGCTGCTCTACCGCTGAGCTACGGGGCCCGGGGGTCGGGCGGCGCGGGGCCGCGCTTACTTGATGAACAGCATCTCGCGATAGGTCGGCATGGGCCAGAGTTCGTCGGCGACACGCTGTTCGAGTTGATCGGCGATGTCGCGGAGACTCACCATGGCGGGCACCGCCTTGTCGCGGAGATGCACGGCTTCCTTGTACGGATCGTCGTCGCCGTGCGCGATGGCGTCCTCGACGCGATCAATGGCCTGGCGAAGGTCCGCGATGAGCGCGGCGATGCGCTCGAGTTCCTCGCGCAGATCGGCGCACTCGACATTGACCGCCTCGGCGGCGTCGAGCGCCTCGGCGAGCGTGGTCTGGTGCTTGAGCGCGGCGGGCATGATCCAGCGCCGGCCGACGGAGATCATCGAACGCGCCTCGATCACGATCTGCTTGTTGTACTTCTCGAAGAAAATGCTCGAGCGTGACGCGAGTTCGATCTTGGTCAGCACACCGTACTTGTTGAAGACATCGGTAGCCTTCTTGGCCCTGAGCGGGGCGAGCGCGGCGACCGTTTCGCGGTTGTTGGGCAGGCCGCGGGCGGCGGCCTCTTCGCGCCAAGCCTCGGTGTAGTTGTCCCCGTCGAAGATGATCCGCTTGTGGTCCCGCACGATTTCCTTCAGGAGCGCACGCACGGAAGACTCGAGTTTCGCGGGGGTAGGGCTCTTGCCGAGGGACTTCTCGAGTTTCGTGGCGATGAAATCGAGCGATTCGGCGACGATCGTGTTGAGGATCGTGTTCGGCCAGCCGACCGCCTGCGAGGAACCGACGGCGCGGAACTCGAACTTGTTGCCCGTGAACGCGAAGGGCGAGGTGCGGTTACGGTCGGACGCGTGCTTCGGGATGTTCGGAAGCGTGCGTGCGCCGAGCGACATGTCGCCGCCCTTCTTCGTGCCGCGTGAGACGCCCGATTCGAGTTGGCTGATGATGTCGCTCAGCATGTCGCCGAGGTAGATCGAGATGATCGCGGGCGGCGCTTCGTTGGCGCCAAGACGGTGGTCGTTGCCCGCGTGGGCGATCGACGCGCGGAGCAGGTCGGAGTGCAGGTCCACGGCGCGGATCACCCCGCAGAGGAAGGTCAGGAACTGCATGTTCGTGTGCGTCTCGTCACGCGGGTCGAGCAGATTCACGCCCGTGTCGGTCGCCATCGCCCAGTTGTTGTGCTTGCCCGAGCCGTTGACACCCGCGAAGGGTTTCTCGTGGAGGATGCACTGCAGGCCGAAGCGCGGCGCAACGCGCTTGAGCGTCTCCATGATGATCATCTGGTGATCGCAGGCGACATTGGCGTGCTCGAAGAGCGGGGCAAGTTCGAACTGGCTCGGCGCGACCTCGTTGTGGCGTGTGCGCACCGGGACGCCGAGGGCGTACAACTGGCGATCGACCTCGGCCATGTACGCGAGGACGCGCGGGGGGATCGCGCCGAAGTAGTGGTCCTCGAGTTGCTGGTCCTTGGGCGGGCGCGCGCCGAAGAGCGTGCGCTCGGCGGTCATGAGGTCGGGGCGCGCGAAGTAGAAATTGCGATCGATCAGGAAGTACTCCTGTTCGACCCCGATGGTGGTGATGATGCGCGAGACGCCCTGGTCGGTCCCGAAGATCTTCAGGATGCGCAGCGCCTGCTCGGAGAGCGCATCGATCGAGCGGAGCAGGGGGGTCTTGTAGTCGAGGGCCTCGCCGGTCCATGAGACGAACGCCGTGGGGATGCACATGGTGACGGCGTTGGCGCTGCGGATGAGGAACACCGGGCTGGTGGGGTCCCACGCGGTGTAGCCGCGGGCTTCGAATGTGCCGCGCACGCCGCCCGAAGGGAACGACGACGCGTCGGGCTCGCCCGAGATCAGCGCGCTGCCCGAGAACTCGACGATGGCGCCGCCGTTGCCGTCGGGCATGATGAACGAGTCGTGCTTTTCGGCGGTGGAGCCGGTGAGCGGGTGGAACCAGTGGGTGTAGTGCGTGGCGCCGTGCTCCAGGGCCCAGTCTTTCATCGCGTTGGCGACGGTGTCGGCGATGGCGGGATCGAGCGGCTCGCCGTGCTGCGCGGTGCGCTGGTAGGCCTTGAAGACATCCTTCGGGAGGCGCTGGCGCATCGTGCGCTCGTTGAAGACATCGCGGCCGAAGATCTCTTCGGTGCGTTCGGCGGTGGTGTCGCGAGCGTGGGGCGTTTCGCTCCAGTGGATGACCGAGCGGACGGCGTCCATGCGGCTGGTGCTGTGGTTCATCGGGCGGTGGGCTCTCGCAAAGCGGGGCATCGGGGGCGTCGCCGGCTGGGAGAGCGGCCGGCGTGGGCGCGTGAATCGGACGGGTGCGATGTGCGCGAGGCGGGGCGGCGCCGCCGCTCGTCATTGTCGCGGGATGGTCGCTGGGTGCAACCCGAAGGGGCCGGAAGGAGGCGGCTCAATCCTTCACCCCTTCGACCTTGCCCGCGACGGTGTACTTCCGCAGGGCGGCCTCGAGATCGACGCCCGTGATGTTGGCGAGCGTCGTCAGCCACGCGAGGACATCCGCGAGTTCTTCCTCGAGGTTGGCCCGTTCTTCGTCGGTGGGGGACTTCCCGGGAAGGTTGTTCTGGAACGCGGTGGCGAGTTCGCCGACCTCCTCCATGAACCACAGGAAAGTCCCCGGCACGCCGCGGGCGGCGTCGGTGGCCAAGTACTTGTCTCGGATGAGGTTCTGAAACCCGGCGACGGTGAGGCGACCCTCGCGCGTGAGGGGTTCCTGATTCGGCCGGTCTGAGGCCCTTGACGGGTCGTTCATCGGGCAAAGACAGTAGCGCGGGCCCGGAGACCCATCCGTCCAACCCACGAAAAAACCGCGCCGCTCAGTGCCCGGCGGCCTTGGGAGGGAGGACCGGGAAGCGGGTCTTGCCGGTCTTCAGCATGAGTTGGACATACTGCTCGCAGGTGCCGCAGCCGCAGCAACAGCCGGTGCGGCGGGAGAGTTCGTCGAAATCGAGCCCGTCGCGCTCGGCGATCGCCTTCAACTCCGCGAAGGAGATGTCGTAGCAGATACACCGATCGACGGGTTCGGGGTCCAACGGGTCGTACATCCTGCTATTCGTAGTCGAAGAGTTCGTTCGTGTCGTCCGGCCCGAACCACCCGATTCCGAGCGGCTCGGGGTCAGTGGGATACAACTGCGACCAGTTGGTGCTGGTCATGGCGTGGCTCGAGGTGTGCCCGTCGAGCCAGGCGATGTTCGCTTTGCCGGCATGCCGGAAGTGCATCGACGGGTCGGGGCGGTAGTCGGGGTAGTCGGGCCAGACGCTCGGTTCGAGGAACGAGTACTCGATGACGCCCTCGGCGCCAGCGAAGGCGGCATCGCCGAACTCGATCGTCTCGGCCGGTCGACGGAACCGATCGCGACGCGCGCCTTTCTCGTCGGTGTCGATCGACCACAGCCCCGGCGCCGCTTCGATGCGCTGGGCGCCGACGAACGCGGCGTTGTAGCCGTACCCGCCCGCGCCGGACTCGAACCCCGCGCCCGAATCGCGGAGTTGTGTCAGCGTCGGCCTGAACTGGGGGCACGCGCGGACGCCTTCGCTCGACGCCGCGCTGCCCAGGTAGCGAGTCAGGTCGCCGCGCTCGGGATCGAACGGCTCGGCCGAACTGGATCGGGCGCCGTGCCAGCGATGCAGATTCTGCGACTGAATGCGCGCAGCAGCGGCGACGCTCCTGCCCATGTGCTCGGCCGCGTACGCCGAGTTCGCGACGCTGAGTTGCCGCGCGTTCGAGAGGCAAACCGCGTTGCGCGAGGCGTCACGCGCCGCGCCGAGCGTGGGCACGAGGACGCCCACGAGCGCGGCGATCACCGCGACGGCCACGAGCGATTCGATCAGTGTGAACGCCCGGCGGGTCATGGTTGAACATCCACGCCGAGGGACGAACCTCGCTCGCCGGTCGCGCCGAAGTTTGAGAGCACCGCGTTGAGGTCGGCGAAGTTCACCACGCCGTCGCAGTTCACATCGCCCTCGACGAGGTCGCCCGTGCTCCCAAACTCGGAGAGCACGGCGTTGAGGTCGGCGAAGTTCACCACGCCGTCGCCGGTCGCGTCGCCTTCGAGCATGATGCGCGCCCGGACGCGCGACACACCCGAGATCTCGGCGCTGACTTCGCCCAGCGGGCCGATCACCGCGTCGACGGCGGTGGTGATGCGAACGAAATCGAAGCCGGGGAGGTTCGCGGGCGCGCCGGTGAGCGAATCGACCGCCCACGCGATGTCAAACGCGTCGCCGCCCGCCGAGCCGGGCGTGATGCCGATCGCGATCGGGTCGTCGGGCGCGGAGTAGAACTTCTCCGGGTCGGCGCCGGTCGGCCGCGCGAGCGAAGGCGTGAAATCGGCGTAGCCCCAGACGGCCTCCTCGGTCGCCTGCGGCGGGAGCACGATGACATTGCTCGCGAACGACGAAGGGAGTTCGTACGCGCTGGTGGCAAACGAGCCGCCGGGTTGAGCGTTCGGATACCACAGCATGCTCGATGGGGGAGTCGGCGTGCCGGGATCGTTGTCCCACGGCTGCGTGCGGAACGAATCGTTCGGGACCGTCGGGAGCGACGAGCCTCGGATGATGAACCACGCGTCGTCGGCGATGCCGTTGTGGTTCGCGTCGTAGGAGATCTCGATGTGTGCGGCCTCGGCGAAGCGGCGGCGCGGATCGCCGCTCACATACAGCGCGTTGCCGAACACGATCGCGTCCACGCCGAAGGGGTTGCACGGCTCGTCCCAGACCGTCGCCGCGAACTTCAGCGTGATCGACCCGCCGAAGCCGCCGAGGGAGACGATGTTCGAAGTCGCGGGCTCGCCCGGAAGACCTCCGACCGGCGCGCCCAGCGCGTTGCTCGGATTGTTGAACGAGTCGTCGTTCACGAACTGCCCCGGCGCGGGCGTGTAGTCGATGACTTCGCTCGCGAACCAGTCGACGGGATCGCCGGCGAGCGCGTGCGCGCCCACCGACGCGCACGCGGCGGCGAGCGTCACGGCTCGGCGCTGCACGGACCTGTGCGCGCGGTTCTCTCTCATCGGTTGCTACCCCCTTCACGGCGACGACGCACAAGAGCGAGCACGCCGGAGAGCGCGACAACCGAGGCCGGAGCGGGGATGGTGAATCGGTACGCGACGCCGTCGGCGATGGCGACGGTCTCGCCCGTGGCGCTGTTGAAGAGCACGGAGTAGGCGAACGCGCTGCCGCCGGACGGGTCGAGCATGGTTTCGAGCGAATCGGGGACGATGCCCGCGCCCAAGAGGGCGTCGCTGAGCGGGTCGGCGCCGACGACACTGAAGAAGCCGCTCTCGCCGCCGGTGCTGAAGTCTGCGCCGCCGATGACGAGGTTGCCAAGCGAGTCGAACGCGAGCGAGCCTGCGCTGAGGGCGTCGGCGACGGCGACGCCGCTGTTCTCGAACGAGACGGGAGCGCCGGCCAGATCGGACAAGCGGAACGCGCGGACCTCGCCCGTCTCGCTGCCGCTCATGTCGTCGAAGTCGAACCCGTTGCCCGTGTAGAGCCAGGTCCCGTCGGTCGCGACGCCGCCCGAACCGCCCTGGAGGTCGTTGATGACGACGCGCGTCGAGAGCGATGCGGCGTTGAGTTCGCTGACTGCGCTCCCGGAGAAGCCCTCGGCGCCCGTGACATACAGCGTGTCGTTGTCGGCCCAGCGGCCGGAGAAGTTCGCGAGTTCGACGCTCGCGGCGCCGCTGACGCTCATCGGGTCGAGCGAGAGCGTGTCGACGAGGAGCACGCTGGCGCCGGCGCCGAAGTTCCCGTCGCCGATGGCGATGCGCGAGCCGTCTGGCGTGACGGCGAGGAACGAGGGGCCGAACGAGTTGAGCAGTGTGGCGTCGATGGCGCCGACCTGCGACCACGCCGACGAGTTGATCGCGTTCTGCGCGAGCAGGGCGCCGTCGGCGCGGACGCCGATGAGGCGGCCGTCGGCGAGCGTGTCGACGGAGGAGAGCCCGTCGGCGAGGGTGAACGATCCGGCGAGGGTGTAGTTCACGCCGGCGAGAGACGATGCGGCGCAGCACAGCGCCGCGGCGCAGGAAAGAAGGCGGGTGGTCATGCGACCGGACTCCGATGTTCGCCCAGATTCGCGCAGGGCGGCTCCCGCCGATGACGGATGGCCCAGGCGGGGGTTCTGGAGTCTGCGCAGGAGGGCCGACGGGGAGCGCGCGGCCGCGCTGCGCCGACGCCCCAAAAACGCGAGGGCGGACAGGCACTCGTCAACGGTCGGTCTTCCGGCTCAGGGCTCCTGCGACCGGCCTTCCCGACCCCGGGGTGGGGGCCAGTGGCGCTCTAAAGGTCGAGGATGCAGCCCCTTACGGCGGCGCGTCCGCGGCGGCTTTTCACCGCACTTCCCGTTTCACCCGCGTCCCTGAGGACGACGGGCTCCGTTGACACCCTCACGATAGCGACAGGGGGGAGGGTGTCAAACAGTGGGCGGAGTGCGCGCGACGAAGACCCGTCTATGCGCGGGAAACGAAGAGAAGTCAGAGAAGAAAGAGGGAAGCCCGGAGGTCAGGTAGCCCTCACCCTGCCCTCTCCCATCTCGCTTCGCGAGACAGGAGAGGGAGCGGAAACGCCGCACTCGGGGCAGATGTTCGAGGTGATGCCTTCGAGCGAGTAGCCGCACGCTTTGCACGCGAGGGGATCGGTGGCGCGGCGGCGCTCTTGGAGTGCCCAGCGGATTATGACGAATGCCATCACGCCGTGGATGATCATGAAGGACCACGACACTGCGGAGATGCTTGCCCCACGAAACTCCACATCGCGGAATGAAAAGACGACCGGGACGCCCGGGATCAGCTGGATCTGCCCCCAAGGTGCGACGCTATCCCATGTCAGGCTCAGCGCGATGAGCGCCAGTAGCGTCAGCGGGATCGAGAGTTGCCTCGTTGCGAACCACAGCAGGGCGGCATGCACTATGGCCGCGGACAGAGTGGGAATCGTTGCAGCGAGCCACGGGAAGCCTGCCGCCGACGCGAGCCGATCGGCGAACAGATATGACCACGGGCTGTACACGAAAACGGATTCAATGACGCACCACGCGGGGATGACGAAGAAGCGCAGAACTGTCCTGTCGCGCGGCGCGAGCCAGAACGCGGGGTACAGGTAGAGCAGCGCCACGATACCCCACGAGGTATACAGGTGGACATTCTGCCCAGCGAGCGCGAGCCAGCTGGCAAGCAGAAGCGCCCAAGAACTTGTCGAGGGTGTGTGCTCAGCGACAACGCGGAGCATCTCATAACGCAAGCCGAGCGGCGAGAGTATTTCACCAATAGCGAGCGTCAGGAAGAAGGCGATACAGACAAAGCCGACCCATCCGATCCCGCGGACGGGATGCAGTCTGGGATTGTCATTCGCCCCGGAAGCACGCCCCATCGCTCAATCCCCCTGCTCCAGCACGGCCATGAAGGCCTCCTGAGGGATGGCGACAT
>CAYGLT010000052.1:15458-16767 GCA_964350875.1 uncultured Phycisphaeraceae bacterium | reverse complement strand
CTCGTCATCAACAAACTCCGCGGCACGCTCCAGGTCTGCGCCGTCAAGGCGCCGGGCTACGGCGATCGCCGCAAGGCCATGCTCGAAGACCTCGCCGTCCTCACCGGCGCCGAGCCGATCATGAAGGACCTCGGCATCGAACTCGACAAGGTCTCCCTCGCCCAACTCGGCATGGCCAAGAAGGTCGAGATCACCGCCGACAACACCACCATCGTCGAAGGCGCGGGCGACTCCAAGAAGATCCAGGCGCGCATCGTCCAGATCCGCCGCGAGATCGACGAAGCAACCTCCGACTACGACCGCGAGAAGTTGCAGGAGCGTCTCGCGAAGTTGTCGGGCGGCGTCGCGCAGGTGAATGTCGGCGCGGCCAGCGAAGCCGAACTCAAGGAGAAGAAGGCGCGCGTCGAGGACGCGCTCCACGCGACCCGCGCCGCCGTCGCCGAGGGCATCGTCGCGGGCGGCGGGACCTCCTTCGTCCGCGCCCGCGCGGCCATCGAGTCCAACCGCGAGTGGAAGTCGGTCTACGGCAAGAAGAACGATGTCACCGCCGACGACATCGGCCACGCCAAGTTCGACTACGCCGCCGGCATGGAAGTCGTCCGCCGCGCCCTGAGCGTCCCCCTCCAGACCATCGCCGACAACGCGGGCGAGAAGGGCACCGTCGTCGTCGCCAAGGTCAGCGAGACCACCACCGGCGCCTTCGGCTTCAACGCCCTCACCCTCAAGTACGGCGACCTCATCAAGGACGGCGTCATCACCCCCGCGAAGGTCGACCGCTCGGCGCTCCAGAACGCCGCCTCCGTCGCCACGCTCCTCCTCACCGCCGATTGCGTCATCACCGACAAGCCCGGCGAAGCCGAGCCCGCCCCCGGCGGCCCCGACATGGGCGGCATGGGTGGCATGGGCGGTATGGGCGGCGGAATGGGAGGCATGGGCATGCCCGGCATGGGCGGAATGGGATTCTAAACCCGTCGCGCAACAACACTCGCACAACACATCCACGATTCTTGGAGACGAACAGCAATGCCCGTCAAACCCCTTGAAGACCGCGTGCTCGTCAAACCCGCCGAGCAGGAAACCAAGACCGACTCCGGCCTCTACCTCCCCGAGAGTTCGAAGGAACGACCCGTCAAGGGCTCCGTCGTCGCCGTCGGACCCGGCAAGCGCCTCGACAACGGCACGGTCCTCGCGCCGTCCGTCAAGAAGGGCGACACCGTCGTCTTCGGCAAGTACTCGGGCACAGAGGTCGAGATCAAAGGCGTCACCCACCTCATCATGCGCGAGTCCGAACTCTTCGGCGTCATCGACT
>CAYGLT010000052.1:13576-15358 GCA_964350875.1 uncultured Phycisphaeraceae bacterium | reverse complement strand
GGGAGAGGGTGGCGACAAGCGAAGCGAAGTCGCCGGGTGAGGGCCCCTCACCAGCGACACGACATACGAGAGACAGAGATCACCTGCCGCGTCCTCAACGACACGCGCAGGAATTCACGAACGCAACACCACTCGCCTTCCACGGCAACCAATAGGACAGAGCACACATGGCCACCAAGCAGATGATGTTCGACAACGCCGCACTCGTCGAGATGAAAGAGGGCGTCGAGCGCCTCGCCAAGGCCGTCAAGGTCACCATGGGCCCCACCGGCCGCAATGTCATGCTCGAGAAGTCCTACGGCGGCCCGCAGGTCACCAAGGACGGCGTCAGCGTCGCCAAGGAAGTCTCGCTCCCCGAGTCCTTCCAGAACATGGGCGCCAAGATGGTCCACGAGGTCGCCAAGAAGACCAACGACAAGGCCGGCGACGGCACCACCACCGCAACCGTCCTCGCCGAAGCCATCTTCCTCGAGGGCATGAAGGTCGTCGCGTCCGGCGCCAACCCCGTGCAGGTCCAGCGCGGCGTCAACGCCGCCGCCCAGGCCGCCGCCGACGCGCTCGACGCCATGGCCACCAAGTGCAAGGGCAAGGACGACTACAAGAAGGTCGCCACCGTCTCCGCCAACCACGACGCCTCCATCGGCGAGATCATCGCCGAGGCCATCGCCAAGGTCGGCGCCGAGGGCGTCGTCGAAGTCGAAGAGGGCAAGACCACCGACACCACGCTCGATTATGTCGAGGGCATGCAGTTCGATAAGGGCTACCTCTCGCCCTACTTCATGACCGACCCCAAGACCGCCGAGTGCGTGCTCGAAGACGCGCTGATCCTCATCCACGAGAAGAAGATCAGCAACCTCAACGACCTGCTCCCGCTGCTCAACAAGGTCGCGACCAGCGGCAAGCCGCTGCTCATCATCGCCGAGGAAGTCGAGAACGAGGCCCTCGCCGCGCTCGTCGTCAACCGCCTCCGCGGCGTGCTGAAGATCTGCGCCGTCAAGGCGCCCGGCTTCGGCGATCGCCGCAAGGCCATGCTCGGCGACATCGCCGTCCTCACGGGCGGAACCTTCTTCGCCGAGGACCTCGGCCGCTCGCTCGAGTCGATCGAACTGAACGAACTCGGCCGCGCCAAGAAGGTCGCCGTCACCAAGGACGACACCACCATCATCGAGGGCGCCGGCAAGAAGACCGACATCAAGTCCCGCGCCGAGCAGATCAAGGCCCAGCACGAGAAGTCCACCAGCGAGTACGACCGCGAGAAACTCATGGAGCGCCTCGCGAAGTTGACCGGCGGCGTCGCCATCATCCATGTCGGCGGTTCGACCGAGATGGAAGTCAAGGAGCGCAAGGACCGCGTCGAGGACGCGCTCAACTCCACCCGCGCCGCCGCGAAGGACGGCTATGTGCCCGGCGGCGGCGTCGCGCTGCTCCGCACCCAGCCCGCCATCGACACCGCCCGCGCCAAGGCCAAGGGTGACGAGAAGTTCGGCTTCGACATCGTCCGCAAGGCCGTCGAGGCCTGCGTGAAGCAGATCGCCGACAACGGCGGCTTCGACGGCGACCTCGTCGTCGAGAAGGTCAAGGAGTCCGCCAAGTCCGTCGGCTTCAACGCCGCCACCGGCGACTATGTCGACCTCGTCAAGACCGGCATCATCGACGCCGCGCTCGTCCCCAAGACCGCGCTCGTCAACGCCGCCTCCGTCGCGGGCCTCATGCTCACCACCGAGGTCCTCATCAGCGACCTCAAGGACGACAAGAAGCCCGAGACCGCCGCGGTTTCCTGAT
>CAYGLT010000052.1:0-13476 GCA_964350875.1 uncultured Phycisphaeraceae bacterium | reverse complement strand
CTCATCAGCGACCTCAAGGACGACAAGAAGCCCGAGACCGCCGCGGTTTCCTGATCTGAACCCCTCCCACTTGTGGGAGGGGCTAGGGGAGGGTCTTCAAGGCCGCTCTTCTCCGTTCCGAACCTCCACAGGCCTGCGGGAGAAACCCCGTAGGCCTGATTCACGCACGGACGCGAAGGGACTTCATGGGCAGCACCACGCGCGACTATTACGAGATCCTCTCCGTCGAACGCACCGCGAACGGCGACGAGATCAAACGCTCCTACCGGCGCCTCGCGATGAAGTACCACCCGGACCGCAACCCGGGCGACAAGGAAGCCGAAACACGCTTCAAGGAATGCGCCGAGGCCTACGAAGTCCTCTCCGACGAGCAGAAGCGACAGGTCTACGACAAGTACGGCCACGAAGGACTGCGCGGCCGCGGCGGTGGGGGGCCGGGCGCTGCGCACGACTTCTCGCGCATGAACGCCGAAGACATCTTCTCGATGTTCAACGACATCTTCGACGGCTTCGGCGGCCAGCGAAGAGGTCCGGGCGCACAACGACGCGGCGTCCCGCGCGGCTACGACCTCGAAACCGAAATTCAACTTACCCTCAAGGATGTGCTTAACGGCGCCACCCGCGAGGTCGAGTTCACGCGCCTCGATGTCTGCAAGGAATGCACCGGCTCGGGCGCAGAGCCCGGCAGCGAACCCGTCGAGTGCAAGACCTGCGGCGGACAGGGACAGGTCATCCAGACCGGGCTCGGCGGCATGTTCCGCATGCAGACCGCGTGCCCCACATGCCGGGGCCGAGGCAAGATCGTCGTCGACACCTGCACCGGCTGCCGCGGCAAGGGACGCATCCGCACGAAACGCCGCCTTTCCGTGAAGATCCCCAAGGGCATCCACGAAGGCCAGGCCGTGCGCGTCAGCGGGGAGGGCGAACCGCCGCCGCAGGAGATGTCCCCCGACGGAACCGGCATGCGCGGCGACCTCCATGTCGTCGTCCGCGTCGAGACCGACGAAATCTTCGAACGCGACGGCGACAACCTCATCATCGAACTCCCCATGACCTACACGCAGGCCGTCCTCGGCGCGCAGGTCAAAGTCCCGTCCATCGACGCCGAGCACACCGTCAACATCACCAAGGGAACACAGCACGGCGCGGTCTTTACCATCCACCACGCCGGACTCCCCAACCTGCGATCGGGCAAGCGCGGCGACCTCGTCGTCGTCACCGACCTCCAGGTCCCCAAGAAACTCACCGACAAGCAGGAAACACTCCTCCGCGAACTCGCCGAGGAAGAAGACGCGCCCGTCGCCCCGCGCAAGAGCGGCATGTGGACAAAGATCAGAGACGCCATCGGCGGCTGACAACCCCGCGAGCGAGAGGTGAACGATGGCATTCGGACGCAAGCACGAGCACAACCCGATGAACCAAGGCGAAACCGAGAAGCACGATCCCGCCGGACGCGAAGAGGTCGAACCCAAGACCTCCGCCGCGCACGGCGACGACCCCGTCGCCGCGCTCGAG
Source organism: uncultured Phycisphaeraceae bacterium (assembly GCA_964350875.1). Classification (GTDB taxonomy): domain Bacteria; phylum Planctomycetota; class Phycisphaerae; order Phycisphaerales; family UBA1924; genus JAHBXC01. The sequence continues at coordinate 11,961 of CAYGLT010000052.1, read as the reverse complement.
GAGCGCATCGACGCGCTCCAGCGCGAGCTCGACGAAGCAAAGTCCCTGCGCCTCCGCGCCCTCGCCGACTTCCAGAACTATCAGCGCCGCTCGATCCAGAACGAGGAAGAAGCCAAGCGCCAGGGCGCCGCGGGCGTCCTGCGCACCGTGATCAACTCGCTCGATCACTTCGATCAGGCCCTCGCCCAAGCCGACAAACTCTCGCCCGAGCAGGCCGTCGCCGGCATCAAACTCATCCGCGACGAGATCGTCCGCGCGATCGAGCAGGGCCACGGCGTCACCGTCATCCGACCCAACCCCAATGACGAGTTCACGCCCGGCCGCCACGAGGCCCTCGCACAACTCCCGCGCGAAGGCGTCGCGCCCGGACACATCGTCGAGGTCTACCAGCCCGGCTACGCGCTGGGCGATCGCGTCCTCCGCGCCGCGAAAGTCATCGTCGCGCCGGCCGCCGAGTCTCAGGAGTAACCATGCCCACCTACGACTACAAGTGCAGCGCGTGCGATCACCAGTTCGAACTCTTCCACTCCATGAAGGACGCCCCCAAGAAGAAGTGCCCCGAGTGCGGCAAGAACGCGCTCGAACGCCTCATCGGAACCGGCGGCGGCGTGCTCTTCAAGGGCGGCGGCTTCTACGAGACCGACTACCGCTCGGAGTCCTACAAGAAATCCGCAGCCGCCGACAAGCCCGCCTCCTCGACGCCCTCAACAACGCCCGGCTCCTGCGCCTGCGGCAAGAAGTCCGCCTCCGACTGCGCATCGTCCTGATCCGCACCCTCTCCCTCTCTGATCAGAGCCCCGTGCGCGAGCACGGGGTATCTGTGCGTGGGCGCCGCAATCTCGCTCCGATCAGAGCAGGGCGCCGCAGTGCATGCGAAGCAGGCGCCACGCTCTGCTCCCTCCCCAATCGAAGATGGGGGAGGGCCGGGGAGGGGGTTCATTCCTCCCTCCTCACAGAGCCGCGGGGCGCCACTGGCGGCTTGTCCGCCAGTGCCGAGTGCACGCCTGCTCCCTCCCCAATCGGAGGTGGGGGGCGGGGGAGGGGCTTCCCGTCTTCCCCTACACTCTCCCTCACATCTTCCCGCGACTGAGAGACCTCCATTCATGCCCACCGCCATCCATCAGCCCACCACCGAGTTCGAGAAGTTGGACCGCTGCGCCGACCTGCCGCACCGCCCGCGCGTCCTCCTGGGCAAGATGGGGCTCGACGGCCACGATCGCGGCGTAAAGGTCATCGCCCGAGCGCTCCGCGACAGCGGCGCCCATGTCATCTACTCCGGCCTCTGGCAGACGCCGCGCTCCCTCGCCATCTCCGCGCGCGACGAGGATTGCGATGTCATCGCCGCCTCGATGATGAGCAACTCCCACCTCGTCCTCGGCCCGCGCCTCCTCGACGCCCTCGAAGAACTCGGCCGACCCGACATCCCCGTCTACATGGGAGGCATCCTCCCCCAGGAAGATGTCTCCACGCTCCTCGAGCGCGGCGTCAAGAAGTGCTTCACCACGGGCGTCGGCCTCCTCGACATCGCCAACGCCGTGCGCGAGTCCGTCGTCCCGCGGGAGGACATCATCTCCAAGCACCCGACCGCACAACTCTCGCGCGACATCTCCCTGCTCCACGAGAAGGGCAAACTGCGCAGCGGCGCCAAACTCCGCCGCCCCAAGCGCGTCATCGGCGTCACCGGCTCGCCCGGCGCAGGCAAGTCCACGCTCGTCGCGCAACTCGTGAACGAGTACTGCCGCCGCGCGAAGACCGATCCCTCGCTCGGCCGCGTCGGCGTCGTCGCGTTCGATCCCATGTCGCCCATCACGCACGGCGCGCTGCTCGGCGACCGCCTGCGCATCGACTTCAACTCGATGAGCGAGTCCGCCTTTTACCGCTCGCTCGCCATCAGCGGCGAGGACTACCACCACCTCGACCAGATCGTCGAACTCATCGGCGGCGCCACGCCCCCCGAGTCCGAAGGCATGACCGGACCCTTCGACACCGTCTTCATCGAGACCGTCGGCGCAGGCCAGAACGAAACCAAGATCCGCGAGCATGTCGACAAGACCGCGCTCGTACTCGTCCCGGGCATGGGCGACGCCGTCCAGATGGACAAGGCCGGCATCCTCGAGATCGCCGATGTCTTCGTGTGCAACAAGGCCGACCACCCGGGCCAGAACGAACTCATGCGCGACCTTCGCGAAATCGCCGGCCGCCGCCCGGCCATCGAAACTGTCGCCACCCGCTCCAAGGGCATCCCCGAACTCCTGGACGCCCTTCTGGCCGACTGAGCGGCGATTCCTACCCCCGGGAATCACCGGGGTTCTGGCCCGATGCCGGAATCGCCATCTTTACAATCCCACTCCCATGGTACATTGGGCTCGCGTCCCGGCGACCGGTGCTGTGTTGCGCCCCGGGCCGAGGCCACACGAATGTACAGGAGATGAGGCTATGAAACTTTCGATGCTTGCGCTCGGGGCCGCGCTCTCGTTCACCGTCGGCGCCACCGCCATCCACGCCCAGCCCGGCGAGACCGACGCCAAGGAGATGATGGAGCAGTACGCCGAACTCAGCAAGCCCGGCGCTGAGCACAAACTCCTCGATCCCTTCGTCGGCGAGTGGGAGGTCAAGGCAACCTTCTGGATGGACCCGACACAGCCCGAGCCGATGACTTCCAAGGGCAAGGCCAAGACCGAGTGGATCCTCGACGGCCACTACCAGCGCCAGACCTACCACGGCGAGTTCATGGGCGAGAAGTTCCAGGGCGAGAGCATCCTCGGCTACAACAAAGTCACGGGCGAGTACTTCTCCACCTGGATCGACAGCATGAGCACCGCCATGGCCACCGGCACGGGCAAGGTCGACAGCACCGGCAAGACCTTCACCTTCAAGGGCGCCTACGACGATCCCATGAGCGGCGGCAAGACCCACACTCGCGATGTCATGGAGGTCAAGAACAACAACGAGTACACCATGACCTCGTACATGCAGATGCCCGACGGCAGCGAGTTCAAGCACATGGTGCTCGAATACAAGCGAACCTGGTAATCCAGCAACCAGCGCACACTCTCACACGGCCCGTCGAGCACCACTCGGCGGGCCGTTCTGATTCTCACCGGCCCGACACGCGGAATACCGGCCCGTCGACGATCGTTTCATCGCGGGAGCGCGCATGCCCGTCGATTCCACCACGCAATCTGAGCCCAGAGCCCTCGCCTGCCTCGAAGTCTTCGGCGACAACGGCGCAGCGGACGCCGCGATCGCCGTTCCGGACATCGACGCGTGGGTCTATTCCCAGCCCTTCGAGGGTTCGCGCGGCGGCGATGTTCACTACATCACCGCGTGCGGCTCGGGCAACATCGCCCGCATCTTGCTCGCCGATGTCGCGGGTCACGGCGGCGATGTCGATCACCTCGCCCGCGCGCTGCGCAACGCCGTTCGGAAGAACATCGAGACCATCGACACGCGACGCATCGCGCGGGCGCTGAACGAGGCCTTCTCCCGCTGGGAAACCCAGGGACGCTTCGCAACCGCGATCGTCGCGACCTACTTCGCGCCCTCCGGGCAGATTCTCCTCCTCAACGCCGGGCACCCTCGCCCCGTCGCCCGAGGCTCTGGTGAATCCGCATGGCGCACCATCGACGCTGACTCAGCCGCCGTCGCAGGGCCGCGCAACATCCCGCTCGGGATCATCGAGGGCGTGGACTACGAACAATTCGCGATCCCGTTCAAAACGGGTGACGCCATCCTTCTCTTCACCGATGCTGTCCTGGAGACAAGGGACGGAGCAGGCGAGATGCTCGGCGAGGAAGGATTTCTCGACCTCCTCAGTTCCCTCGCCGATGAGCCCGATGCGAGCCTCGTGCACGCGATCGTCGACGAGTTGGAGTCACGCCGCGCCGGCGCGCCACCAGAAGACGACCTCTCGATCATCCTGCTCAGGCGGACCTCTGCCGGCGCCCGACCGCTCCGCATCGACGAGCATGCACGCGTCTGGCTCAAGCGCTTCGGTCTCGTCGAACACGCGCCGAGCATGATCGATCCAGCGCACCTCGCCTCGCTCAGGCCGTGACGCGCGCTGCGCGGCCGCGCTCCACGCGCTCGATCGCTACGAACACGCCCACCGCGATGACGCCGAGCGCCGCAATGAACCACCAGGGCGACAGCCCCGTCTCGCTCGGCATCGTCGCCTTCCCGAGGTCGTAGAGTTTGTTCAGGTGCGCGTTGAGCCACGCGTGCGCCTCGGAGTACACCGCCGCGCCCGCGATCATCCCCAGCACGCCGAAGATCGCGTGCCGCGAACCATCGCCGATCGCCGCGACTCCCGTCCCCGGGCAATAGCCGAGCACCGCCATCCCGACGCCGAAGATCAAGCCGCCGACGCCGTTGCCCAGCAGCGCCGCGTTCTTCACATGCAGCGATTCGATCATCCCCGTCTGGAGCATCCCCCAGATCCCGATCGCGCCGACCACGATCGCCGTCAGCATCACCTTCAGCACCGTGAAATCACGGAACAGGAACTGGTTCAGGATGACATCCGCGCGAGTCACGCGCCCCTTCTGGAGCAGGAAACCGAAGACCAGCCCGGTCAGCGCGCCCAGCGCAAGGTCAGACCACGGAGCAATGAGGTTCAGTGTGTTCGGTTCCATCGATCAACCCTCCTTCCGCGCAACGCCGACGCCGTACAGCACGAACGCCGTCGCAACGCCCGAAGCGAACATCGTGAGGAAGAAAGTCCACGAGGACAGCGCGAGTTGCAGCGAACCCGAAATCCCGTGACCGCTCGTGCACCCGCCGGCCAGCCTCGCGCCAAACAGCAGCACCGCGCCGCCGATGAACGCGAAGATGTACCGCTTCACGCGGCCCTCGCCGAACCGCGCCGCCCACACACGCGGCACGCGCTCGACGAACCGCTGACGCGACAGCCGCGCCGACAGGAACGCGCCAATCACGAGGAACACGACCAGCGCGAACTGCCAGTCGATCGCCGGCGACGCGATCACATACTTCGCCAGGTACGCGTTCTCACGCACATGCTCGGGAGCGATCGGGTATTCGATCATCCCCGCGACATTCACCATCGTCGTCGAGGTCCCCAACGCCTTGTCCATGAACAGGAATGTCGCCCATGAAAGCACGCCGATACCGGCGCCCACGGCGTACGGCGACCACCGCGGCATCGTCAGAGGGTTCTTCATCTGTCGGTCTCCTTGACCGCCCGGGCACTCCGCCCGGGCCAACCACCACGCGACGCATTCACGCGTCAGAGGCGTGCGTCCGAATGCAGTTCAGGATCACGATCGCGCGCGGATCGGCCACGCGGTACAGCGATTCGCGCCCGCTCTTCACCCGCTCGACAAGGCCGTGCACACGCATCAGGTTCAGATGCTGACTGCACGCCGCGTGCGCGAGCCCCAACTCGTCCGCAAGGTCGCCCACCGTCCGCGGCTCACGCAGGTCCAGCCGCTCGACGATCTGCAGCCGCGCCGGATGCGCGAGCACCCTGAACACCTCGGCGGCACGCTCGAAGGCGGCGGGGGGGATCGGAGCCGCGGTCGTTCTTGTCATAATCTCAATATATCAAGATTGTTTGATATGTCAAGCGCGGCCACCCACAGTCCCCGTGATTCCGCTTCCGGACCCTCCGAGGGGCTTGCACCTACCCTTGCAACCTATGAACGCAGCAGTCATCAGCCGTCAGGGAAACCCCGTCGCCCCCAACATCGACGCCGTCACCGACTGGCCCGAGCCGCCCGCTCCCGGCCCCGGTGAGGTCCGCCTCAAGGTCGAGGCCTCCGCCCTCAACCACATGGACCTCTGGGTCGGCAGGGGCCTCCCGGGCATCCCCCTCACCTGGCCCCGCATCTCCGGATGCGATGTCTGCGGCACGGTCGAATCCGTCGGCGAGGGCGTCGATCCCTCGTGGAAGGGCCGACGCGTCATCATGGACGCCGCCGTCCGCCAGCCCGACCGCGTCCTGCCCGACGACCCTCCGGGCTCCTCGCTCGCCCCCGAGTACGAACTCCTCGGCGAACACCACAACGGCGGCCACTGCTCGTTCTTCAACGCGCCCGTCAGCCAACTCGCCGACATCGGCGACGCCGACCCCGTCGAAGCCGCCGCCTTCGGCCTCACCTTCCTCACCGCATGGGGAATGCTGCGCAAGGCCGAACTCAAACCCGGACAGTCCGTCCTCGTCACCGGCATCGGAGGAGGCGTCGCGACCGCTTCCCTCATGATCGCCAAACACATGGGATGCAAAGTCGCCGTGACCTCGCGCCACCCGTGGAAACTCGAGAAGGCCCAGCAACTCGGCGCCGATCACACCATCCTCGACAAAGGCGAGGACTGGTCGCGCGAAGCACGCGGCATCACGAACAAACGCGGCTTCGATGTCGTTGTCGACTCCATCGGCAAGGCCACGCACCTCTGGTGCATCAAGTCCCTCGCGCGCGGCGGCGCGTATGTCACCTGCGGCGCCACGACCGGACCCGACGCCACCACCGACCTCGCGCGCGTCTTCTGGAACCAGCTCCGCATCCTCGGCTCCACGATGGGATCCATCGACGAGTTCAAGGAGATCGTCTCCCTCTTCCGCGCCGGACAACTCAAGCCCGTCGTCGACAGCGTCCACCCCTGGACCGACGCGCGCAAGGCCTGGCAACGCCTCGAAGCGGGAGAGCAGTTCGGCAATGTCGTGCTGACCTGGGAATAAGAGATTCACCGCAGAGAACGCAGAGGCCGCAGAGAGGGGGAGTGATGGAAGGAAGCAACCAGTACGAACACGCGGAGTTGAGTTCCGCCGTGATCGGCGCCGCGATCAGAGTGCACCGAGAACTCGGCCCTGGTCTGTTGGAGTCGGCCTACGAGGTCTGCCTCGCCCACGAACTCGCGTGTGAGGGAGTGCCGTTCATGCGGCAAGTCGTCCTGCCCGTTCGCTACCGCGGTATCGAGGTTGACGCCGGATACCGACTGGACTTAGTCGTGGCCGACGCGATCGTGCTCGAACTGAAAGCCGTCGAATCCATCCTTCCGGTTCACGAAGCCCAACTCCTGACTTACTTGCGGCTATCCGGCTATTCTGTAGGCCTTCTCATGAACTTCAATGTCCCTCGCCTCCGCGACGGGATCGTCCGCCGCGTCCTGACACAATCCCCTCTTCCACCCTCCCCATCTCTGCGTTCTCCGCGTCCTCTGCGGTGAACCCTCTTCAGGAATCCCCATGGCACTCCTCTCCGGCAAAGTCGGCCTCGTCTTCGGCGTCGCCAACGATCGCTCGTACGCAACCCACATCGCCGACTCCATCATCAAGAACGGCGGCGTCTGCGCCTTCGCCCACCTCCCGGGCGACAAGAACGAGCGACGCACCGCCAAGGCCGTCGAGAAACTCGGCGTCTCCGACCCCTGGCTCTTCCCGTGCGACGCCTCCAACGACGCCGAGATCGACGCCATCTTCGAGGCCTACTCCAAGAAGCACGAGCGCCTCGACTTCGTCATCCACTCCATCGCCTTCGCCGATCGCGAGTGGCTCCGCCCGGGCGTCTTCAACGAAACGCCCCGCGCCGCGTACCTCTCCGCGATCGACATCTCCGCGTACACCCTCGCCGCGTTCGCCAAGGCCGCGCACCCGCAGATGAAGGCCAGCGGCGGCGGCTCCATCCTCGCCATGTCCTACTACGGCAGCGAGAAGGTCGTCCCCGGATACAATGTCATGGGCGTCGCCAAGGCCGCGCTCGAGTGCACCTCGCGCTACCTCGCCGCGGAACTCGGCGCCGACAACATCCGCGTCAACACCATCTCGGGCGGCCCGCTCCGCACGCTCGCCAGCAGCGCCGTCGGCGGCATCGACTCCATGCTTGACGCCACGCCCATCAAGGCGCCCCTCCGCCGCAATGTCGAGGGCTCCGATGTCGGCGGCGCCGCCGCCTTCCTCGTCAGCGACCTCTCTGCGGGCATCACCGGCGAGAACATCTATGTCGATTGCGGCGTGAGCACGATCGGCATCTGAGTCTCTTCTCAGCACCTCTCCCCTCAGGGGAGTGGTCGACGACTCGTAGAGTCGGCGGGTGAGGGGCTATCACTCTTGGGTGCCGTGGTGCACGCGCAGCGGGCGCCACGCGTTGCGTGGGAGGGGGTCATCTCTCCATCTCTCCGGGTGCCACTGGCGGCTCGCCCGCCAGTGCTCTTCCTACTTCGCCACCACCGGCGTGAGCCGCTCGACGATCCCCAGCGCCGCATCCAGATACCTCGGGTTCCCGTCCGTGCGAAGGAACGCCGGCGCGCTCGCCGCCACCAGCACCCGCCGGATGTTCGCCAGTTCGCCGTAATCCTCGCCGTTGTCCAGCCCGACCGCCTTGCGCGCCCGCGCGAGGATCGACACCGGCTTCACGCCGTTGAGCAGTTCCATGTGCGCCCAGTGGAGCCGCTCCATGTACACCGCGTCCTCCACCCAGTGACCGGGCGAGACCTCCGCGAAGTCGAGCAACACGCAGCACGGCTGACCCCAGGGCGAACCCTCGGGCCGGCGCATCGCGTTGCCCGCGTGCAGATCGCCGTGCTTCCAGGTCGTGATCGGCCGCGCATCCCACCGCGCGAGCAGCGAGGGCAGCGCCCTGTCCACCTTCTTCAGCGCATCGACCCAGGTCGATTCGTGCCCGATGTGCGACACCTTCACCGCGTCGCGCGCCTGCTCGATCAATCGCGACCAGTCGATGTGCTGGATGCGCGAAGGGTCAATCGGCCACACCTCCTCCGCGCACTTGTAGTACACGGCCGCCGCCGCCGCCAACTCCTCGAAGTTCGACTTGAGCCGCTCGTGCGCCGGCGCATCAGCAGGAACGCCCGAGGTCGCCATGCTCAACGGCGCGCCCGGAAACCGCTCCATCACCACCCAGCCGACATCGTACGAACCCAGTTCCCACCCGTCGGCGGCCACGCGCGGCGTCGGCGCGTCCGTGCTCGCGAGATCAACCAGCGTGCGGTGCTCCGTCGGGCCGATCGGCAGTTTGACCACCACATCGCGCGGCCTGTCCTCGCCGTCGTACTTGAATGTCGAGAACCCCGTGGCGGCGCCCCCGCGCTGCCAGTCGGTCCGGAACCATCGAATAGGGGAGGCGAGCCGGCCTGCGCACGCTTCAAGCAGCGCCGGCTCGAGTGCGTGCGCAAGTTCGCTGGCGTCGGTGAGCCCGGGCGTCATGCCCGGAGTGTCCTCTCATCAAGCATCGCGTGTCCTCCGTGCGAATGGCCTGGAAGTCGATACTCGTCTCCGACGCCGCAGGTTCGCACGCGGCGGCGTTTCGTCCGTGAACCACAACATACCGCGCCGCCAACGCCCGGGAAAGTCGCGTCACGCCGCCCGCGCGGGCTACCCTTGCCACTCGCGACGCCCTTTCCCATGCGAAAGCCGAACTACGACATCCTGGCCGTCGACCTCGACGGAACCCTGCTCGGCCCAACGGGCAAGGTCTCGGAAGCCAACCTCGCCGCCGTCGACGCCGCGCGCAAGGCCGGCGTCGAGGTCGTCATCTGCACGGGCCGAGGCCTCATCGAGAGCAAGATCGCGATGTCCGCCATCCGCGCGCACCAGCGCATGCCCGGTCACGACGAAGCGCCCGTCGTCGTCGCGGGCGGCTCCATGATCGCCGACGCGTCCACCAACCGCACGCTCCAGCGCTGGCCGATGAACGGCGACCTCGTGCGCCGCGTCGTCGAACGCTTCCGCGACGCCAACAGCGCATCCATGGTCCTCAAAGACCCCGACGCCGCCGGATTTGATTACCTCATCGTCGACACGGGACCGCTCGATCCGGTGAACGAATGGTGGTTCGAGAAGATGGGCGTCCGCCGCAGACACATCCCGCAACTCGCCGACGACGAACACCCCGAGCACACCGTGCGCGTGGGCCTCGCCGCGACCACCGACCGCATGTTCCACCTCGGGCAGGAGATCATCAGCGAGTTCGAGAAGGAAGCGACGCTCCACCACTTCGCCGCCGTGTCGAGCCAGAACACCGGCAACGGCCTGATCGGCAAGAGCACGACCGTCCACATCCTCGAGGTCTTCGACAAGGCCGTCACCAAGTGGACCGCGATCGACTGGATCGCGCAGAAGCGCGGCGTGCCCCGCGAACGCGTCGCCGCCATCGGCGACGAGATCAACGATGTCGCGATGCTCGCGGGCGCAGGTCTCGGCATCGCCATGGGCAACGCCATCGACCGCGTGAAGGATGTCGCCGACAGACATGTCGCCTCGCACGACGACGACGGCGTCGCCGAAGCAATCACGCACATCCTCCGCGGCGAGTGGTGAGCAACTCATGCACACGCTCGGCGAACTCCGCGCGATGCTCGACGCCCACGGCCTGGCGCCCAGAAAGGCGCTCGGGCAGAACTTCCTCATCGACCGCAACCTCGGCAGGAAACTCGTCGACGAAGCCGCCGTGCGTGAGGGCGACCTCGTCCTCGAAGTCGGGCCCGGCGCGGGCGCGCTGACCGAACTTCTCCTCGAACGCGGCTGCGAGGTCATCGCGTGCGAGATGGACGAAGGCCTCGCCGCGCTCGTGCGCGAACGCTTTGCCGAGAAGTACGCCGGCCGCTTCACGCTCATCGAGGGCGATTGCCTCGCGTCCAAGCGCACGCTCAATCCTGCGATCGTCGAATCACTCCGCGGCCGCGAGTTCACCCTCGTCGCGAACCTGCCCTACAACGCCGCAAGCCCGCTCATGGCCGTGCTGCTCACCGACTTCCCCAACTGCCGCGCGCAGTATGTGACCATCCAGAAAGAAGTGGGGGAGCGCCTCGCCGCCAAACCCGGAAGCAAGGAATACGGCCCGCTCACGGTCATCGCGCAGGCGCTGGCGTCCGTGCGCCGCGTGGCCGTGCTCCCTCCGGAATGTTTCTGGCCCCGCCCGGGCGTGACGAGCGCGATGCTCGAACTCAAGCGGCGCAGCGACGCCCTCACCGACAACCCCCGCGCGCTGGGCGAACTCTGCCACACGCTCTTCAGCCAGCGTCGCAAGCAGATCGGCTCCACCCTCGGCCGCGATCACGCGCTGCCCGAAGGCGTCACGCACGAGATGCGTCCCGAGCAGATGACCGTCTCGCAATTGTGCGAACTGTCGAGGATCCGAAAGGGCTGAGCGAGATTCAGCGCGGCGCCGTGGTGCCGGTCGCCAACTCGATCTTGCCGATGACCGCCGAGCGCTCCTCGGCGATCTGGTCCGCGACCTCGCGGCGGTGGACCTCGATCTCGCGCGGGAACTCGAACGCGACGCGCACTCGGTCGCCCTTGATACCCACGATGCGGACGATGCCGGTCGGATGGCGCGGGTCGCCGATCACGATCTCTTCGCCCTCTCTCCGGGTGATGACAAGCATTCCTTGCAACTCCTGCCGGGGCGGTGAACACATTGCCCGGCGGCCAACCTGGCCAGAGCGCCAACACGGCGCAGGGATTCCCACCACCAACAGACTAGCAGGTTCCCGCCCGTATGGAACCCCCTTTGTCCGAGGAACTTCACCCGGCCCCGGGTCGCCGCGAATCTGGGTAATTTGTCACAAGCCCAGATCAATCAACGGCTTGGACGCCGGTGATCTCCGGGATGTGCTCCCGCAGATTCCGCTCGATGCCCTGCTTCAGCGTGATGCTGCTCGACGGGCACCCCACGCACGCCCCGTGCATGCGGACCCGGACGACCCCGCCGGGGGTGATCTCGAGGAGTTCGATATCCCCGCCGTCGCTCTGCACCGCCGGGCGAATCAGGTCCAGGATCGACTGCACGCGATCGCGCAGGGGGATCGCCCCGTTCATCGCGGGCTTCCCCGACGCGTGTGTCGTTGTCGCTTGCCTGTCCGTCAAAGCAATCGGCTCCGTGTGAGACCGCATCATAGGAGTCCGGGGCCACCGGGGGAGCCGGGGGAGCCCGGGCGTCGTCTCGACACCGGTATAGACTGGCGCGATGGAACGAATGCGAAACT
>CAYGLT010000051.1:9975-16820 GCA_964350875.1 uncultured Phycisphaeraceae bacterium | reverse complement strand
GCGACCGTGAACGCGCCGGCCTGCGCCATCATCGGGTTGAAGTTGCGCGCCGTCTTGCGGTAGATCAGGTTCCCCGCCTTGTCGGCCTTCCACGCCTTCACCAGCGACAGATCCGCTTTGAGCGCGGTCTCCATCACATAGGTGCGCCCGCCGAACTCGCGCGTCTCTTTTCCGTCGGCGACGATCGTTCCCACACCCGTGGCCGTGAAGAACGCGGGGATCCCCGCGCCGCCCGCGCGGATGCGTTCGGCCAGCGTGCCCTGGGGGTTGAACTCGATCTCCAACTCGCCCGAGAGGTACTGGCGCTCGAACTCGTCGTTTTCGCCCACATACGACGAGACCATCTTCCGGATCTGCCGCGTGTTGAGCAGGAGGCCCAGCCCCCAGTCGTCGACGCCCGCGTTGTTCGAGATCGCGGTGATGCCCTTCACGCCGCTGTCGCGCAGCGCGATGATCATCTGTTCCGGGATGCCGCACAGCCCGAACCCGCCCGCCATGACGGCGATGCCGTCCTTGAGCACGCCGCGCTCGCGCAGGAGTTTCATGACTTCGGCGGGGTTCGCGTAGACCTTGTTGACCATGCGTCAAGGATAGCCGGAATCGCTACGATCGAGCGATGCGCATCCTCGCCGCCACGATCCTGGCCAAAGACCCCGCCGCGCTCGCCGCCTGGTACCGCGACACGCTCGGGATGGCCGTCGTCGAGGGCGAGGGCGCCTCGGGCGACCGCAGCGGCGGGCCGGAAGACGCCGCCGTCGAAGTGGGGGAGACGCTCCTGTGCTTCACCCCGGCGCCCCCGGGCGAGAAACCCGTCTACCACTTCGCGTTCGACATCCGCGAGAACAAGATCGGCAAGGCCCGCAAATGGCTCGCCGAGTGCGGCGTTGAACTCATCCCCGAACGAGATTCGGGCGAGGTCACCGTCCATTTCAAGGCGTGGAACGCGCACGCGGTGTACTTCCGCGATCCCGCGGGCAACATCGTCGAACTCATCGCGCGGCACGACCTGCCCACCGGCTCGAAAGGGCCGTGGGATCTCACCGACGACATCCTGTGGATCAGCGAGATGGGCGTCGTCGTGGACAGCGCCGCTGGCGCGATGCTCGACCTCGATCGGCGCCACGGCCTGTCGCGCTACATCGGCGGCGACGACGAGTTCATCCCCATCGGCGATGAAGAGGGCCTGCTCATCGTCGTCGAGAAGGGCCGCGAATGGATGCCCGACTACATCGACAAGGCGCAGGCTTGGCCCGCGCGCGTGGTGATCGACGCCGCGTGCGTGAAGTCCGGCGCGGGGCGCTACGGCATCGCTGGCGCCGACGGGGTCAACTACGAGTTGGTCGCGGTCGAGGTCGATGAATCGGACTCGGAATCGGACGACTCGGGTCTCAGCGCCGACTGACCCTTGCGCGCGTGGACGCCCGATGTCCCGCCGACTTCGTGATCGCCCAGGCTCCCGAACTGGCGCGCCCATTCGTGCGTGAACGACGCGCCGAGCAGGAAGATCAGCGACGAGTAATACACCCAGAGCAAGACTGCCGCGAGCGATCCCGCGGCGCCGTACGCCGAGGATCCGCCGGTCTTGCCGACATACCCGATGATGAAGTCTTTGCCCACGGTGAACATCGCCGCGGTGACGATGCCGCCGACCCACACATCGCCCCATTTGCCGCGCCCCGCGGGCAAGACGCGGAACAGCAGCGAGAAAATGCCCGCGAGCAACAGGAACGACACGCTGTACTGAATCCACCCGACGGCGTCGAACCACGAGGGGAGATCATCGGGGATGTATGCGACGATCGCGCGCACGATGCTGGTGGATATCACCGACGCCAGCACTCCCGCGCCGACGAGCAGCACGAGCAGGAGCGCGACGAGACGGCTCTTGAGCAGTCCCCAGATGCCCGTCGCACGAAGGTCGGTCGAGTTCCAGACCGTGTCGAGCGCGATCTGCAGCATGTTGAACGCGGCGGTGGCGCCGAAGATCAGCAGCGCGAGACTGAGGATCGTGGTCGCGAGCCCCGTCCCGGAGTTGTTCGCGGCGTTGATCGCCAGTTCGATCTGTTTCGCGGCGTCCGGCCCGAGCATCTCGGAAAACCGCTCGGATATCTCGCCGCGCGCGGCTTCCTTGCCGAGCACGACGCCCACGATCACGACGGTGATCGCCACGACCGGCGCGAGCGACAGCATCGTGTAGAACGCGAGCGCCGCCGCGAGCATCGTCGCGCGCGAGTTGATGAACGACATCACGGTGCCCTTGAGCACAAGCCACAGCCGGAGCAACACCCCGGGCCGCCGCTTGGCCGACCCTCCCTCGCCCGTGCTGGGGGAATCGGCGGCCATCCGTCAACTCTCCGCCAGCGCGGCGTCGTCGAACTCCGCGTTCGTGTAGACCTTCTGCACATCGTCGAGGTCTTCGAGCGCGTCGATGAGTTTGAGCAACCGGCGCGATTCGTCCCCGTCGAGTTCCGCATTCGTGTTCGGGACCATCGACAATTCGGCGGAAGCCGTCTCGAGTCCCGCGGCGTCGAGGGATTCCTTCACGGTAAGAAACTCCGTGGGCGGGGTCATCACGACGAACGCGCCCTCTTCGTGCTGGATGTCGTCGGCGCCCGCTTCGAGCGCGACTTCCATGAGACGCTCTTCGGTGACAACGGTGTCTTCGAGTGTGATCACGCCCTTCTGCTCGAAGATGTACGACACACAGCCGTTCGCGCCGAGGTTGCCGCCGTACTTCGAGAGCGTGGCGCGGAGTTCCGGCGCGGTCCGCGCGCGGTTGTCGGTGAGCGCGTCGATAACGATCGCGACGCCCGCGGGGCCGTATCCCTCGTAGCGGACATTCTCGTAGTTGTCGCCGCCCGACTCGCCCGCGCCCTTGGCGACGGCGCGCTCGATGGTGTCCTTGGGCATGTTGGCCGCTTTGGCCTCAAGGATCGCGTAGCGCAGGGCGAGGTTCGTCGCGGGGTCGCCGCCGCCGGTCCGTGCGGCGGAGATGATCGCGCGCGAGCACTTGCTCCAGATCTTGCCGCGCTTTTTGTCGACCGCGGCCTTGCGGTGCTTGATGTTCGCCCATTTGCTGTGGCCGGCCATCGTTCTCTCTCCGGTGTCGGTGTGTCGTCAGGCGCCCGGCGCGCCGGGGAGCGCGGGGCGAAGGTCAGGATTGGGGATGTTCAGCGCAGGCTCGCGGAGTTCGAGGAAGACCTCGGGAAGGTCGGGCTCGACGCCGGGCGTCCCGGCGGCCGCGATGCGCGCGTTGAGATTCTGTCGCGCCGTTCTGAGCGTGTCACCGAACGCGGTGATCTCCGGGCTCTGCTCCGGGAGCGACTCGAGCCGCTGGATCGCGGTGAGGGCGAGTTGATCCGCCCGGCGCCAGGCGCGGACGGCCTCGTCGGTCTGGCCGGCGCGCCACAGCGCGTCGCCGAGGTGCTCGTGCATCACATAGTCGAGCGGGTCGCCGCCCATCGTCGCGGCGCGGCGCAGGAGCGTGATGGCGCCTTCGACCTTCTGACCGTGCGCGTTGACGGTGTCGTCGAAGATGCCGACGCGGTACCTGACCCACCCGATCGAATCGATGATCGCTGTCTCGGAGGGGAGTTGCGCATACGCGCGCAGGAGCAGGTCGTACGCGCGGAGCACATCCGCGCCGCTCTCGGCGAGCCCGTACCCGAGGTTGTTGGCCGCCCAGGGATGATTCGGATTGAGCGAGAGGATGTACTCGTACAGATCGTTGGCGCTCTCGTCGAGCCCGCGGCTGCCGAACACCTGTGCGGCGAGATACGCAAGGGCGTCGGCCGTGGGGAACTCGCCCGACTCCTCGCCGAAGAGCATCCGGTTGAGCGCCGTGTAGCACTCGGCCACGGTGTTCGAGTTGATGCTCGCCTCGATCGCCGCGATCGACTCTTCGGGGCGGTCAAACTCCGCGGCGATCAGCACGCGTGCGGTGAGAATCTCCGGCGCGACGGCGCCGTTCAGCGAAGCGCCGGACCTGAGCAACTCGAAGGTCTGATCGACCTGCCCGGAGTCTTTCATCATCTCCGCTGCGCCCAGGCGGAGTTGCAACGCCAGATCGCGGTTCGCGCGGGCCGGGGCTTCCGACGCGGACAACAACTCCGAGACAGGCGCGCCCGCGCGCACCAGCAGAACGATCCGTGAGCGGTGCAGCGCGTCTGAGGCGGCGCCTCCCGGCTCCTCGACGAGCAACCCGGCGGCGTCGGCGGCGAACCGCGCGGTGGGTTCATCGATCTCGTTCGCGGCCGCGGCGAAGAAGCCGATCGCGCGCGCCACACGCTCGCGCTGATCGCGGCGGAGCGAGACACCCGCTTGCGAGAGCGCGCGCTCGAGGCTTGCGCCCGCGTCGGCCCAGCGCGAGAGGCGCGCCTGCACCTCCGCGAGTTCGATCGTGTTGTCGAGCGTGGGCGGGGCCATGGTGAGCCGCTCGAGCGCGAGTTCGTCGGCCGCGAGGGGCTGGTTCAGTGTGCCGCGCAGGAGGTTCTCGCGTTCGCGGAGCAGCGCATCGCTGCGCGGGAACCTGTCCGTGTTCTCGCTGAGGAGTTGCTCGGCTTCTTCCGAACGCCCGCTCGCGACGAGAACCCGAGCGAGCAGCACCACCGTGGTCGGCTGGGCGTACCCGGTCTGCAGGCGGTCACGGAGCCAACTCTCCGCGTTCGCCGCGCGGCCGGCGGCGATCAGCGTGGCGATGTACTGCTCCTGCGCTGATTCGTCACGCGGATCGAGCGCGAGAAGGTCGGTGAGAATCTCGAGCGCCGCGAGGGGCTGATTCTGCCCCGCGAGTTCACGCGCCTGAAGCAGACGCAGGGTGCGACTCGTCGGGATGTTCTCGCGGAGTCGGCGCACTACATCGGCCAACTGAGCCTGATTGCGCTGATTGCCCGCGGCGAACGCGATCTGCAACAAGCCCGCGTACGCGTCTTCGCGCAGCGGCGCGAGCATCGTCGCTTCCTGGAGCCAACGCGCGGCGATGTCTGTCTGACCGATCGCGGCGGCGGACCTGGCCGCGAGCAGCAGCGTCTCCCCTCGGTCACGCTCGGGGAGCACGCCGGCCTGCGTGAGCGGGCGAAGCAACTGGAACGCCTCGTCGTGGCGCTGAAGACGGGAGTTCGCCTCGGCCGCGAGCAGTCTTGTGACCGGGTCTTCGCTTCGTGCGAGCGCGTCGGCTTCGTTCGTCGCGTCGCGCATCCGGCCGAGCGCGTACAGCGACTCGATGCGGCCGAGTTCCGCGTACGACGACAGCGTCTTTGTCTTCGTGAGCGCGTCAAACGACTCGAGCGCGCGCTCGGGTTGATCGTTGCGGAGCGCGAACCAGGCCCGTGCGAGCGCAGCGCCTTGCGCAACGGTCAATTCGTCGCCCGCTGGAGCGCTCTCGCTCCGCTCGGCGAGTGCGCTCAGCGCCGCGTCGAGCGCCTGGGGACTGGCTGCAGACCGCAGGAACAGTTGCGCGAAGTACGGCGCGCGGAGCGGGTTGGATGCGGTGAGCCGCGCGAGCCCCGAAGCGAGCGTTGCGGGCGTCGCTCTCGCGGTTCGCGCGAGTTGCTCGGTAGCGGCGTCATCCGCGACATCGCCTGTGAGATACGCGAGCAGAACTTCTGCGGAACGCTCAGCGGTGGGCTGTCCCGCGGCGTCGAGACGGGCGGCCGCGCTTCGCGCTGCGGGAGTGTCGTCCCAATCGCCCCGCGCGGCGATGCCGGGAAGCGACTCGGCGAACGCGGCGGCGATCGCGGGCGGCAGTGTTTCCGAGAGATGTTCGACGAGGCGGATGTGCAGCGCGTTGACGCGGCCCGAGGAACGCTCCAATTCGCGGACGAGAGTCGCCGCCGCGGACGCGTCTGCGCTCAGCTGACGCTGCGTGTAGATCGCCCTCGCGAGCGTGGGCGCATCGAGCGTGTCGTCGAGGTCGAGCGCGGCGAGGTAGGCGTCGGTGGCGCCCTGCAGGTCGCCGAGGCGGAGGAGCATGTCGCCCGCGCCGCGCAGCAGGAACGCTCGTTGACGCAGCAACGAGAGCAGGCGGCGCTGCTCGTTCGTGGGCGAGTCGAACGGGGCGGGCGCCGAGGCTGCACGCTCCGCCGCCTGCGCCGCGGCGAGCACGGCGCCGGATTGCTCGAAGGCGTCCGCGAGGGCAGCGTCGAGCAGGTAGGGGAGTGCGGCATCGACCCGCTCGGGGTCATTCAGTCTCGCGCGCGAAAGGAGCGTGATCGCCTTCGAAAGGTCACTGCTCCGAAGAGCGGCGAGACCGAGTTGTTCGAGCGCACGCGTGTTCGTGGGATCAGCGGCGAGCGCGCTCTGCCACGCTTCGGCGGCGGCGGGGAGGTCGCCCTGCGCCGCGCTGATCATCGCGAGCGACGACCACGCCTGTCCCGCGGTCGGATCGATCGCGACCACGCGGCCGAAGAGATCGGCGGCCTCTGACTGATCGCCCGCGAGCAACGCGGCGCGCGCCTGCGCGTACATCCGTGAAGCGCTCAACCGAAGGGCGTCGCTCAACGGCGGGGAAGCGGCGAGCGTCGGGAGTTCAACCTCGCGCGCCGCCGCGGCGTTGATCGCGTCTTCCAGGGGCGTTCGCGCGGTCGGTCCCAGCGAGACCGGCTCCGCCAGCGACGCGGGCATGCCGGGCGGCGTCGGCGTCGAACGAGGGGACTGCGCCGGGCGATGCGCTTCTCGCGCAGCCATCGAATCGAGCCGGAGCGAGGAGCCGTCGGACGCGGTGCGTGGCGTGCACGATGCGATTGCGCCCGCGAGTGCTACGAGGGCTACGGTGCTCAGAACGGCGTGAGCGCGGCTTCGGTTCACGAGCGTTTCCCAACCGGCTTCGCGCCGCGTGATCGTCCGGA
>CAYGLT010000051.1:0-9875 GCA_964350875.1 uncultured Phycisphaeraceae bacterium | reverse complement strand
AGGAACTGCTTCGCGTCGCGTTTGTTTTTCTCTGCGACACGGTCGAGGGTGACCGCGTGCTCACGCTCGAAGAGGTCGTTGAGCGACTGCTTCAGCGCGGCGGCCCGCTGGTCGGCGAGGGGGTACTTCGGCCCGATCGCCGCGATGAGGTCGTCCAGCCGCGCGACGCGCATCTCGTTGAGATCCACGAACGCGGCGAGCAGTTTCTTCTGCGTGCGTTCGGCGTCGTCGTGGGTGGAGTCGTACAGAAGGAACGAGTGAAGCAGCAGCGCGTCGAGCGCTCCGCTCTCGGCGGCCAGCGGCGCGGGGTCCGTCGGCGCGTGCTGAGCGACGATCTTGTCGAAACGGTCCGCGTCGAACTCGGTCACTGCGCCTGGCCTCCGGTTTCGTCGGTCCCCTCGGCCGGGGACGAGGGCGGGTCCTCGCTGCGCGACTTCGCGATCGCCGCGAGCGTCTCGGCCTGTTTCTGGAACTGTTTGTCGAGTTTGAAGGTGAACTGGGGCATCCGGAAGGCGTCGATGAGTTCGCCCGCCTCGCGGCGGATGTGCGTCGTCGCCGCCTTGATCCCGTGCAGCGTGAGTTCGGCCTTGTCGGCGGGCATCACGCTCACGAAGATGGTCGCGTCGCGCCGGTCCTCGCTGACCTGCACACGAGTGACGGAGATCATCCCCCGGATGCGCGGGTCGTTGAGGCCGCGCGTGATGACGGTCTGCACTGAACGGTGGAGCGCGGACTCGAGTTGTTCTTTGCGATGGCTCATGCGCCCGGGTCCTCTCTTCTGTCTCGCTCATCCCAGAGCGGGTCGCCGTCGTCGGTGGTCGGCTCGCCCGGGAGTTGGTCGCCCTTGAAGACATCGCGCTGGCACGCGCCCAACTGCGCGCCGGGCGTGCGTCCGAGTTTGTCGACGATGCGGTCGAACAGCGAATGGATGTACGCGCCGGAGTTGGAGACCGCGGCCAGCCCCATGACGGCGAGGTTCAGCGTGTCGAGCGCGGCGACCTCGGCGACGGCGACCTGATGTTCCCGGTGCAACTTGTCCTTCACGGAACGGACCACCCGTCGTTTGTCCTTGAGACTGTGGCTCTGGTTGATGACCAACTCGAACTGGAGCACGCCGACGAACATGATGGGAAACTCGCGTCAGATCAGAGCGTGCGCTTGATCTCGACCTTCTTGTAACACTCGAGGATGTCGCCTTCCTTGATATCGTCGTAGCCGACGATCTTCATGCCGCACTCCTGACCCATGCGGACTTCCTTGGCGTCGTCCTTGAACCGCTTGAGCTGCTCGAGGAGGCGGTCGTTCTCGATGACGATGTCGCCGCGCGTGACGCGGATGAACGCGTTGCGCTCGATCGCGCCGTCGGTGACATAGCAGCCGGCGATGGCGCCGACCTTCGAGACCTTGAAGACCTTGCGGACCTCGGCGTGGCCCAGGATCTCCTGGCGGATCTCCGGCTCGAGCAGGCCCTCGGCCATGCTCTTGATGTCGTCGACGATGTCGTAGATGACCTGATAGGGCCGGATGCGGACGCCCTTGTCCTCGGCGAGGCGGCGCGCTTTGGCCGACGGGATGACATTGAACCCGACGATGAGCGCGCCCGACGCCTCGGCGAGGATGACGTCGGAATCGTTGATGCCGCCCACGGCCGCGTGGAGCACACGCACGGTGACATTCTCGGTGCTGACGCCCTGCACGCTCTCCTTGAGCACATCGACCGAGCCCTGCACATCCGCCTTGATGACGACGAGCAGTTCCTTGCGCTCGCCCTCTTTGAGCTGGTTGAGGATCGAGTCGAGAGTCGCCTTGGGGGCAGCGAGTTCGCGCTCACGCTCGCGCTGGTGGCGCTGCTCGGCGGCGGACTGCGCCTTCTTGAGCGAGTCGACCACATAGAACTTGTCGCCCGCGTCGGGGAGGGTGTCGAGGCCCGAGATCTGCACCGCGGCCGAGGGCGACGCGGACTTGATCCGCTCGCCGCGATCGCTGGTGATGTCGCGGACTTTGCCGTATGCGCGGCCGGCGACGATGAAGTCGCCCACGGAGAGTTCGCCCGTCTGGATGAGGAGGCTGGCGGTGGCGCCGCGGCCTTCCTCCATGCGTGACTCGATGACGGTGCCCTGGGCCGCGCCCCCGAAGTCGGCCTTGAGTTCGAGGAGTTGCGCCTGGTAGTCGAGCGCTTCGAGGAGGTCCTGGATGCCCTCGCCCGTGTGCGCAGAAGTGCGAACGACTTCGGCGTCGCCGCCCCATTCGGCCGGGTTGAGCCCGCGCTCGGCGAGTTGGCCGAACACGCGCTGGATGTTCTTGTCGTTGGCCTCGGGCTTGTCGATCTTGTTGAGCGCCACGATGATCGGAACGCCGGCGGCCTTCGCGTGGTTGATCGACTCAATGGTCTGGGGCATCACGCCGTCGTCGGCGGCGACGACGAGGACGACCACATCGGTCATGTTGGCGCCGCGCGCACGCATGGCGGTGAACGCCTCGTGGCCCGGGGTGTCGAGGAAGGTGACGAACTTCTCTTCGTCGCCAACCTTCACGGGCACGCGGAACGCGCTGGTGGCCTGAGTGATTCCGCCCGCCTCGCCCGACGCGACATTCGCGTTGCGGATCTTGTCGAGCAGCGAGGTCTTGCCGTGGTCGACATGGCCCAGGATGGTGACGACCGGCGAGCGGGGGCGCTCGTCGACGGTCTCGCGCTCGCCGAATTCCTCGGCGACAACATCTTCCGCGGTGCGCGCCTCGACGACATCCAGTTCGATGTCGTAATCGATCATGATCTCCTGCGCCTTCTCGGGCTCGATGCCCGAGTTGACGGTCGCCATGACGCCCTGCATGAAGAGTTTCTTGACGATCTCGGACGCCTTGACGCCGGTGGCGGCGGAGAGGTCCTTGATCGAGAAGGGCGCGGCGATCTTGACGGCGCCGCCTGTCTGCGCCGCGGTGGTCGCGCGCTCGCCGCGTCCGCCCTTGCCCTCGGCGTCGCGTCTGCGTTGACGGATGAAGCCGCCCGCGCGGGCGAGGCGCTCCTCGCGTTCGATGAGGTCGGCGCTGCGCCATTCGCGTCCGCCGGTGTCGCCGTCGCGTCCGCCCTTGCCGGCGGGGCCGCGACGCTTGTTGCGCCGGGAGGCATCGTCTTCGCCGCCGCGCGCCGGGCCCACGCCCGCGCCGCTTCGCGGTCCGCGAGCGGAGGGGATCGACGGGCCGCCGCCTCCGCCGCCTCGACGCGGGCCGGGGACATCGACGACATCGGGCGCTTCGACGCGCACGATCTTCGGACCGGAGAGTCGCGCCGGGGTCTTGATCTCGAGTTTCTGACCGACGGCCTTCACGACGCGCGGGCGTTCGGGGACATTCATCACCGGCGCGGCCGCGGGGGTGTCCGAGCCGTCGCCGTTGTTGTCGGTGTCGCCTTCGGGAGTCTCCGGCGCCTCGGGTTCGGCGGGCGCCTTCGCAGCCTCAGGTTCAGCCGGAGCGGACGCCGCCGGGCGAGCGACCTCGACCGGCTTGGGCGCGGGCGGCGGGGGAGGAGGCGCGGCAGGCGCTTTGGGCGCGGGCGCAGCGGCGGGTTTGGCGGCTGCCTCGCCGTCGTCCGTGTCCTTGGTCGTTTCGGTGACGGGCGCGGCCGCGGGCTTCTTGGGGGCCGCGGGCTTCGCGGGAGCGGGCGCCTCGGGCTCTGCAACTGCGGTCGAGGTCTCGCCCGCGCTGTCCGAGGATTCGTCCTTCGCCTTGTCCACCGTCTTGGCGGCGGCCTTCTTGCGAGCCCGGCCGGGCGTGCGGACCTGATCGATATCGACCTTGGCGGCGGTCTCGACCGCGGTGCTGCCGCCCGACGAAGTGAACCACTCACGGATGGTCGCTTCCTGACCGGCCGTGATGCTCGACATGTGGTTCTGGAGGCCGGGCATGCCCTCGGCTTTGCACTTCTCCAGGATCACCTTCGAGGGGATCTCAAGGTCCTTCGCAAGTTCATACACACGCTTGGCCAAGGTCGTCTCCGCGGTCGTTCGTTCGGTCGTTCGAGGTCAGGTCTGCCGGTGGTGAAGGGTGGATACGCGGCGCAGTGCGCGGGGCGAGCGTTACGACGCTTCGTCGTCCCCGTCGTCGCCCAGGATGGCGGCGGCGCGGGCCTCGGAGGCCTCGTCGACCTGAGGGGGCGGGCCGTCGAGGTCGCCGAACAGGCGGCGTGCGGTCTCCTCCTCGTCGCGCTTGCGCTCCGCGGCTTC
This sequence comes from uncultured Phycisphaeraceae bacterium, assembly GCA_964350875.1. Classification (GTDB taxonomy): domain Bacteria; phylum Planctomycetota; class Phycisphaerae; order Phycisphaerales; family UBA1924; genus JAHBXC01. Next base: position 5,655 of record CAYGLT010000051.1, on the reverse strand, counting down.
GGCGCGCTCCTTCTCCTGCTGCTCCGCGACGACCTTCGCACGCTCGCCGGCGGCCTGGACCATCCGGTTCGCGAGGTCGTCCTCGAGTTCGAGTTCCTCGGTCAGCACGCTCACGCCGACTTCCTCGATGTCGAACACGCTGACCATGCCCAGCGCGGCCAGACGGTCGAGCATCTCTTCCGAGACGCCCTCCACCGAACTGAGCGTCTCGGCCATCGTCTCGATGCCCTTGTCGAACTCGCCCGGCGTCAGGATGTCGATGTCCCAGCCGGTCAGTCGCGCGGCGAGGCGGACATTCTGCCCGCGCTTGCCGATCGCGAGCGACAACTGATCGTCGGGGACGACGACCGTTGCGCGGCCGAGTTCGAAGCACAGCGACACTTCGGACACGAGCGCGGGCTTGAGCGCGTTCTGGATGAGGATCGAGGACGACTCGTTCCAGCGCACGATGTCGATCTTCTCGCCGTTGAGTTCATCGACGATGTTCTTGATGCGCGAGCCGCGCACGCCGACGCACGCGCCGACGGCGTCGACCTTCGAGTCGATCGAGGCGACGGCCATCTTCGTGCGGTAGCCGGCCTCGCGGGCCATGGCCTTGATCTCGATGATGCGCTCGGCGACCTCGGGGACCTCGACCTCGAACAACTTCTTGATGAAGTCCGGGTGGCCGCGCGACAGAACAATCTTCACCTGGTTGCCCGCGTCGCGGACATCAAGGATGAGAGCGCGGACGCGGTCGCCCGCCTGGAACTGCTCGCCCGGGATCTGCTCGGAGCGGGGCATGAACGCCTCGGCGCGGTCGATGGTCACGACCAGCGCGCCGCCCTCGTAGCGCTGGACGGCGCCGATGGCGATCTCGCCCACGCGTCCGGAGAACTCCTCGTAGAGCGAGTTGCGCTCGTCCTCGCGGAAGCGCTGGATCATGACCTGCTTGAAGGTCTGCGCGGCGATGCGGCCCAGCGCCTCGGGCGCGAGGCTCAGCGGCTCGCCGTGGCGCGTCATCGTCATCTCGCCGGTGAGGCGGTCGATCTCGCAGGTGAACTCCTCGGCGTCGAGCGAGTTGTAGTGCTTGCGCGCTGCGGTCACCATGGCGACTTCGAGGTCGTTGATCAACGCCTCGCGATCGACCTTGCGGTCGCGGGCGATGGAGTCGAGGACGCGGAGCATTTCCTGGGTGTTCATGTCGGCTTCTTGGCTCTGTTTGTCGTGGCCGGGAGGTTCCGGCGAGCGGCGGGTTGTCTGGATGTCGGACAGGACGAAACGGGGACGGCCCCGGGAAAGAACAAGGACCACGAGCGACGGAGACGCGCGTGGTCCGCAGACCATCGCCCATGCGGGCGGTGGGCTCGGCGCGGCGGGCGAGAGGGGATCTCGCCGGCGGAGGGCCGAGAGCCGTTCCAAGCATGAGGGGCTTGGTCAGACCATCGGGGTACTCCGTGCCTCGCAAAGCGCGAGCGCGGACACGCCAAGGCGGCGAACCTGGGCGGCGTCAGAACGCATCGTTGCGGACCGTGTGCATCATCATCGCCTCAAATGCAATCGCCGCCGGCCCCATGCCGGACGGTCGGAGCGGTCGGCCGCTCGCAGGAACAGTAGCCAAATGTTGGGGGGAGGGTCAAACCGGGCAAACCTTGCGCCGGCAGGTTTGTTGACCCGGGCTGTTCCCGAGCCGATGCTTGCCGAACAGATGGCCACCTCCGACCACCATTTCGCCGGACAGGACAAGAACATCCTCGTGTTCCGGCTCCCGGACCGGCTGAACCACATCACCGCCGAGGGGGTGACCGACACCGCCTGCCGCAAACTCCCCAACCGGGACGACGCCGGGCTGGTGCTCGATTGCACCGAAGTCGAACTGATCACCTCGATCGGGATCGCCTCGCTGCTCCAGATCTCCGAGCACTGCAACGATGTGCGTGCGCCTCTCGTGCTCGCGAACCTGTCGGAGAGCCTGCGCAGCATGCTCGACATGGTGAAACTGCTCGCGAAGTTCAAGATCACCGATGATGTCGACGAGGCCATCGTGCTCGTCGAGCGGGCCGTCTGAACCGGATCAGATCCGATCGTCGGGTGTCACCGGGCGGATCACCTTCAACGCCCGATCGCCCTTGTGCTGGCCGATGTTCGCGAGGAACTTCGGCTGCTTCTCGATCGCCACGACCGTCGGCAGTTTCGCCGGTTTCTCGGTGACGATCAGGTCGCCCTGCGCGAGGTTCATCAGATCACGGAGCGTGATCGTCGTCTCGGCGAGCACGCCGGTGACCTCGAGCGTGGCGTGCGACAACTGCCCGCCGATGCGCTTCGAGAACTGCTTGCTGTGGCTCGCCATCCCGTTGTTGAACCAGGACTGCTTGCTCAACTCGCCCATGAGCGGCTCGATCACATTGTACGGGATGCACAGGTTCATCGTGCCCGCGCGGTTGGTCATCTTCAACTCAAAGCCGATCACCACCACCACCTCGTTGGGCGGGACGATCTGCACGAGTTGCGGGTTGCTCTCGCTCTCGCCCAGTCGGAACTGCAGCGCCTTGATGCTCGCCCACGACTCGTCGAGCGCCGAGATCGCGCGGCTGAGGATCCGCTGGACCAGCCGGTCCTCGATGGCCGTCATCGGGCGCTGGGGGATGAACAGTTCGTGGTTCGAGCCGCCCAGCAGGCGGTCGATGATCGGGTAGATGATCAGCGGGCTGATCTCGAGGCACATCGCGCCGTCGAGGGGGGCCGCGTACAGAAGGTTGAACGCCGTGGGATTCGGCAGCCCGGAGATGAACTCGCCGTAGGTCATCTGCTCGCACGACGCGACCTTGACCTCGACAATGGTCCTGAGGAATCCCGACAACTGCGCGCCGAAGTTGCGGCCGAAGGCCTCGTGCAGCGTCTGCAGCGCGCGCATCTGGTCCTTGCCGACGCGCTCGGGGCGTTTGAAGTCGTACGGCCGCACCTCGAGTTTCTCGAGGTCGCGCACCGGGCGACGGCTGAAGACCTGGATCATGTCCTTCGGCGCTTCGACCTCGCCCGTCTCGACGGCGGCGAGGAGCGTGTCGACCTCGGATTGTGCCAGAACATCGGCCATAGGTTCGCGCGGGGTGACCCGGAGGCGCCGCCCGGCGTGGGCGCATCGTCCTCCGTCCCGTCGTATCGGACGGGCGGCCTTCGGCGCTTGAGAGGCCCGCGACGCCCGGAGCATTCCCGCACCCCGAGGGAACATTCCCGGGTATCAGCCCACTTATCCTCTACCTCCCCCCGGTTCCCCACGCGGCGGCGCACGCTTCGGCCGCCGGCTCTCTCTCCCCCCGGATCTCTCTCCATGCGCACGGCCCGGTTCCTCTCGCTGACCCTCGCAGTTCTGTTTGCGTCGCTGCTCGGCGCCCGGCCCGCCCTGGCCCAGTTCGACGACTTTGGCCTGCCCGGCAAGGGGCAGGTCGCGGCGCCCGCCGACGAGGTCGTCATCTCCGCGTCGCTCTCGACGCCCAAGGCCGCGCCGAACGATCAGGTCGTCCTCGCGGTGGTGCTGGACATCGCCGCGGGCTGGCACACCTGGCCCAACAAGCCGGTGCTGCCGCCCGAACTCAAGGGCTTCCCGGCGATCGCCACGACGATCAAACTCACCGACCTTCCCGAGGGCCTGACCGTCGGGCCGATCCAATGGCCCGAAACGAAACCCGAGAAGGTCTCCTTCGCGGGCGGCGTCGAGATCCAGTTCTACAAGGGCCAGGCCATCGCGTATGTGCCTCTCCTCGTCAGCGACGGCGCAGCGCCGGGCGTGCGCACCATCACCGCGAAGATCGACTATCAGGCGTGCGACGATCAGGTCTGCCTGATGCCCGCCAGCGAGACGGTGACCGTCACGCTTGAGATCGTCCCGCTCGATCAGCGCGGCACGATCGCCTCTCCGGGCCCGAAGTTCTCCGGCTTCAACCCCGCCGTTTTCGCCGACGCGCAGGCATGGGGACGCGAGCCCGTTGAGACGACCTCAGCCACCACCGACGCGACCGCGACGGCGCGTTCGTTCTTCGGCATCACGCTCCCGACCGCCGACAGCGCGGGCGGCATCGCCGCGATCGTCGCCCTCGCCGCGCTGGGCGGGCTGATTCTCAACCTCACCCCGTGCGTGCTCCCGGTCATCCCGATCAAGGTGATGACCATCAGCCAGCACGGCGGCACGCCGGGCAAGAGTTTCCTGCTCGGGCTGTGGATGGCCATCGGCGTGATCGCGTTCTGGGTGGGCATCGGCCTGCTCGCGATCACCGCGACGAGTTTCGCCGACCCAAGCCGCATCTTCGGCATCTGGTGGGTCACGCTGGGCATCGGCGCGATCATCGCCGTCATGGGCGTGGGCATCATGGGCGCCTTCACGATCAACCTGCCCCAGAGCGTGTACATGGTGAACCCCAAGGCCGACAGCGCGTGGGGCTCGTTCGTGTTCGGTCTCATGACCGGCGTGCTGGGTCTGCCGTGCTTCGGCTTCGTCGCGGGCGCTTTGCTCGCGAGCGTCGCCACCCAGCCGGCGAGCGTGTCGCTGGCGATCTTCGCGGGCATCGGCGTGGGCATGGCCGCGCCGTATTTGATCCTCTCCGCGAACCCGAAGTGGCTCAGCAAGGTGCCGCGCACCGGCCCGGCGAGCGAACTGGTCAAGCAGGTGATGGGCTTCCTGATGCTCGCGGCTGCGGCGTACTTCGTGGGCGCCGGGCTCATCGCGCTGGTGAGCGATCACCCGTACCTCGCGAAGCAACTCCACTGGTGGGCCATCGCGTTCTTCGCCTCGCTCGCGGGGATCTGGCTGCTCGTGCGCACGGTCCAGATCACGAAGAAGCCGGGCCGGCGCGTCGTGTTCGGCGTGATCGGTCTCGCCCTTGGCGGGCTCGCGACGCTCTGGGCGCTCGACTCGACCGCGACCGCGAAGGAGAAGTACAACGACACTTCGTGGGTCGAGTTCAGCCAGAGCGAACTGGACAGCGCGCTGGCTGAAGGCAAGGTCGTGGTGCTCGACTTCACCGCCGAGTGGTGCCTGAACTGCAAGGCGCTCAAGGCGGCGGTGCTGGATGTCGAGCCGGTGAAGTCCGCCGTGCGCGAGGAGGGCGTCGTCACCATGACGGTGGACCTCACGAGCACAAGCGCTCCGGGTTGGGAGAAACTCCGCGCGCTGGGGCAGACGGGCATCCCGACGCTGGCGATCTACGGCCCGGGGCTGCCGGCGGACACGCCGATCATCTCGAACGCGTACACCTCGCCGCAGGTGCTTGGCTGGCTGGAGCAGGCGCGGGGGGACGCCGTCGCGGCGAGGTGATGAGCGTTCACCACGGAGGACGCTGAGAGCGCGGAGGGGGAGGGCTGTCGGGCGCGCGTTCACGCTCTCTGATCAGAGCCCTTCGCGCAAGCGGAGGGCGCGGACGCGAATTCGGGACGAATGATCCGAGGACTTCCGGCGTCGCCGCGCCCCGTGCTCGCGCCCGGGGCTCTGATGTTGGCGCAGATCAGCGGCCCGGAATCGAAGGTGCGCAAACCCTGATACACAGGTTGAGCGCCTTCGATTGCTCCCTCCCCTGTTCGAAGGACGGGGAAGGGTTGGGGAGGGGGGCTGTCGGTGGGCCCAGAACGGCGAAGACCCCCTCCTGGCCTCCCCCATCTGGCGATGGGGGAGGGAGCGGAACGCGT
>CAYGLT010000050.1:0-17177 GCA_964350875.1 uncultured Phycisphaeraceae bacterium | reverse complement strand
TCGAGTTGTGAGCGCGTTATCCGCGGTAAATCTCTTCCGCCGCGGGATTACGCGTACGAATGCAGCCCGCTGATCACGAAGTTGATCACCGTCCAGTTGAAGATCATCACCGCGCAGCCGATGACCGCCAGCCACGCGGTCCACAGGCCCTTGTCCTTCACCTTCAAGCGCACATGCACGAGCACGACGAAGATGATGAAGGTGTTGAGCGCGAAGACCTCCTTCGGGTCCCAGCCCCACGGGCGTCCCCACGAGTGATCGGCCCAGATGGCGCCCATGATCACGCCCGCCCAGAGCAGGATGAACGCGAGTTCGAGCAGCACCATGGTGGCGCCGTCGAACACCTCGCCCGCGGTGATCTTCTTGTTCGATGACGCGTCGTCGATCGAGGCCGCGGCGTCGTTCATGCTCAGCAGCGCGCCGGCGCCGCCCGCGCGGGCGAAGTCGGGCGTCCCGCCCCCGAGCCGGTAGAGCAGGTAGAGGATCGCGGTGACGGCGGCCATCGCGATGAGCACATACGAGAAGATGATCACATTCGTGTGGATGTAGAGCCACACATCGTGCAGGATCGGCATCATGTTGCCGATCGTGGGCGTGAGCGAGAGGGGCAGGAAGTCGGCGGCCATCAGCGCGGTCATCGACGCGACCGCCGACCCGAGGAAGAACAGGTTGCGCATCGGCGCGCGGCGCGCAAGGATCTCGAGCAAAATCGCGCCCGCGCCGCCGAACCACGCGGCGGTGGTCACGGCCTCGAACATGTTGCTGTTGGGCCAGCGACCGGCGATGTAGAAGCGCAGGAACACCGCGATGGTGTGGAGCAGGAACGCGAAGCCGAAGAACCCGATCCCGATCCGCCGCGCAGTCTGCCAGCGGTACACCACGCCCATCACCAGGAAGATGACGCTGACGAGGTAGACCATCCACACCCAGGTGAAGTTGTTGAGGTCGAGATACATGCTCTCGAGCGCGAGACGTCGCTGGGGCGGGTAGAGATCGGGGTTCACCTGCGGGAGCAGCGCCGCGAGGGTGACGGCCGCCTCGTTCACGCCCGCGGCGTCGTCGCTCAACCACGCGAGGCGGAATTGCGTCCACGCTGCGGACAGATCGGCCGAGAGCGTCGGGTCGAGCCCCGGAACCACGCCGGGCATCGCGCCGGAGTGGGCGTCGTCCATCGGCGCCTGCGCGAGCGAATCGGTCTCAAGCATCGCGAGGGGCAGCCACGCGGCCTTGGCGTCGGTCACGCCCGGGGGCGGGAGCAGACGCAGGTTGTCCTTGAGCACCGTGGGCGTGCGCACGGCGAGCGCGTTGTTCAGTTGATCGACGAACTTCGCGGTGCGCATGGCGTCGCGGCCCATGCGCGCCAGTTGCGCGCGTACCTGGGGATCGGTCGTGACGGCGGCGGGGGAGACCAGCCCGATGCGCATGAACGAGGCGATCCGCTCGGGCGGGTAATCGGCGCGGAGACGCAACGCCTGCGCCAGTTGCGCGCGCACGCCCTTGTTCTTGATGTACAGGATGTCCTCGTCCGCGTACCGCTCGGGACGGAGCATCAGGTCGAAGTAGGTGAAGTCGGGCGACTGGCCGAACAGGTCGTGCGGACCGGCGACGGCGCTGACCATCATGTCCGCGAACGAGTGGAACGACTTGAGCCGCCCCCGCGCGTGGATCGCCGACTTCGCGAGGGGGGAGAGGTCGACCTCGCGCGCGAAGTCGCTCGGCTCGACGCGCGGCGGACGGTTGCTCATCCGACCGACGATCATCGCAACGAATCCCGCGATCAGCAGCGCGGCGACGATGGTGACCCGTGTGCGAGGCTTCACTGAACGATCTCCTTGCTCGCGACCATCGTTTCACGCCGCTCCCGTTGCGCGGTGTTCGCGCGACGCTTCGCGTTCTCCCCGAACTCGCCCGCCTCGATGCGCGCCCGCACGCTGGCGGCGCGGCGGCGCTTCAGCACGGGCTTCACATAGAACGCGTAGATCGAGCCGACGACCGAGAGCGTCCCGCCGAAGAGCATGATGTACACGCCGTTGCGGTTGCCGATGCCCAGCCCCGTGAAGTTGAGTCCCGCGCTGGGCGAGCCGGTCTGCTCGCCCGCCGGGGGGTCCCACATCGCCTGGAAGAAGCGGTACCCCGCGAACCCGCCCGGCTGGTTGGTGCGCACGGTGACGCGTTCGCCGAGCGTGCCGTCGTCGTTCACGAAGCGCAGCACGGATTCCCAGTCGCGGATCGAGGCTGTGTCGCCCGTGAACCCGCCGATGTGCTCGTGGAGCACGAAATCGTCGAGCACCACGGGGGCGGGGAGTTTGCGCCGCTCGCGCGAGAAGACGAGTTCCATGCGCCGGCCGTCGGGCAGGTCGATGACGACGGGGTCGTACGAGAAGCGCCCGCCGTAGGTGTAGGCGGGGGAGGGCAGCAGGTTCTGGGTGAAGGGGATCCACATCGCGAGGGGCGTCTCGAGCGACGGCGCTTCGATCATCACGCGCGCCTGCGAGAGCGAGACGCCCAGGTCGCGGTCGCGCTGCTCCTCCGGGATCACACGAGGGCGCGTCTCGACGCGCGAGTGCGCGGCGAAGTCGATCAGGTCGAGCGTGACCTCGTCGCTGATCTGCACGCTCCCGCCCGGCGCCAGAGGCACGGCCACGGGGTCTCCCCCGAACGCGCCGAGCACCGCGAGGACCTCATGCTCGTTCTCGTGGGTTCCCACGAGCGTGATCGCGGGCGGGAACACGGGCGGCGCGTAGAAAGTTCGCACGCGCGGGTCGGGCGCGGTCCGCTGTTCTGCGCCCAGATCGTTCGGGTCGGCGTCGGGCGCGCGCACGATGTCGTTGGTCACGCTCGCGTCGTTGGCGATCCAGCGCTCGATCGTCTCGCCCTCGGGCGAACGCAATTCGACATCCGCGAACGAGACGCGGAAGCCCTCGGCCAGCGGGAGGTCGTCGATGAGCGCACGCACGCGGATCGACCAGCCCGAATCGCCGATCGCGCGGAACGGCGCGTCGGGCCCGACGGGGATCGAGCCGTCCATCGTCAGCGTCTCGCTCGTCTCGCCGACTTCGATCAGGATTTTCGCGGCGGTCCCGCGTCCGATTCGCGAGGCATCCTCGCCCGGCTCGAGCCAGCGGAACACGAGGTTGCCGCCCTGCTCGGACGAGCGTTCGGGATCGAACGCTTCGAGGGCGTAGATCGCGCTCAGGCCGCGGCCCGAGAGGCGCACGGTCGCGAACGGCGCAAGCGGGTCGGCGGCGTGATCGCCCGCGATGCGCCGCGGCTCGTTGGGCGCGTAGCGCAGGTAGCCGGTGACGGTGAGGTCGACATCGGCGAAGGGCGCGTCGTCGTCGGGCGACGCCGCGGGAACGCTGAGCGGCGAGATCGGCGTGCGGTCGTTCGTGGGGAGCCAGACCTCGCTGCGATCGACGAGGTAGTCGTTGTAGCGCGGCATGCGGCCGTTGGCGCCCGCGCCGGCGCTGGGGAGCGGGCGCTGGGTCCACTCGGCGAGCGGCGCGCCGTGCTCGTCGACCGGCCGCGTGTACAGCGCCCAGGTGTGCACGATGTGGTACCACTCCTGCGCGTCGAACCCGAGCGACATCGACAGGTCGTCGTCGATGCTCGTCGTGCCGATGATGTTCTTCGCGCGGCCCAGGCCGGGGATCACATCCTCGGTGTACTGGGGATACCCGACGAACAACTGACGCACGAACGGACGCGCCGCGGCGTCGGCCTTGTCCTGCGGCGCACCCGACTGCGCGGCCATGAACGGCGGCGCGCCGATCGAGTCGCCCTTCTGCACGAGCACCGAGACGGAGTAGACCTGCTTGCCCTTGTCGTCGCCGCTCAGAAGAGGCCAGCGCGGGTCGGTCTCGGCGATGGAGTACCGGATGGCCTGGCCGTCGGTCGTAGTGACATCGACCGATGCGCCCGGGAGCGCGGGGATCGAGACGGTGTCGTGATTCGGCGCGGAGATGGAGACGAGGCGCCGGAAGACGGGCGTGTCGCCCTCGACCTTGGTGACGAAGTAGTACACCGAGCCGAGGGACATGATGATGATGCCCGCGTGGATCATCCACACGCCCAGGTTGATCGCGTTGAAACGGATCCGCCGCACGGTGACGACCGTCAGGTTGATGCAGAGCAGCGCGACGAGCAGCGTGAACGGCCACCAGTTGAACCACTCGAACTCGGACATCTCAAAGAAACGCATCTGCCGGACGGCGTACAGCGCGCTGCCCACGGACATGTAGATGAAGAGCGCGACGAGGATCGTGATGCCGAGCCACACCGACGAGAACAGGTCGAGCACGGCGCGCACCGGCCCTCGACGCGAGGGTGCGGAATCGGCGCGGCTCGTGGGAGGGGTTGGGTCGGACATCGGGTGGGGCGAGACCTCGACCAGGAATCGGTGGGCTCGCACGCCGGCGGCGCGCGAAGATTACTGTAGGACCGGAATCCTTGCGGTTGGTTCCGCAATCCGTCCAGACCGGGGCGAAGTCGTCAGGGGATGACGGCCGCGAGGACCAGGATCAGCGCGATCACGACATTGATGGTCGTTTTCACGATCGTGGCCACGAGCCGTCCGACGGCGGCGCCCTGGCCGACAGCGTAGGACTGCTCGAGCGTGCGGCCGGGCTTGGTGGCCTCGAAGACGCCCGCCGCCGCCCCGGCGCCGATCGCTGCGCCGATGATCGTCCCGATCGGGAAGAGGAACGGCGCGCCGAGGATCCCGCCGATCACGCCCCCGGCGATCGAGGCCAGCGCGGCCCGTTTCGACCCGCCCGCCTTCGCGGCCCCGGCGGCGGAGAGCACGAATTCGAGCAGTTCCGCCAGCAATCCCAGCGCGACGCACGCCCCGATCGTCCACCACGAGTAGGTCTCGCCGCGGATGACCCACGCGATGAGGGCGACGCCGATGGTGAGCCAGATGCCGGGAAGCCCGAGCAGGGTCAGACCGATGCCGACCGCGCTGGCGAGCGCGACGGACAGCACGAGCACCGTAAGGAGGATCCCGTCAAGCACGCGAACACTGTAGGGAAACGGCGCGGGGCCGTTTCAGATCCACGATCCGATCAGGACGCGGCGACCGCCTCGGGCTCGGCGGGCTCTTCGGGCGCCGGGGGCACATAGTTGGGCGAGTGGCGCTCCATCTCGAGGATCCAGGCCTCGAGCGGGGTGTAGCGCAGCAGGTCGAACTTGTGCTCGTGGGGCGCGGGGGTCGAGTCGTTGAGCCGCAGGGTGACGAAGAACTTGTCCCACTTGCGCTTGTCCACCTCGGCGATGTCCGCAGGAGCGATCGTGCGGCCGCCCGGGATGGTGAGCGTGCGTGTCGAGGGCTCCCAGCGGAACTTCTTCGACGAGACGCGCAGGAACAGGAAGGTCAGCCACAGCGCGCCGCCGAAGCCCGCGATCACGAACAGCCACTGAGAGGGGATGTCGAACGCGCTGAGGGGCTTGGGCGGGGTCTTGGTCGCCCAGGTGTTCTCGAGGATTTCGCGCTGGCCGGTCGGATTCTCGAAGGTCGTGTTGGCCGGGCTGAGCATGCCCACGCGCGAGAGCGCGGTGAGCCACTGCAGTTTGGCGAGGTCCGCGCGGGCGAGCATCGCCGCCTGGCTGGTGTCGCTCGAGTTGGCGGTTGTGATGAGGTCCTTTTCGAGGCCGCGCAGGCGATCGAGTTCGACCCTGGGCTGATCGACGCTGGCGCGCAGGAGCAGACCCGCGTCGCGGGCCGCGTTGAGGTACTCGAGTTCGCGGTACTCGGCGTCCGCCCGACCACGCGCGGGGTACGCGCTGACGGCGTCATAAAGACCCCACAGGCCGAACGCGAGGAGGATCGTGAAGAAGATGCCCATCTTCACGAGCCAGCCCTTGTTGAGCCGGGTCTCTGTCTGCTCGAGCGGATCAAGTCCGGCGGCGGGCTGGGGCTGGGTGTCGGTGTCGCTCATCGGAGGCGGCTCACTTCGAGGGATCGCGGGGGCGGCGGTCGTGTGCGGTCGGACTCCCCACATCGGCCCGTGTCCGACCCGGCTTGGGCACGAACCCGGGCTTCCGGGGGCGGTCATCCCGCATGGAGGGGAGGATACCGCGCCCGAACCGCGAGGTCAGCGATCGGGGATGGTTCTCGGGCCTGCCGGGTTCAGCGCTTGCCCAGCGGGAGTCGCTCGAACGCGCGTTCCCACCAGTGCCACGCCACCCAGCGGCCCAGCGGGTTGTTGCGCAGAAACTTCCACCCGCCGCGATCGACCGGCCTCACCGGGATGCGCGGCAGGGAATCGTCGCGCTGGGTCATCGCCCAGGTCAGCCACACGCTGGTCTGTCGGCGCGCGAGCGCGCCCCGCTCCGCCAGCGATCGCCTTCTGTTGATCGAGAAACCCATCGCGAACCATTCTACGGGTGAACCGCGCCCGGACGCACGACTACCTTCCGGACGGGACGCTCCAGATCCCCTTCTTCGCTCGTTTCGCGGAGAGTTCCAGCGCCTCGAACCGGTCCGTGTCCCGGTGCCTCCACCGCTCGACCGACTCCGCCAACCCGGCCTCGACCAGCGCCGCCGCGACCGTGTCGTCGTCAACGACGATATGTGCCAGCACCCGGTCGTAGTCGTCCCGCTCTTTCGATGGCTCGGTCACCACGATCACCTGTCGATTGAGCACCAGCCGCTCGAGCATGTCCGTCGCGTCGTCCGCGAAGGGCTCGGCGGGCGTGTTGTCCTTGGCCGTCTCCGGCGCATCGATGCCCCACAACCGCACGCGTGTCGGTCGATCGGTCAGCGGGTCGATGAGTTCCAGAATCACTGTGTCGCCGTCGACCACGCGCTGGACGCGTGTGCGCACGCCGTCGTACCCGCGCTCGCCGTCAACAACCGGCGCCGGCGAGGAGAACACTCCTGCGCGATCGAGCGCGACCACGATGATCAGCGCGCCGAAGATGAGCACGGTGCTCAGGCCGCGACGCAATCGCGCCGCCGTGTCGGGTCGCTTGCGCTCGCGTCGTTGCGCGTCGCGCGACATCACTCGTCCTTGGGCGTGCGGCGTCGGGATTCCGCGTCGGCGTGGGCCGCGGCGGCCTGCACGCACGCCTTCGCGAGTTCGTCGTACATCGCCTCGGCCTCGGGGATCGTCTCGAGCCGGTCGCACAACTGGTTCACGCGCGTCTCGGGCGCCGAGCCGTCCACCGAATCGATCGCCGATTGCGCGAGCGATTCGAGCGCGGCCAGCAGCCATCCGGCGGTCGGCTTTTCGTTCGGCGGGGGCTGAACCTTCGTGCGCGTCGTCGCGGGCCCGACCATCACCATCGGCCAGCGCCCGTCGCGCGTTTCCGGCTCGCGCACCAGCACCAGCGCAGGGATGCGTGCGGCCAGCGCTCGGTCGCGCAGCGCGCGCCCGTCAGCGCCGACGGCGGGGGGTTCGATCAGCCACAGCCCCGCTTCGGGCTCGTCCGATTCGCTCCACGCGTCGATGTGGAAAATCTTCTTTGCGCCGATCGCCTTGTCGCGGATCGCGCACCGAGCGTCGCGCAGGACTGGAAGGATCGCGGCCATGGTCTCGTAGCACCGCTTCGCGCGCGCTTCGCGCAGCGCCTTGCCCGCCAGGGCCGCGGCTTCGAACGCGTCGCCCGACTTCATCGCCGATTTCGCGGCCATCATCGCGTCGTCGAACGCGTCGACCGTCGATCCGCCCTTCGACGACCCCTTCTCTCCCTTTCGCTCCGTGGATTGTGCCAACGTGTCTCGGCTCCCTTCCGAATGCGACGCCCCGGCGTTCCCGATCAGCGACGCAGCGTCGCGGACAACTCGGTGAATTTCTTCGACCAACGCTCGGCCTGATCGCCCAGTTCGAACTCCAGTTCGTCGGCGAGCGTTGACCAGTCGCGGTGCTCGACCGTGCGTGCGACTTCTTTTAAACGGTCAGTAAGGCCGACGATCAGATCGGCGAACACATCGTCCTGACCAAGGTCGATCGACGCCATCGCCGCGCCCTGCTCCATCGCCTGACGCGCCGCTTCCCAGACTTCGAAGACCTCACCCAGCGCGCCGACGGCCTCCGATGCGCCGCCCTGCTGGATCTTCTCCGCAAGTTCACGCTGGGTGTCGCGCAGATCGGTGAGCGCGGCCGCGGCGTCGTCGAAAGTCGTCGCCACCAGTTCGCGCGGCTCAGCGGAGATCAGCGTGAGTTCGCCCACGATCGCGGGCCGCGCGAGAGACTCCGAATCGGTCAGTTCGTCCGCCGACGCCGGCTGCCCGTCGCAGAACACCTCGACGATGACCCGCCCGTCGCGCTCGGCGGCGGCGCGGCCCGCCTCCAGGGCTTCGCCCATCGTCTGCGCGGATTCGAGAAGGGTCGCGTCGTCCAGGAGCACTCGCATGGTCCGATCATCGGCCATCGGGAGGCCCGACGCAACCGAACTTCCTCATTCCCGGGCCTGATTCGGCCCGCCCGTCGCGCAGACAGCCCTGCTCCGCCCGGCCGCGACCCGCCCGTACCACGCCCGCCCGAGGTGGCTGAACCCGGGCACATAGAGAACAAGGGCGGGCAAACAGCCAAGCGGCGTCTGGAGCAGGGCGCGGCGGAGGGCGGGGAATCCGACCAGCGTCCGACCATCGCGCGTGCGCATCGGGATGCCCTCCAACGCGGTCTCCATCGGCACGGGCAGTTCGTGCTCGGGCACGCGCGTCATGTCCTTGAAACGCAGCCGCCCGAACCAGTCCATCGCGCGGATGATCTTCGCGGAGCGCTGGCACAGCCCGCACTGGCCGTCGAAATACAGCGTGTCGTGATCAGACATGCTCCGCCTCACGCTGGACCAGCGCCCACGCGCGGCGGATGTCGTCCTCGCACACGCTCGTCGCGCCGATCGCCATGCGGATCGTGTACAGCCCTTCGCCGCCCGATCCGTCGGTCCGCGGCAGGACGGTGTGCGAGAAGAACGCCTCGCCGCTCGCGTTCACCCGCTCCATCAGCGCCTTGCTCTTGGCGTTCTCGCCCTTGAGCCGGAAGGTGACCAGACTCAGGCATCGCGCGGCGGGACGCTCGAATCGGTCGTCCGCGTCGACGAGCGATTCCGCGAGCGCGCCGAGTCGGACATGCTCGCGGATGTACGCCTTGAGCCCCTCTGCGCCGTAGTGGCGCATCACGAACCAGAGTTTGAGCGCGCGGAAGCGCCGGCCGAGCGGGATCTGCCAGTCGCGGTAGTCGATGACCGCGCCGCTCTCGCTCGCAGCGTTGCGCAGGTACTCGGGCGTGATCGACAGCGCATCGATGAGCGCCTTCGTCTCGCGCACCCACAGGGTGGAGCAGTCGAAGGTCGTGAGCAGCCACTTGTGAGGGTTGAACACGAACGAGTCGGCGCCTTCGACGCCGTCCATCAGCGGGCCGCGCAGTTCCTCGCACACGGCGGCGGCGCCGGCGTACGCCGCATCCACATGCACCCACGCGCCGTGGGCGTGTGAAGCGTCAACGATCGCGCGGACGGGATCGATCGCGCCCGACGAGGTCGTGCCCACCGTCGCGCAGACATAGATCGGGATCAAACCATTCGCTGCGTCCTCGCGCATCATGCGGGCGAGGGCCGCGGTGTCCATCGCGTACTTCGCGTCCGTGGGGACCAGCCGCACGCGATCGTCGCCGATGCCCGCGATCCGCGCGTCCTTCGCGATCGAGGAGTGCGCCTGCGTGCTCGTGTAGATCGTCATCGCGTCGATCGAACGCGCCCTGCCGGTTTTCAGCGCGCGTTCGCGGGCGGCGAGCAGGCACACCAGGGAACTCTCGCTCGCGGTCCCTTGGATCACACCGCCGCCGCCCGTTCCCGCGCGGCTCAGGAACGACTCGGGAAGCCCGAGCAACTCGCCCATCCAGTCGAGCATGCGCGTCTCGATCTCGGTGATGGCCGGGCTGGTGCTCCACATCATGCCCTGCGCGTTGAGCGCGTCGCTGATCATGTCGGCGAGGATCGCCGGCCCGGTCGTGTTGCACGGGAAGAACCCGAAGAAGCGCGGGTTCTGCCAGTGCGTGATCCCGGGCATGACCACGCGATCGATGTCGGCGAGGATGTCGTCCCATCCCTCACCGCGCTGGGGCGCGTGAGCGGGGAGCATCGCGGCGATCTCGCCCGGCGCCGCGTTCGAACGGACGGGCAATTCGTTCACGCGCTCCATGTAGTCGGCGATCCAGTCGACGACTCGCCGCCCCGTCTCGCGGAATTGCTCGGGCGTCATGTGGGGGACGGCGGAGGTCGCGGGCGTGGGGCTCGTCGTCATGCGCGAACGATACACACGCGGCCGGTCAGCGACGCCGGCGACCGAAAGCACCCAGACCCAGGAGCGGCGCGAGCGCCGCAGGGGCCGGGACTGCTTCGCCGTTGGCGCGCACGATCCAGTTGCCGTTGGCGCCGATCGCGCCGCTCACGGTCGCCGGATTGAGGACCGACAGATCGGCCGGCCCCCCGAGATTCCAAGTCATGAAACTCGAGTTCTGAAGCCCGTACGAATAGCCGTTGTCCGTGCCGTCGCGATCCAGCAGTCCGAACAGCACAGACGGCCCCGTCCCGCCCGTGTAGGTGAACTGCATGCCGACGAAGAACACATCCCCGGCGGCAAAGTCGACATCGGGGACATCGATGAGAATGTTCTGGCCTGCCGCGGGCGTGGTGATCGTCGCGCTGGATTGCAATACCGCGCCCGTCGCGTTGGTGGGAGTGGCTCCGCCGCTCCAGACATAGGCCGTCAGCGTCCCGCCGTAGACCCAGGCGGGTGTGAGCATGTACACATCGGTGATGCGCTCGCCCCCCGCGACCGCCGTGAACCCGTTGATCACGGCCATGCTGACATCGCCAGAATATCCGGGGGGGAACGCCGTCGGATACCCGACGCCGAGTTCGGAAATGCCGTCATCGATCCGGTATTCGACGCTCGCGCTCGCCGTCGAGACTGCGAGAGTCATCGCCGCTGCTGCACATATCCAACGCATGGGTCTGCTCCTGAATCCCCGGAGATGGATCTCGCCTTCACAATGGAAAGCGGAAGCCGGAGGAGAAACCGGAAGACGACCCTCTGACCCAAGCCGAGTTATTCCGGGAGTTTGCCCAGTTCCTCACTCACGGCCTTCATGAGCCGCTCGACGGTCGGGCCCGAGAAATCGAACCGGATCCCCGCGGCCTCGAAGAGTTCGGGAAGCGGGCGGCTGCCGCCGAGCGAGAGGCCACGCTCGTACCCGTCGAGCGCCCGATCGAGCCCCGACTCGCGCATGACATTCCAGAGTTGGAGCGCGCCGAGTTGCGCGATGCCGTACTCGATGTAGTAGAGCGGCACGGTGAAGATGTGCAACTGGCGGTGCCAGAGCGTCGCGCGGACATCCTCGAGCCCCTTCCAGTGGATGTCGTGCCCGAAGCGGGTCATGAGCGATTCCCAATACTCGCGGCGTTGCTCGCGCGTGTGATCGGGGTTCTCATAGAGCCACAACTGGAACGCGTCGACCGTCGCGATCCACGGGAGGATGCTGACCACGCCCACGAGTTGATCGCGCCGCGCGCGGTCGAGATCGGCCTGGTCCGGGTAGATCGCGCCCCAGTGGCCCATCGAGAGCATCTCCATGCCCATCGACGCGACCTCGGAAAACTCGATCGGCGCGTGCCGGTAGTGCACGAGCGGGTCGTTCTCGCTCAGCATCGAGTGGAACGCGTGGCCCGCCTCGTGGATCATCGTGCGGATGTCGCCGTGCATGCCCGCGGCGTTCATGAAGATGAACGGCTCGCGCGAGAAGTCGCGCACATACTGGTACCCGCCCGGCGCCTTGCCCTTGCGCGACGCGAGGTCGAGGCAATCGCCCTTCGTGAGCCGCGCGAACAGAGGGCCCAGCCCGCCGCCCATCTCGTCGAACACGCGCGAGGTCTTCGTGACGAGTTCCTCGGCGGTCTCAAACGGCTTGAGCGGCGCGCGGCCGAGCGTGTCCACCGCGAGATCCCACGGGCGGAGCGGGCCGGACTTGAGACGCTTGCGGCGCAACGCGTCGAGTTCACGCACGACCGGCACGCAATGCTTCTCGATCGACTCGTGGAACGCGCGGCAATCCTCGCGCGTGTAGTCGAAGCGGTGCTTCGCGCGGAACATGTACCCGATGAATCCCTCCTCGCCCGCGTTGAGCGCCATCTGGTGGCGCTTCGCGAGCATCTGGTCGAACAGGTCCTCGAGCGCCGCGGTGTCGCGCATCCTCCGCTCGGCGACGGCGCGCCACGCGCCCTCGCGCACGCCGCGATCGGTGCGCTCCTGGTAGCGCGCCATCTGGGGGAGCGTCTGCTCGCGGCCGTCGAACTGCACGGACATCGAGCCGCAGATCTGCTCGTAGCGCTGGGTCATCTTCGCGAGTTCGGTCTGGAGGGGCACATTCTCCTCGCGGAAGAGTTCGACATCGGCGCGGGTGTCGCGCTCCAGCACGCCGTAGCGCTTCGGGTCGAGCGTGAACCGCTCGTGCAGCGCGACCTGCTTGCGGTCGAGTTCGAAACCGATGGTCTTGAGCGAGGGCGAGACCGTCTCGATGAACCGGGTGTAGGCGGCGTTGGCGGCCTGATCCTCGGTGTCGCGCGTCATCGTGATGTACAGGTTCGCCTCGGTCTCGGCGCATGCGGCGTCGAATTCTGACCGGTCGATCAGCCATCGCTCGAACCCGGCCGCGTCGCTGATCTCCCGCTCCGCGAGGGCGCGGGCGTGCGTGCGCACGGCCTCGATGTCGGCGCCGTCGAAGGGGATCGTCGTGGTGGGAGCGTCTGGCATGGGGTCTGGTTCTCGCGTTGGCGTGCGTGTGGTCGTGGTTGTATCGGCGTGAAGCGCGATCGTCCCGGGAAAAGAACGACGCGGCCGGTCGGCCGCGTCGCGTGGGTGGGTGATCGGTCGGGTGAACTCAGCGGCGGGACTGGCGCTGGAACTCGCGGATCTGCTCCTCGATGTCGCGGAAGCGTTCGGGCGTCCAGCCCTCGTAGACCTCGAGCGACGGGGCCTTGCGGACCCACGAGCGGATCTGCGCGAGGTAGCGCCGCGCGGCGCCGACATGGCGGCCGATGGCCTGCTCGTCGTTGCGCGACGACTGGGCGGCCTGCATTTCCAAACCCAACTTCGTCTGCAATTCACGCACCTCGCGCTGCGCGTTGAACACATTGTCGCGGAATTCGTGCTGGTATTCGTCGGCTTCGAGGCCCACCTCGACCCATTCGCTGTCGCCCACGATCAGTTTGAGCAGGTCGGCCTTGGTGTCGGCGACGCCCTTGGCGAGTTGGAACCTGGTCGCGTCCTTCGAGTTGAAGGTGAGGATGCGGCCCTCGGGGTTCACCACATACTGGCCCTTGAGGTCGGGCCTCCAGGTGACCACGCCGTTCTCGTCGATGTCGGCGGAGAGTTCCTGTTCGATCTGCATCGCGCGCATCACGAGCGGCGAGTGCCCGCCGCGGTCCGCGATCTGCTCCATCATGTAGAGCACTTCTTCGAGTTGCTGGCCCTCGACCGCTTCGGCGCGCCCGTTCACCATCCGGTAGCCGGTGGCGGCGCCGAGGTTGCCCTTGGACATGAAGTAGATGTCTTCCACGGTGTACGCGGTCATCGCCGCGGCGGAGATCGCCGATTCGATCCAGGCGACGACCTGGTACTTGGGCTTGATCTTGTCCTCGATGACATCGCTGAGTTTCTGGATCTCGAACAGCGCGCCGCCGCCCGAGTTGATCTTGAGCACGACGATCTCGGGCCGCGTCTCGTCGGGCATGTCGTTGAGGATCTCGATCGAACGCTCGAGCGCGGCGGCGTTCATGAACGGGCCGACCATGTCCTTGTCCGGCGGGTCGCCCAGCGAGATGAACGCGACGCGCCGCGTGCCGGGCGGGATGGTCGCCTCGGTGTCGCGGGTCTTGGCCTTCGTGCCGCGATCCGACGCCTTGGCCTTGGTCGAGGAGTCGGCTGTCGCGGCGGGCTCGTCGCGCGAGATGGTCTTGATGTCCTCGCGGAGGATCAGCCGGCGGTTCTCGACCGCGCCGATCTTGATCAGGAGGAAGATGAATCCGTCGCCCTCACGCTCGATCGTCCCTTCGAGGACGGTGCCGTCCTTCAGGGTGACCTTGTCGGCGGCGAACGCGCCGGGCGCCATGGCCGCGCAGACGATCGCGAGCGCAAGGAGCGCGGCGAATCTGGTCCGGAGAGTGTCGAGTGCGTTGCGGAAAGTCTTCGTCATGCTGCCGTCTCCGGCGAGTGGATGCTTGTGTGTCGGTGAGGCGCGAATGGAGTGTCGAGATCAGCGGAGCCGCTGGAGCGCGAGCCGGAGTTCGGCGATCCGCACCTCGGCCTGGCTGCGCTGGCCGCCGCTGGGATCGAACACCTCGGAGTACTGGCCGAGGATGCTGATCATCTGCTGGTAGCGCCGGATCTGCTCGCCGATGAGACGGCGCGCGTCGTCGGAGCCGCCGCGACGGCCGCCGCGGCTTTCCGCGGACTCGATGTCCTTCGAGAGTCGCTGGAGCGTTTCCTGCGCGCGATCGATGCGATCGGCCCAGTCCTTCATCACCTTCTCGGAGTCCTCGCCCAGTTCGTTGTATTCGCGGCCGTAGCCGAGGAGGAACACAAGATCGTCGAGGGTGTCGGCGGTGCCGTCAGAAACCTGGAGTTGGACGGCGGTGTCGGCGTCGAGGTTGAGGACATCGTTGCCTCGGCCGCGGACGACATCCTCCATCTTGTCCTCGTTGTCGCCGTCGCCGTCGTCGGTGAGGAGGAGCCAGCCGTCGGACTTGTCCTGGGCCGTGGGCTCGCGCTGCATGAATTCGATCTGCCCGCCGCGGATGCGGTACGCGAGCCAGTAGTCCTGGCGCGCCATGGCGCGGATGAGTTCGGGCGCGTACCCGCCCGTGATGGCGAGGCCTTCGGCGTGGCCGAGGCGGAGCGAGATCTGCTTCTCGTTCACGCGTTCGTTGCCGATGTCGAAGTCCTGAAGCGAGCCGATGCCGCCCAGGCGTCCGTCCTTCTTGAAGTAGATCTCGGGGCTGACGAACGGGAGGAACGCGGCGCCGCCCTCGGCGCGATCGATCCAGAAGACGATGCGCTGGCCGCTGCCGAGCGCGCGCTCGATCATGGGCGTCATCTCTTCGATGCGCGCCGCGAAGAGGCCGTCGAAGCCGCCGCGCGAACTGGCGTCCATCTCGATGATGATCACATCGGGCGCCGCGTCGATCGCGGCTTCGAACGCCTTGGTCAGCGGCGTGCCGGTGATGTCGCGGCCGAAGTTGCCCTTGAGTTCGAAGTGGTAGACGGTCGGGGCGCCCTCGCGGACCTCCTTTTTCTCGTCGCCGGACTTCGTGGTGTTCGAGCCGGGCTTGTTCGCGGGGGTCGTCGCCGCGTCTTCGCCCTCGACCTTCAGGTCGTGCTCGATGTTGAGGATGTCCGCCTTGGAATAGGTCGTGATCGTGCTGATGCCCGCGACGACGATGCGCATGCGGATCGTGTCGATCGTCTCTTCGAGGATCTGGCCCTCGATGATGCGCCCGTTGCGGAACACCACCTTGTCGTAGGTGTTGTCGTCGGAGAGCGCGGCGGCGACGACGGAGTTCTGCGCGGTCGCGGTCAGGGGGAACGCGGCGCCGAGGCCGAGGGCGGCGGCGATCGCGAGCAGTCCGAACGCGGGCTTGAGGCGGGACTTCTTGGCGTGCATCGTGGGCGGCTCCTCCGCTGACGGTCGGTATCGGGCACGATCGGCGCGGGCCGAACGCGGGTTCGCAGGGCTCGGACGACGGTCGCCGCCTCGAGGGGGGATGACGGGCGGGTTCCGGACGAATCAGTATACGGGTGAGCCCCGGGGCGGTTCAGAGCCCGGATTCGCCCTCTCCTGCATCATATAGAACGCGCCGGGAGCGGCGGTGTTCCGTATCCGTTACCCATCCTGCCGTTTGAGGGTCTCGGCCGCGCGGGCGAGGGCCTCTTCCCGGGTGGTGGCGCGGTCCTCAAGTTGCGCGTCGTAGGCGGCGTCAAGGGCCGCCTTGAACCCCGGCCCGGGCGTGTGACCCAGCGCGGCGAGGTCGTCCCCCGTGATCAGCGGGGCCGGCGCGAGGCCCGAAGGCGTGGCCGCGAGGGCCGCGACATCGGCCAGCGTCCTGGCGGCCAGCGAGGGATCCCGCGATTCAACGATGACCAGCGCGTCGGCGAATCGTTCCTGAGCGGCCAAGCGCTTCCGTCCCGCCACGGGCAGGTCGTCCCAGCCGGACGCGATCGAGGACAGCAGCCGGAGGATCGCGACGAGGTCGCTCCGCTCGTCGTTGGACAGGCACAGCGCGGCCCGCAGCCGTTTCGGCGCCTCGGCGAGCGCGTGTTCGAGCGTGTTGGGATCGAGCCCGGACTCGGCGTCGTGCGCGCGGTCGATCACCCACGCGGCCAGCGCACATGCGAAGGGCGCGTTCTCGGCCAGCCCGGCCACGCTCGGCCGTGGGTGGGAGCGGTGGTCGTTCGACGAGTCCAGCGTCGGCCCGTCGAGCCGGAGGCGTTCGAGCAGATCGACCGCGATCGCGCGCGAGGGGTGGGTGAGCATGCGGCGGAGTTCGTCGCCCACGCGCTCGCGCGAGACGCCCGCGAGTTCGGTCGAGTGCCGCGCGATGGCCTCGGCGGTCTTCGGTTCAATCGTGAACCCCAGCCGCGCGGCCAGGCGCACGGCGCGGAGCGCGCGGAGGTGGTCTTCCGCCAGCCGCGCGTCGGGTTCACCCACGGCGCGGATGCGCTTGTGCGCAAGGTCGTCGAGCCCGCCCACGAAGTCGATGACTGAGCCGCCCTCGCGTTCGGATTCGTCGAGCGGGTCGAGGAAGAGCGCGTTCACGGTGTAATCGCGGCGTTTCGCGTCGGCCTTCGCGTCGCTGAAGCGCACCTCGTCGGGGCGGCGGTTGTCGGAGTAGCCCGACTCTTCGCGGAAGGTCGCGACCTCGATGGTGGCGCCGGAGGACCCGCCCTCTCGGACGAGCATGACGCCGAAGGAGGCGCCGACCTCGTTCACGCGCTTGAAGAGCGGGCGCACCTCGTCGGGCGTCGCGCTGGTGGCGATGTCGTAGTCCTGGGGGTGGAGCCCGAGCAGTTCGTCGCGCACGCACCCGCCCGCGAAGTACGCGACATGCCCGGCGCCGCGCAGACGCCTGACGATCTCGGTCGCGAACTCGCGAGGTGCGGACATGGGCGCAGTGTACGG